>CAZJMY010000976.1:0-4648 GCA_964546845.1 uncultured Myxococcales bacterium | reverse complement strand
CACGGCCGGCGCCCCCGGCGGCGGCGGAACGACGGGCGCGGCAGGGGCGCCAGGCGCGGGCGGCGCCACGGGCAGCTGCGTGCCGACGAAGGCGTGGGGGACGGCGGATCCGTCGAGCCCCGGCCCGTTCGAGATGGTCACGGACAAGAACGTCGGACCGGCAGCCGGCGTCGCCGACGCCCTGCACGACAACATGATCCCGCACTTCAACGTCTATCGCCCCAAGGACCTCTCGCAGGGCTACTGCCACCCGATCATCACCTGGGCCAACGGGACCGGCGACCAGCCGGAGCCCGACAACAACAAGTGTCTGGCTGGTTCCTGCGGGCACTACCTGGTGCTGATCAAGCAGCTTGTCTCGCACGGGTTCGTCGTCGTCGCGTCCCTCAGCTCGCAGACGGCGCAGGGGACGCCGCTGCCCCAGGTGGTCGGCGTCGACTACATGATTCAAGAGAACGACAACCCGGCCAGCCCGCTGTATCACCACCTGGACACGGCGCACATCGGCGCGACCGGGCACTCGCAGGGCGGCGCCGCCACCACCATGGCGGGCGCCGACCCACGCATCACCGCGATCGCGCCGATCGCCGGGTCCAGACCGAACATCACGCTGCACGGCCCGGCGGCGTTGCTGTGCGGCGGGATGGACACCACGGTTCCGTGCTCGAGCGTGCAGTCGGCGTACGACACCATCAGCACCGTCCCCGTCATGCTGGGCGACAACCTGGCCGCGACGCACGGGAGCTGGATCGGGTCGATCAAGGACCCGTACATGATCGCCGTGACCGGGTGGATGCGCGTCCATCTGATGGGCGACACCGCGAACCGCAGCATGTTCTACGGCGCCAACTGCAAGCTCTGCACGGACACCCAGCACTGGAAGATCCAGCGCAAGATGATGGACCAGTAGTTCCTAGTTCAAGCGGCTCCGCGGCGCCCCGCCCACGGTCACCGTCGACGGAGTGGACGGCGCGTGGAACGTGCCGGCCGGCGTCGCGAGGAAGCCCTCGAGCACGTCCTTGCGGTGGGGCAGGAAGATGCTGCCCAGCACGGGCGACACCTTGAAGCAGAGCTGCGCGGCGTCGGGCCCGGACGGGGCGCAGGGCTCGGTGCGCAGGTTGTTGATCTGCGTGAAGTCGACGGCGTCGCGCTCGTCGCCCTCGCCCAGCGTGACCACCGGCAGGGTCAGCCCCTGGCCCAGGTCGCGCGAAGCGATCTTGTCGAAGCGCTGGTGGCAGCCGATGCACGTCCCCGAAAACTCGGCGCGCGCCGCGATCTGCGTGGCGGTCAAGCTGGCCTGCGGCGCCAGCGCCTGGGCACGGCTCAACAGCGCGCTCGCGAAGGCTTGCTGCGACGGGTTGGTGATGTCCTCCTCGAAACGATCCTGCTCGTTGCTGCTTTCGCTGTTGAAGCAGTCGGGCGCGAGATCGACGCCCAGCGAGTCGATGGTGGCCCCCAGCAAAGTCCCCAGGCTGTCGAGGAGCTCGCCCTGGCAGAGCGCGGCCTTGGGGTGCGGGCCGTTGGCCGGATCGGGATCTTCGAACATCGCGACCGGCAGGCTCTGCGCGACGGGCATGGCGGTCGCGCCGCCGCCCGCATTCAGACGGAACTCGCGGAAATCCCACAACGCCCGGTTGCCGCCGAACACCTCGGTGCGAACGCGCCCCTTGCCCGGGCCGAAGTTCTCGAAGGTCATGAAGGGCTTGAACCCGGCGGCCTGCAGCGAGGGCTCGCCCGTGTAGTACGCCTGCACCAGCTTGGCGCCGCGCGCGGCGGCGTCGTCGATCGCGGAGAGCCCGGCCCAGAACGCCTCCAGCGCGCGGCACCCCTCCAGCCCGGTCTCGGGCCGCGGGTTGGGGATCACCGCCTCGAAGATGCTGAAGGACCGCCCGGGCGGCGAGTTGGGGATCGCCGGCGCGTCGGGCGGCATGAAGAACGTCAAGCGCGCCTCGCCGCAGTCCTCGCCGCCGGTGGGCGCCAGGTCGAACCGGTTGGTGGCGGCCAGCGCCCTCCAGTGGTCGATGTGCCCCACCAGCGGGGAGCCGTTGCTGGAACACTCGACGGAGAAGCCGTTGATGAACGAGACGCCGCCGACGTCGGCCGAGTCGCAGAACGGCCCGCTCTCGTCGGGGAACTGGAAGCTGCGTGCCAACGTCTTGAAGAGCGCGTCGTGCCAGACGGCTCCGCCCACGACGCCGCCGTTGCTGGCGATTCGATCGAGGGTCTCGCGCATCGTGAACCCGGTCAGCGCGGCCGCGTTCCGCTCGGTCAGCGAGCGCTGCGGCTGGACGGCGGCGGCGGCCGGCGCCGCGGCGGCGACCATGAACGTCCCGTTGTGCCAGTTGACGCTGGCGGTGAAGGTTCCCTTGGACGGGTACTTGATCTGGAAATAGCTGGAGTCCGACACCGTGAGCGGGCGCGCGTCCGGCACGGCCAGCAGGGACGCGCCCGTGCGGAACGCGTACCGCGTCTGGTGCGTGCCCCACCCGTCCTGCGCGTCCGTCTCGACGATCTGGCAGCCGTCGGGGTCGGCGACCAGCCAGTCCTGGCTCACCTCGTAAGTCAGGCTGAACGAGCCGCTGCCCGGCGACGACTCGACGAAGCGCGAGCGGCTGTCCGGGCTGAAGGCCGTCGCGTTGCACATGAGATAAAGAAAGGTGTCTCGACCGAGCAGCGCCCGTGACGTCGCCTGCTCTGTCTCTGCCCGCCCGCACCCCGTCCCGACGGCCCCCAGCCCCGAGACGGCCGCGAGGCCCACCACCAGGGCTCCTGCCCGCACATGGTCGTTCATCTGAATCCTCCTTGGCGCTTGGTCGCGCCTGCGGCCGCCAACGACGCGTTGGCTCGGTCGCGGAGGGTCAATGCACCGGCGCGCGCAAAGGTTCGGCGCGGCGCGCAGCGTTCGCACCGGCGGGCGGCTGGGCGCCTGCCGCGGTCACCGCGGCAGAAGACCGTACAGCAGGCGCCCCGCGATCACATCCAGCGCCGGGTGGTTCTCGCCGCCTTCCGGGATGATGAGGTGGGCGTGCTGCTTGCTGGGCTGGACGTGCAAGCGGTGCATGGCGCGCACCGTCCCCATGTACTGCGCTTCGATGGAGGCGATGTCGCGCCCCCGTTCCAGCATGTCGCGCTTGATGCGCCGGACCAGACGAACGTCGTCGGCCGTGTCGACGTAGAGGCGCAGGTCGAAGATCTCCCGCAGGGCGGGAACCGCCAGCAGCAGGATCCCCTCGACGACGATGACCGGGCAGGCGTCGACGCGGCGGACGGTCGCCTTGCGCACGTGGTTGGTGAAGTCGTACTCCGGGCAAGCCACCGATTGGCCGGCCTTCAGCGCGCGCAGGTGCTCGAGCAGGAGGTCGTTCTCCAGCGCGTCCGGCTCGTCGAAGTTCAGCCCGGCCCGCTCCGCGGGGGTCAGCCCGCTTCGATCGCGGTAGTAGGCGTCGTGCTGGATCAGCGCGGCCTGCCCGGCCGGCAACGCGTCGATGATCCGCCGGGCGACGGTCGTCTTGCCGCTGGCGGTGCCCCCGGCGATCCCGATCAGGGTGAAGCTCCGCTCCACGGGCATGCTCGTCACGCCTTCATCCGTCGCCATCGATCACCCATCTACCATTACCTCGCGGCGGTGGGCAGCTGCGTCGCCCGCTCGCGGTGAGGACCTTGATGTTAGGCTGGCCGCAGAACATTGAAGGCCTTCTTCTTCCTGCTCCTGTTCGCAGCCGCCGGCCTCGCCGGCGTCTTCTACTGGCGGCGGTCGCTGCAGCCGCCCAAGGCGCCGGTCGTCGCGGCGGCCAAACCGCCGGCCAAGGAGGGAAAGGACCGCCATCGGCGGCGGCGGCGTGGCGCGCGCCGGCTCGCTCGGAACGAGGTGTTCGTCGCCTCGCCGCAGCCCGAGGAGGCGTCGGGCGGCGAGGCACCGTCGCCGGGCCTGGCCCCCCCGGCACCGGCCGAGGAGCGGGCCCCGCTGGCCCCGGGTGGGGCCTCGACGACGGAGGCGGCGCCCTCGGACGTCTTCGGCACGATCTCGGCGCCGACTCAGGCGCCGAGCGGCGGGCACCGGCAGCCAGTCGCGCCCGAGCCCGAGCCCATCAAGCTGCGCCCCGCCGACGTCAAGATCGTGTGGCAGGGCGAGGACCTGTCGCACGCCGAGACCATGCGCCTCGATTTCTCGAAGGACGCCGTCGGGCACGAGCTGTCGCAAGACGAGATCGACGCGCGCTTTCACACGAAAGAGGACGCCATCCTGGGCTGCATCGCCCGGGCGCGGCCCGACGAGTACACGTACATCCCCGGGCGCGTCAGCGTGCGGTTCCGCATCCAGCGCACGGGCATCGTGAAGGGCGTGCAGGTCGAGGCACCGGTCATCCTCCACAAGGGCGGTCTCACCGGCTGCATCAAAGGCGTCGTCGGCGGCCTGAAGTTCCCGGCCTCGAACGCGGGCCAGGTCGTCACCTACCCGTTCTCGCTGATGTAGCGCCGCGGCGAAAGGCGCCGCCGACCCGTGAACTTTCGCCCCCGCGATCGTTCAACGGGACGTGGGACGGTCCAGCCACGGCCAGGGGATGGGGTGGGTGTGCGGCGCCGTGGCGGTCGGCCTCGCCTTCTCCGGGTGCCGTGAATCGCCTTCGACCGCCGGTGGATCGGCCGG
>CAZJMY010000975.1:0-5653 GCA_964546845.1 uncultured Myxococcales bacterium | reverse complement strand
TCGCTCGGGGTGAGCAAGTCATTGGGATCGAGCTGCATGAGTGACCTCCGGTTCCTGGAAGCAGCCGTTAGGCGCAAATAACCGAATTAAGCACCAGGTAACCGGATGCAAGAGGTGCCTCCTGGAAATTCGGCCCAGGTTGCCCCGAAGCACGCCTTCGCCTGATGCGCCCCTCGGAGGGATCCCTGATTTTTTGGGACTCGCTTCGGGCCGCGACGTCGGATTTCTGACGGCGATTCCGGCGCCGGCTCACCTGTCTTGCACCGTCGGTGGTGGGACTCCCGCGCCGGACTCTTGACGCGCCTGGGCGGCTGGAATGATTTCGGAAAAACGTGTTACAAGGGTAACTCAGCTTGGCCTTTCCTTTTTTCCCCTTCCCCGAGGCAAGCATCTCATGAGCATGTGCGCGCGGAGGGAGCTGGGCTTCGCTCAGCGCTCTGTTCGGTCTTCGATGGCGCGCGTGCTGGTCGCGCTCGTCTTGCTCGCCTGGTGGGTCTCTCCGGCAGCCGCTGACAGCGCGGATGACGCGGTTGCGAAGATCACGCAGATGAACCGCGACGCCGTGAACGCCTACCAGGCCAAGAAATTCGACGACGCCCGCAAGATCCTCAAGCAGGCGCTGGACCTGGCGGATGCGAACGGCCTGGACCAGCACCCGATCACGGCGCGGACCCACATCCACATGGGCATCGTCATCATCGGCGGGTTCAAGCAGCGCGACCTGGGGATCAAGCAGTTCAAGAAGGCGCTGGAGATCGAGCCGACCATCAATCTCACGAAGGCGCTGGTCACCCCGGAGCTGACCGACGCCTTCAGCGAGGCCAAGTCCGACGGCAAGGCCGACAAGGCCGCCGCGGCCAGCCCGCCCCCGCCACCACCCCCGCCGCCGGCCGCCGCCGAGCCCGCGGAGGCCCCCAGCGAAGCGCCCGCCGCGCCGCCACCCCCCGCGGCCGCTCCGGAGGCGCCGGCCCCGGAGAGCAACGGCGCCGGCCTCACGCACGAGCAGGTGACGGCGGCCAAGCAAGGCAGCGCCATCTCGATCACCGTCGGCGTCTCGCCGGACCTGAAGTTCGACAAGGTGGTGCTGGCCTACCGGCCCGAGGGCGCCTCGGAGTTCCTGGGGCGTGAGATGAAGGCGGTCGCCGAGGGGCGCTACGGCGCCGAGATTCCCACCACGGCGACCGGCGGAAACTACGTCGCCTACTACATCGAGGCCGACGACGCCGAGGGGACCGCGATCGCGACCAAGGGCTCGGTGGAAGCGCCCATGACCATCGCGCTGTCAGGCGGCGGACACGCCACCGTCAAGAAGAAGCCGGAGGCCGGCGAGGAAGGGGAGGGAGAGGAAGAAGCCCCCGATTACCGCTACTTCGCGGCCCTGATGCTGGGGACCGGCTTCGGCTGGGCCACCGGCGTCGGCGACGTGAACCACGACGTCTCCATCAACCCGCCGGGGGTGTCCTGGGCCAGGCTGGGGCACATCGCGCCCGAGTTCGGTTACTGGATGAGCTCGTCGCTCATGCTGTCGGTGCAGCTGCGGTATCAGTTCGTCACCGGCACGACCGACGTGCACAGCGGCGACAAGGTGTTCCACGCGGCCAACTACGCGTTCGCGGCGTTCGCCAAGGCGACCTGGCGGTGGGACCAGGAGAAGTTCCACCCGTTCTTCTCGCTGGCGGCTGGCGGCGGCCAGATTCGCCACGTCGTCACCTTCGGCAGCAAGCTGATTCCGCCCGACTGCGGCCCGAGCCGGACGCAGACCTGCGTCGACACCATCGCCGCGGGGCCGATCCTGGTCGGCCCGGGCGGCGGCGTCACCTACGACCTGACGGACCGCTTCTCGCTGCTGGCGCAGGCCAACTCGGTGCTCGGCTTCCCGAACTTCACGTTCAACGTCGACATCGACCTCGGCGTCGCCATGGGCTTCTAGGACGCCACGGCCTCGGTGGGGCTCTGGTGGGCGCGCCGGCGCACGGCCGCCACGTGGTCGCGCAGGACGTACAGCTGGTCGCCGAACGAGGCCGGCGTGCGCAGCTCGCGCACCGCGCGGGCGATGTCGTCCAGGCGGGCGACCAGGGCCGCCCGCTGCTCGGGCGACTCCTGAACCTGGATGTCGTGCTCGATGCGCATCAGGGCCCCGTACCACCGGTAGATCCGCGACCGGATGCGCCAGCGGTACAGGGCGGGCAGCAGGCGCGTGATGGGGACGACCGCCACGATCAGCGGGACCAGCACCACCAGCAGCCGGTCGAGCAGGCTGGCCAGCCAGAAGGGGAGCCACTTGTAGAGGAACTGCTCGCCCGACTTGTAGTACCGCTCGGCGTTGCGGCTCAGGGGGAAGTCGCGCGCCAGCGGCGCCGGGAACTCACCCGCGTTGCGGAACAGGCCGGGTGTGCCGTGGACCTCGCGGGCGGCGGCAATCAGCAGGTCCGAGAGCGCCGGGTGCAAGGTGTCGCGCGCCACTAGCTCGACGGTCGGCCCGACCAGCTGGACGGGCTCGGCGGGGTAGTCGTGCTCGAGGTCCAGCGCCCCCTCCGGCAGCGTCAGCTTCGAGAGGAACTGGAACTTGCGCGTGTACGCCTCCGCCTGGCGAAAGCTCATGAGGCGAATCCCGGGCGTGGCGCGCATCTTCTGCATCAGCGCGGGGGTAGCCGCGTCGCCCACGATGAAGATGGCGTCGACCTCTTCCGCGATCAGCGCGGCCGCTGCCTTGTCGCCCGCCAGCTCGATCAGCGTCGTCGGCGGGCCGGTCATGTTGCTGGCGCCCAGCAGCTTCATGGCCAGCGCGCGCGTGCCTGAGCCGGGCGCGCCGATGGCCAGCCGCTGGCCACGCAGCTCCGACAGCCGCTCGACCGGCTGCGGGGCGCGGTAGTAGACGATCAGCGGCTGTTCGGCCAGGCTGCCCAGCGACACCAGCCCCGAGACGTCGATCCCCTCCTTGACGCCGCCCTGCACGAACCCGACGTCGACGTTCATCGACCGGTCGGCGAGGCGCCGCAGGTTCTCGATCGCGCCCGCCGAAGGGATGACTTCGACCTTGACGCCGTAGCGCTCGATGCTGGCCTTGTACTTGTCGGCGAACCGGCGGTAGCTGCTGCCCTCCGCGCCGCTCGTGATCCGGATGGTGTGGGGCGGCGCCAGCCGGCTCGATTTCGCCGTCAGCCAGGCGGCGACGGCGATGAGCAGGACGGCCGGGATGACGAACAGGAGCAGTTCAGGCTTCCGCATGGCCGGATTGTAACCGGCCCCTCGTCACAGGCCCGCCAGCTCCACCAGCGCGGACAGCGGGATCATGACCGTCTCGGCGCAGCGGTCGAGCTCGTCGGCCAGCTCGAAGAACGCGCGCCGGATGAGGTGCGTCTCCAGGATCAGCGGGCGGTCCTCGGCCGTCGCCATGAACGGCGCGTCGTCGACCGCCGCCAGGTAAGCGCGCAGGAACTCGGCGGAGACCCACCGGTACCAGACGTCGGCCCAGGGCCGCACGATCGCGCGGTCCTCGGGTCGCACGACGGTGCTCTCCAGCAGCGCGGTGAAAGCCGCGTAGTGGAACGAGCGGATCATCCCCGCCACGTCGCGCAGGCACTCGTGCTTGCGGCGGCGTTCGGCCAGCGTCTCCACGGGCGGCCCCTCGAAATCGATGATGACGAAGTCCTTCCCCGTGTAGAGCACCTGCTCGAGGTGAAAGTCGCCGTGCGTGCGGATGCGCAGCCCGCTCCAGCGCCGATGCAGGAACGGCTCGAACATCTTCAGCAGCTTCTCTTGCCCGTCCGCCAGCCGCTTGGCGGCGTCCAGCGCGGTCGGGGGGATGCGCCCCATCGACCCACGCAGCTGCCGGAGCGTCTTGCCGACGATGTTGCGCATCGACTGGTACTTGGACCGCCGGTCGAGGGCGCTGTACGGCTCGGGCGCGAAGTTCGGGTCCTCCGTCGCCGAGGCCAGCGCCAGGTGCATGGCGGCCGTCCGCTGCCCCAGAAGCGCGGCCAGCTCGTGATAGGCGCCGATGGCCTCCCGCGCCGCGGCGGGCGTGTCGAGCCCGGCCAGGTCCAGGAACGTTCCGGTGGGCCGTTCGGGCGGCGGGTCTTGCCGGTGGCGCGTCAGCGTCCGTTCGAAGTAGCGCCGCAGCTCTTCCCGGGCGTGGCCCCAGGCGGTCCCCTCGTTGGCGACGAACGCCTGCAGGACGGCCATCGTGCTCGGCTCACCGCGCTGGCGGCGGTACTCGATCGCGCCCATGACGGCGGGCGCCAGCCCGGGCACGCGGGTGTCCAGGAACCGCGGCAGCTCCAGCTCGGGGCTGACCCCCTCTTCGAGGCGGCGGACCATCTTCAGCAGGTACTTGTCCCCGTAGCGGATGGCCGCCGCGGTGTGCGCGGCGCTGATGTTGACGGGGTCCCCGGCCGGGGTCTCGATGGGGCCGTAGGCGCGCGCGTGCACGAGGCCCGCGGCGCCCGCGGCGCGCGCGGTCCGCCCGCGCGCCTCCCGGACGCCGCGCGCGGTCGCCGGGTGCTCCAGCGCGTCGACCAGCACCGCCTCGCCGCCCGGCAGCTTCAGCGACGCGACCAGGGCCTGCGGCGCGATGGATTGCCCGGCGGGCGCGGGGGGGACCACCGCCAGCGGCAGCACGTACCGTTCGGGGTCCCGGTCGGCGTACTCGACCCGTACGATCACCATGAAGGCCTCGTCCAGGGCCGCCGCGTCCTCGATCCGGACGCCGCTGACCCGGAAGGCCCGTCCGGCGAACCAGTGCCGCGTGTCCAGAAAGGCCGGCAGCGCGTCTTCCAGCACCACCCGGTCGTCGCCCCGGAACAGCGCCTCGGGCCGGTTGCAGAACAGGGTGGGCGGCGTGTAGCCCGCGATCAGATCGGCGACCCGGTCCGACGGCGGCGCCTCGATCGAGAACCAGTGGAACGCGTGTCCCCCCAGCGTCAGCAGGTAAGGCAGGTCGCCGATGGCGGGGAACTCCGTGTGCCCGAACAGCTCGATGGGGCGCATCCCCTTCCACTTGCCGAGGTCCAGCTCGACGTATTGCGGGAAGCGCGACAGGTTCGCCACCACGAGGATCGTCTCGTCCCCATACTGGCGCATGAAGGCCAGCACGCGGAAGTTGGCGGCGGTCAGGATCTCCATCGTGCCGCGCCCGAACGCCTGGAACTGCTTACGCAGCGCGATCAGCCGCTTCGACCACCAGAGCAACGAGTTCGGGTTGTTCTGCTGGGCTTCGACGTTGATCGACTCGTAGTGGTACTCGGGGTCGATGTTGATCGGCAGGATCAGCCGCTGCGGGTTGGCCCGCGAGAACCCCGCGTTCCGGTCGGCGCTCCACTGCATCGGCGTGCGGACGCCGTTTCGGTCGCCGAGATAGACGTTGTCGCCCATCCCGATCTCGTCGCCGTAGTACAGCACCGGCGTCCCGGGCAGCGAGAACAGCAGCCCGTGCAGGAGCTCCATCTTGCGGCGGTCGTTGCCCACCAGCGGGGCCAGCCGGCGCCGGATGCCCAGGTTGATGCGCATCTCCGTCGCGTGCGCGTAGGCGCGGTACATGTAGTCCCGCTCCTCGTCGGTCACCATCTCCAGCGTGAGCTCGTCGTGGTTGCGCAGGAACAGCGCCCACTGGCAGTTGTCGGGGATCTGCGGCGTCTGCGCCAGGATGTCGAGG
>CAZJMY010000974.1:0-1608 GCA_964546845.1 uncultured Myxococcales bacterium | reverse complement strand
GCCGGAGATGGTGACGCTGGTGGAGCTGGACCAGGCGGCCATCGATCGGATCGTGGCGGCGGTGCCTGGGGGGGCGGGGAACGTGCAGGACATCTACCCGCTGGCGCCGCTGCAGGAGGGGATCCTGTTTCACCACCTGCTGCAGCGCGAGGGGGACACGTACCTGTTGCCGGCGCTGCTGACGTTCCCGAGCCGGGAGCGACTGGACCGCTTCACGGGGGCGCTGCAGGCGGTGATCGATCGGCACGACATCCTACGGACGGCGATTCTGTGGGAAGGGCTGCCGGAGCCGGTGCAGGTGGTGCTGCGGTCGGCGCCGATGCGGGTCGAGACGGTGGTGTGCGCGCCGGACGCGGGCAGTGTGGCGGAGCAGCTGAAGGAGCGATACCAGCCGCGGGTCCACCGGCTAGACATCAGCCAGGCGCCGCTCCTGCGTGGGTACGCCGCGCATGAACCAGACGAGGACCGCTGGCTGCTGATGCTACTGGCGCACCATCTGGTGGTCGACCACTCCACACTGGACTGGTTGGTGCAGGAGACGGCGCTGATCCAGCAGGGACGCGTTTCCGAGCTGCCGTCCCCGATCCCTTTCCGCGAGTTCGTCGGAGAGGCGCGGCAGGGAATGGGGCGCGAGGCGCACGAGGCGTACTTCCGCAGCCGGTTCGGCGACCTGACGGAGCCGACCGCGCCCTACGGCTTGACGGAGGTGCAGGGGGAGGGCGGGGCCGTCGCCGAAGAGCATCGGATGGTGGAGCAGCGGGTGGCCACTCGAGTGAGGGAACAGGCGCGGCGGTCGGGTGTCAGCGCCGCCAGCCTCTTGCACCTGGCGTTCGGGATGGTGGTCGCTCGGGCGGCCGGGCGAAAGGACGTGGCGTTCGGGACGGTGTTGTTCGGGCGCATGCAGGGGAGCGCCAGCACGCAACGCGGGCTGGGGCTGTTCATCAACACCCTACCGGTACGCATCGGCGTCGGCGACGACGGCGCGGCGGCGAGCTTGCGGGCGACGCACGACCAGCTGGCCGAGCTGCTCCAGCACGAGCACGCGTCGCTGGCGCTGGCCCAGCGCGCCAGCGGAGTGCCGGCCGGAACCCCGCTGTTCACGGCGCTGCTCAACGTCCGGCACACAGGGACGCCGGACGCGCCCGCGGAGGCGATCGGTCCAGCCGTGGCGGACGCCGACGGCGTCGAGGCGCTGTGGAGTGAAGAGCGCACGAATTATCCGCTGACCCTGTCCGTCGACGACCTCGGGCGCGACTTTGCGTTGACGGTGCAGGTGGCGGCGCCGGTGTCACCGCAGCAGGTGTGCGCGATGATGGAGCGGGCGCTGGAGGGCCTGGTGGAGGCGTTGGAGGGGGCGCCGGAGACGGCGGTGAGCGCGATCGCGGTGCTGCCTGCGGACGAGCGGGAGCAGGTGCTCGAGGTGTGGAACGCGACGGCGGCGGCGTATCCGGAGGACGCGTGCATCCACGAGCTGATCGCGACTCAGGCCGAGCGGACGCCGGAAGCGGTGGCGCTGGAGCTCGACGGGGAGACGGTGACGTACCGTGAGCTGGAGGCGCGGGCGCGACGGGTGGCGGGCGTGTTGCGGGGGCTGGGTGTCGGCGCGGG
>CAZJMY010000973.1:0-1490 GCA_964546845.1 uncultured Myxococcales bacterium | reverse complement strand
CCACCCGCGCCCGCCCCGCCCCGGGCCGCGCCGCCCGCGCCCGCGCCGCCCTGCGGAGACGCCGCGCTCGCGCCCTGGCAGGCGGGGAGAGCGAACGCCGCCAGAAGCGCCAGCGACCACCCGTTCGCGACCGCGGCCCAGTTTGTCGCCACAGCCGTGAGAGCCGCGGCCGTCGGGCTTTCGTCAGGCTTTGGTGCTGTTTCGCCGTCTGGCGCGGCGGGTGCCTGACGCAGGATCGGCGTCGAGGTTTGCCCAGGCGGGCGCGTGATCGCTCGCGTCGGGCAGTCCCCGGACCCACGCGTCGACGCCGGCCTCACGCAGACCGGGCGCCAGCGAAGGGCTGAGCAAGATGTGATCGAGGCGCAGGCCCGCGTTTCTTTCCCACGCCTGTCGCAAGTAGTCCCAGAAGGTGTAGACCGGCTGGTCCGGGTGCATGATCCTGATCGCGTCGGTCCAGCCCTGCCCCAGCAGCTGCCGATACAGCGCGCGCGGCTCGGGCTGCAGCAGCGCGTTCTTCGACCACGAGCGCGTGTTGTAGATGTCGAAGTCCGTCGGCACCACGTTGTAGTCGCCCACGAGCGCGACGGGAACACCGGTGTCGAGCAGCGCCTGGGCGTGGGTCAGGAGACGGTGCATCCAGGCCAGCTTGTACGCGAACTTCGGGCCGGGCTGCGGGTTCCCGTTCGGCGCGTACAGGCAGCCGACGAGCACGCCGTACACGGCCGCCTCCAGGTACCGGCTCTGCGTGTCGGCCGGGTCGCCCGGGAGCTCGCGGCGCGTCTCCACCGGGGTCATTCCCTTGGCCAGGATCGCGACACCGTTCCACGAAGGCTGACCGACCCAGCGGGCGCCGTACCCCGCGGCTTCGATCTCTCGGAGCGGGAACCGCGTGTCGGGCGCCTTGAGCTCCTGCAGGCAGACGATGTCCGGGGAGGCCTTCGCCAACCACTCCAGCAACACCGCGAGCCGCTTGTTGATGTTGTTGATGTTGAAGGTCGCGATCTTGAGACTCGGCATGGATCCCGGCGCTCACGTGCAGAAGCAGTCAGCGCTCACATCGGCGGATCGGCTGCTCGCTCCGATCGCCACATTTGTGAGCTGGGAACTGCGCTGGTGTTCGAAGGTTCGGCATCGGCTCCGCCCTTGTGCAGCCGGATCACACCCGGAGCCAGAAATGTTCACTTACGCGCGCCCCAAACGTCCACAGCGATCTTTCAACCCGTTTGTTTGGGCGGTGTGTGTGTCAGGAATTGCAGTGGCTTGCGCCAGCAACGCGCGCGACACCAACGATGCGGGCTCCCGCGCGGGAACCGGCGGAGCCGCGACGGGAGGCGCGTCATCGACGGGCGGCGCGACAGGTGGCGCCGCCGGTGCGACGGGCGGCCCCGGGGGCGCGGCAGGCGCGGTGACCGGCACCGGCGGGGATGCCGGGTTCGGCGGGGCGAGCGGTTCGAGGGGGGCGGCTGGCGGCGGGGGCCCGGGAGGTCGGG
>CAZJMY010000972.1:0-3422 GCA_964546845.1 uncultured Myxococcales bacterium | reverse complement strand
AGCAGCCGATGCCGCCGCCGCCGCCGGCCGCGCCCGGGCAGCCGCCCCCTCCCGGCGCCACGCCCTGACGGCGGCCCGGTTCGGGCCGGATCCACGCGAGCCGGCTTCGTGGTTCCGGGATCGGTCTGCGCCGTCGTCGCCGGCGACACCCGGGCGCGCGTGGCTAGAATTGCCCGGGTGGTCGACGATCCCCGCCTGCTGCAGGCCAACGAACGGACGCTGCTGGCCTGGCTGCGCACCGGCGTCTCCCTGATCACCTTCGGCTTCTTCATCGCGAAGCTGGGGCTCTGGTTGCGGCTCGAGACCAGCCTGGCGCCGGCCGTGGCGAAAGCGGTGGCGACGACGGGGACGACGCACTCGACGGCGGTCGGCGGCTTGCTCGTGCTGCTGGGCGCGGTCACCGAAACGCTGGGCGTCGTTCGCTACGTGCGGGTCCGCCGCGCTCTGCTGGCCCAGCGCCCCGTTCCGGTGGGCGCGGCCGACGTCATCATCCTGGCCGTCGTCGTGGGAGCCATCGGCTTCTACATGGCCGTTCGCCTCGTGCTGCTGGCGAACGGCCCGGCGGCTTGACGGGCCGCGCAACCGATCTTAGACCCTGCGCATGACTCCCAAGAACACGATCTGCCTGTGGTTCGACAAGGAGGCCGAACAGGCCGCGCGCCTTTACGCCGCCACCTTCCCGGACAGCCAGGTGCAAGCCGTGCACAAGGCGCCCGGCGACTTCCCGAGCGGCAAGGCGGGCGACGTGCTCACGGTCGAATTCACCGTGTGCGGCATCCCGTGCCTGGGCCTCAACGGCGGGCCGATGTTCAGGCACAGCGAGGCCTTCTCGTTCCAGATCGCGACGGACACCCAGGAGGAGACGGACCGGTACTGGAACGCCATCGTCGGCAACGGCGGCCAGGAGAGTGACTGTGGCTGGTGTAAGGACCGGTGGGGTCTCTCCTGGCAGATCACGCCGCGCACGCTCACGGCGGCGCTGGCCGCCGGCGGCGCCGAGGCCAAGCGGGCCTTCGCGGCGATGATGACGATGAAGAAGATCGACGTCGCGAAGATCGACGCCGCCCGGCGCGGGTAAGGCCGCCGGGGTCGCGCGCCCGCTCGCTTAACCTCTTCGTTTCAGCCCGGGTCCTCGGTGGTCGATGGGGCGTTCACCGAGGGTCGTGCGGCACCTCTACGTCATGGTCCTGGCGGCGGCGGCTCTGAGGTGCGCGGACGAAGCCCAGTCACCTTCGGCGTCCCCGAATCGACCGGCGTTCTCGACACCCCACGGGCCGCACCGGGTCCCACCGGATCTCCCCGGCCACTGGCACCTGAATCGCGACGGCGCGCGGCTGACGCTGTCGATCGCCGCCGACCCGGCCACGGGGGCGCTGACCGGCACCAGCCTGTCGGAGGCTCCCGGCGCCACGCCCGACGTCATCGACAGCGGGTTCTATGCGCAAGGGATTCTGCGGTTGCACGTCGTCGAGCCGACCGGCCCCGTTCACTACCGCGTGCGCGTGGCGGACGGCGTCCTGGCGGGCCGCACCAGCACGTCGGCCCAGACGCCGCCGAACGAATCGACGGACTACACGGGACGCGTGACCGGGTGGCGAGAGGAGACCTTTGACAGCGCGCCCCGCGTCTGGGACGTCTCGCTGGACGGGCACACGCAGGCCGTCCTGAGGATCGACCGGGCGACGCCCGACGGGGCCGCGCGCATTGGAACGCTGAAGCCGTACGCGCTGGACGGCGTCCTTGACGAACAGCCGTCAGAGGACGTCGACGTCCGCGAGTGGGACGGACGGCTGCTGTCGTTCGTCCGGCGCGCGGCGCCGGGCCAGCCGACGTACACCGCCACGGCCGTCGGGCGAACGCTGGCGGGGACCACGTCGTTGGGCGATGCGGCGCCCGCCGCCTGGGGCGGAACCCGGATGGAGGTTTTGACTCATGGGCTGGGCCTGCGCACGGCGGCGGAGGTGGCCGAGTGGCAGAGCCGAACGCGCCGGCGATTGGCGCTGCTGGCGCTGGGCGGAAACCCCGCCCCCCTGGACATGCAGGTGGCGGACCTCGGCACCAGCGCGCCGTCGCCGGATCTCGCGGGCTGGGACCGCGACGATGACGTGGCCAGCTGGCCGCCGAACTACGCGTTGCACGAGCTGACCTTCGACAGCCGCGTTCCCGCGCTGGCGGGTGGTGAGGCCGCGCCCCGCCATGCGCACGGCTTCCTCGCGGTGCCGACCAGTCCGGCGCCGCCCGGCGGGTATCCCGTGGCCCTGGCGCTCAACGGGCACGGCGGCAGCGCGCGCGACGTGTTCGACCCGCTGGGCCTGTACTGGTACGGCGACTCGCTGGCGCGGCGCGGGTACGTGGTGGTCGCGATCGACGTCGGGCACCGTCCGCTCGCCGATCGCGCGTCGGTGTACGACGGTTACGCGACGGGCGACGACCCCGCCACCGGCAACGGTTTGCACCCGGCCATCGAAGCGTCCGGAATGAGCTCGGACTGGGAAGAGGACGGTGAGCGGGCCTGGGACGCGATGCGCGGACTGGACTACGCGCTGGGACGGCCGGACGTGAATCCCGCAGCCGTCGTGGCGGCGGGCCTGTCGATGGGCGGCGAGATCACCGACTGGGTCGGCGCGATGGACCCGCGCATCGGCGCCGTCGTCTCGGCGGGCAGCCCGGCCGATCTGGCGGTCATGCGCCTGCACGGCAATCACCCCTGCTGGGAGTGGCAGCGCGGAGACGTTCGCGAGTACCTGGACCCCGGCGATCTGGACGCGCTGGTCGCGCCCAGGACGGCGATCCGGGAGACGGGGCTCGCCGACACCGTGTACTCCAGCGCGCCCGCGCCGTTCGCGATCGCCAAGGAGGTGGTCCGTCGCGCCGAACCGACCTTCGAAGCGGCGGGCGGCCGGCTGATCCATTACCTCCACTTCGACGGCCACGCGTTCCACGCCGGTCAGTTCTGTCCCGTCGAGGGCAGCGCCGACGGCGTGACCGCGCCCGAGGTGGCGGGGCCGACCGCCGCCGACCCCTGGGCCACGGGATGGGCAGCCGATCCGGACCGGACGCCGATCGCCCCTTCGATCTACGCGTTTCTGCCGGGGGGCGGCGCTTGACGGTCCGCTCGACGTGCCTAGTCAGTCCCTCGTGGACCCCCAGGCCGGCGATCGCGACGATTCGGTTCTGTATGCGTGCAGCTCTTGCGGCGGAAAGAACCGCATCCTGCGGTCGCGCTTGCGCGACGACCCGACGTGCGGCCGGTGCAAGGCGAAGATCTTCCCGCGCCGTCCGGTGGCTGTCACGGACGCGACCTGGAAGAAAGAGGTCGAGGATTCGCCCATCCCGGTGCTGGTGGACTTCTGGGCCCCCTGGTGCGGCCCCTGCCGCACCGTGGCCCCGGTGCTGGACGCGATCGCCGGCGAGCGCGCCGG
>CAZJMY010000971.1:0-10424 GCA_964546845.1 uncultured Myxococcales bacterium | reverse complement strand
CGTAGGGCCACCAGGCCACGCCCACGGCGTAGACGGCCGGGTTCGTGCTGCTGTTCCAGTCCTTCTCGAACCGCAGGATCGGGCTCACACGAACGCCCGGGAAGATGTAGCCGGCTTCCGCCATGAGCGCGGTCTGCTTGGGGATCGCGACGAAATTGCCGCCCTGCCAGTGAACGACGTCGACCTGGGCGGTGAAGAGGCCATCGCCCGCCGGCAAGTCGGCGAAGACGTCGCCGCCGAAGAACCGGTAGTTGAAGCTGTCCTGCTCGTCGCCGAACACGCCGATCGACAGGACCTTCTTCGCGCGCAGGTACGTGCCCGCATAGAAGAAGCCGGTCTCCGGATCCAGCAGGTTGAGCTGGAGGCGGGCCGCGACCCGGAAGAAGTTACGGCCGCCGACGTCGTTGCCGCTCGGGGCGTTGCGCAACCCCTGGAAGAGGCCGATGCGGTACTCGAGGTGACCGTCGAGAACCAGGCCACGCGCCTCGACGCCGGTGTCGCGGCCGACCGGCGACGCGGACGACCCCAGCAGCGTGTTGGCGGTGCTTCGGAACGAGTTCGTGTAGTAGTCCAGACCGTAGAGCGTGCCGGCGCCCTGGAGCGCGTTGTGGCTCAACGGCGGCAGCATGTAGCCGGCATCGATCTTGAAGACGTCACCGAACGGCTTGGCCGTGGCGAACGCATCCTGGATGTTCATCCCCGGCGTCGACTTCGGCGTCTGCGTCGCCACGCCGGCCGTGACCTCCGTCTGCGACAGGAACAGGTTCGGGTAATCGGTGTCGAAGAAGTACTCGATCGTCCCGAACAACGTTCCGCCAACCAGGAGCCGGGTCCGGCGGATGTAGAGATTGTTCGTCTGACCGTCGAGGGTGTTGTTGCCCAGCGACTGGAACTGCGGCTGCAGGAGCAGACCGATCTTCACGGAGCTGCCGTTGGCGGTCTCGATCTTGAACGGCGACTGCGACGGCGCGATGGCCGTCGACGCGGCGACCGACGCCTGCATCGGGACGGCGGCGGGCGGCGTGGGCGGGGGCGGCGCGACCTCGACGGGCGGCGGCGGCGGCGGGGGCGGAGGAGGAGGCTGATCGATGGGCGCTTCCGGCGCCGCGGGCGGCGCATCCACCTGCGCGAAGGCAGCGGTACTGAACAAGACGACTGCGGCGCTGGAGAGCAGGAACGTCCGGATACGTCGATGCTTGTGCATACGGTCCTCAGGGGCAGGAGGGGACAACCGAACGACGAGTGACGCTGATTAAGGGACCAGGTTCAACGAATTGATGAAACGTTGTGCGATGGTCCACAAAACAGCGCTGCAAAGAGGACTACGCCGGGTCGGGCTCGGTCAATCAGAACCGTTGCCTAGAGACTGATATTTGTGGCCGGAACAAAAAAATGCGAACTCTTCGCAAAAAAGGATAGAAGATTCGCGACGACGGCCGTTTCAAGCGGCGCGGCAGGCCCAGATCTGCCGGCGCATCGTTCCCGCGTCCAGCCCTTCGCCGATGAAGACCAGCTCCGTCGACGGCGGAGTGTCGCCCCACGCTTCGCCGAAGCGCAGCTCCGTGCGCAGCCCGGCGCGCTCGAGGAAGCCGCGGCGTCCGTCGCCGGCGACGTGAACGAACCCTTTCGCGCGCACGAGGGCCGGCCCCAGGCGATCGACGACCGCGAGCAGCGGCTCCGCCAGCAGCGGCGCCGCATCCGCGTACGCGACCGCGGCGAGCTGGCTGTGCGCGTGCGGGCCGTGCGCATGCGGCGCGCGCGGCGCCGCCGACGTCCGTCGCGCGTCCAGCAGCCAGGTGACCATCTCGGCCGTGGCGTCGTCCCCAGGCGGAAAGCTGGCCCGCTCGGCGGCCGGGTTGCGCCGGCCGATCTCGCGGTGCAGGGCCACGACCGCCTCGGCCCGCGCGAGATCCAGCTTCGTCAGCAGCACGCGATCGGCGGCCTCGATCTGCGCCCGCGCCTCCTCGTGGCGCGCGAGCTGCCCGGCCCCGGCCTCGGCGTCGATCACGCACACGACGGCCGCCGGGACCGCGGGCGCCGCTTCGCCCAGCCGCTCCAGTCCGTCGAGGATCGGCCAGGGCTCGGCGATCCCGGTCGTCTCCAGGACCACCACGTCCGGACGCCCGCGACGCGCCACCTCGGCGATGGCGGCCCACAGCTCGGACTGAACGCGCACCTCGTGACAGACGCAGCCGCCCGCCAGCTCCATCACGTCGCCCGCCCGGCTCTTGACGAGGCGCGTGTCGATGTCGATGCGCCCCAGCTCGTTGATGATCACGCCGACGCGGCGGTGGTGCTGCGCGCCCAGGACGCGGTTGAGCGCCGTCGTTTTTCCCGCGCCCAGAAAGCCGGTCAAGATCACCAGGGGCGGGCGAACGGTGGATTCCTGCTCCGTCACGGCGCGGGATTGTAGCGCGCCGGGCGGTCAATCCTCGTCGGGAACGTCGTTTCCCGGCGCGACGCGGTTTGCCGGCGCCGCTTCGGCGGCGAACGCGTCGGGAACGCACGCCCGCACGGCGGCCGCGATCTCCCCGACGGGCCGATCGAGGTCCACGGCGCAATCGGCGCCGCGCAGCGCCGCCAGCGCGCGCCGCGCGTAGTAGCGGACCAGCGGATACGGGTTCACCAGCTGCCGCCCGATCGGCGCGACCGCGTCCGTCGCGCGCGCTGTCTCCAGCGCCGCGATCGCCACCGCCTGCTCGTGCGGCTTGCCGCGCGTCAGCGTCGCCTGCAACGGCCGTGCGTCCAGGCTGCCGTACAGCACCTGCAGCATCGCGCGGTCGTAGCGCCGGCCCCACCACTGCTCCATCGTGCCGACCAGCTGGCCGACGGTCTGGTCGGCGTGGCACAGCGCGCACTCGATGGGCCGGTCGCGCTCGACGCGCACCGGGTCGTCGGGACGGCCGATGCGGTGATAGCGCGTGAGCGCGTACCCCAGCCCCATGTTCTTGCGGGGCATGTGGCAGGCCACGCAGCTGCCACCGGCGCCTCCCGGGTCGTGGTGGGCGTGGGCGCGCAGCGCCGCGGGCGCGGCGTACTGTCCGTGGCAGCGCACGCAGACGCCGTTGCCGGCGGGCGTCGCCAGCCGGGCCAGGTCAGCCCGCCGATCCTCGCCGTGCGGATCGTGGCAGGTCACGCACGACATCTGGCGCGCGCAGCCCCCCAGCAGGAAATCTCGCGCCTCGCCGGAGGTGATCGAGCTGCCGCCCGCCGTCCCCCCGTGCCGCTGGCCGCCCTCCCAGGTGTACGGGTAGCGCGAGAACAACACCTGGTGGCAGCGCGCGCAAACGCGGTTGATGCGCTCGGCGCGGGTGACCTCGCGCGCGGCGGCCGCGTCCAGGAACGGCGCGCGCGGCGCGAAGTCCGGCAGCAGGTGTGGGTCGTCGGCGTGCGCGCGGCTGCCGCCGTGGCAGGCTTCGCAGCCGATCCCCAGCTCGACGAAGTTGCCGGCCGTGAAGTGCGCCCGCAGCTCGCGCGTGCCCCGCCGCAGCGCCGCCTGCGGGTCCGGTGGCACGGGCGCCTGGCTGCCCACGGCGCGCAGCTCGGCGGCCACCGCCCCGACCAGCGTGTCGCCCTGGCCCGGCGCGACCACGAAATCCAGCCGCTGATCCTCGGGCAGGAGACGGTCGACCACCTCGCCCTGATAGGCCGGCGCGCCCGGACCCTGCAGCGCGCCCCAGAGGTCGTCGAAGTACGGGACCGTGTTGTGGCAAAAGATGCAGGTCTGGCTCCAGACGCCGCCGGCCCGCAGGCCGGGGCGCTCCCCCACCAGCACCGAGTAGCCCTTCAGACGAAAGGAACGCGTCTCGAAGACGTACGAGATCGGCAGCAGCAGCTCGGGGCCCGGCAACGGCGTACCCCGGGGATCGACCTCGACCCCGGCGAAGTCCTCGCGGTAGCGGCCGCCGATGACCCGGGTGACCCGATACAGATGCCCCGGCGCGCCCGACCCCGCGTCGAGGGCCACGAACCGCGCCCCGTCCTTCTGCGTCAGCCGGGCGGTGTCGTCCTTGAACCGGAACACGCCCCCGTCGAAGGGGGCCCGCACGTGCGCCGTCTCAGGCACCCGCGTCATCAGGTGCATCGGCGAGCTCTGCCACGCAGCGGCGATCTCGGCGTGGCACCCGACGCAGCGGGCCGACCCGGCATAGTCCGACCGCAAGATGTTGCTGGCCACACGGGGCGCCTGCGCGGTGATCGCCGCCGGACGCGGTCGCCCCGGCGGGGTCGTCCCGCATGCCGCGCCGGCGCATATCAATAGAAGCGCAAGAAACGAAATGGGCGGCGGCCGGCCCGTCATCGGACGTTCACCGGGCACAGCGTATCGCGCCGGCGACCGATCCTGATCCTGATCTCATTCGCAGGGCATTGCAGGGGCCGAGGGGGCGCCGTAGGCTTCAGACATGGCTGCGCAGGCACGCTCGGCACCGGCAGCAGAGCCGGCACCGTCGCCGGCGTTCGAGTACCGTTCGCGCCTGAAGATCGGACGCCTTCCGCTGGTCCACGTGGTGAGCGGAATCGACCCCTCCACGGGCCGGCGACCTCCCGCCATCGGCGTGGTCGCCGTGGGTCAGGTCGCCGTGGGCGTGGTCGCGATCGGTCAGGTCGCCATCGGCGCGATCAGCATCGGGCAGGCCGCCATCGCGCTCGGCTGGGGCATCGGCCAGCTCGCGTGGGGCATGCTCGCCGCCGGTCAAGTCGCGGCCGGGCTGCTCGGATCGATCGGCCAGGTGGCGCTGGGGCCCGGGTCGATCGGCATGGTCCACGTGGGCGGCGCCTGGGTCGCCCTGGGCTGGCTGGTGGCGGGGCTGGCGCTGGCGGCGGTGGTCGCCGAACGCCGCCGCCGACTGGCGCCGTTGCTGGCGCAGGCAACGGCCGTCCCCATCCGCTCGGTCGAGCTCACCGGCGAGACCGCTCACGTCTCGGCGCGGATCGTCTCGCCGGATCGGCTACGTGGTCCACTGTCAGGGGTGCCCTGCGTCTACTGGCACACCGTCGACGTCGGCCCCGCCATCCGCCACCACGAGCAGGCGGGCACCGAGGTCGTCGTCGCGGACGAGGGCGGCACCGCGCGCGTCGATCTGGGCCGCCACGTCACGTTCATCCGCAGCGACCACTACCGCGAGATCGCGGGCCCCGACTGGGCGCTGCATCTCGAGACGTCGCTCGCCCAGGGCGACCAGATCTACATCGCGGGTCCGGTGACCGTGGCGCCGGATCACGACCGCGGCGACGTCTTCCGCGGCGGCGTCTCGCCGCTCTTTCAGGGGCGGCCCGACCAGCCGCTGATCGTCTGCACGCGCGCGCCGCTGGGCATCCGGGCAGAGCTCCGCTTCGCGGCGGCCGTCGCCTGGGCGTCGGTGTTCGCGGGCGCCGCCGCGCTGATCGGCTGGCTCGCCTAGCCTTCGCCTACCCTCGCGCTGCGGGGGGTGGCTACGGCGCGGCCGACGGTTCGCCCGGCCGGGTGACGGCGCGCAGCCGCGCGCGCGTCGTCGTCACGAACTTGGGGCCGTCCTGGACCTGCATCTCCAGCGCGACCGGCCCCAGGTCGGGGGCGAACGTCGTGCGCGCGATCCGCACGGGCTCGGTGCGCGTGACCTCGACGACGAGACAGCCCAGGTAGTGCTCGCCCGATTCGATGCGGTAGTCGGCGCTGACCGAGGCGATGCGCGCCTTGCCGCCGCTGACCGGCCATTCGGCGCCGACGGACAGCGGGTTCTTGATGACGTAGTCCCCGGCGACGCCCGCTTCGACCTGCGCGATGCCCTGGGGGCTGACGACGTAGGTCAGCTTCTCGTCGCCCGCCTGGACCACGGCCGTGTCGCCCGTCCGTTCCTGCACGGCGTAGGTCGCCAGGATGTTCATCCCGTCGCGTTCCACGTCGTAGGCCCACTTCCAGCCGGGGATCAACGGATAGAAATCGGCCGCCGTCAGGTTCGGGCGAGGCTTGATGTCGTTCGACGCCGGTCCCTGGGTCGCGCACGCCGACCCCACGACCACCAGCGCCACCAGGGCGACGCGCCACCCCGTGAAACGCCCGACGAAACGCCCGATGAAACGCCCCATGACCGATCCCGCACGTTGCATCGGGCGGATCATCGGCCAATTCGGCGCCGGTCTCAAGAATCTGAGGCCGGCGGCCGTCAGCTCGGCCGGACGCCGGCTTTTCCGGCGGCGGTCGGGGTTCTGAGGGCCCGCGGGATCGCTGGTACGGCGGTTGCTGTGTTCTAGAATCCGCGAACCAGGCGATGTCACGCGTGCACTTCCGGATCACCCTGCTCCTGGTGGCGGCCCTCGCCCCCGCCGCCGCCCCGCGCGCGCAGGCCGCGCCGCTGACGGCGGCTCCGGGCCCAGCGGACCCGGCGGCCGAGCGGCTGCGTCTCCGCGCGGAGCTGGATCGCGTCAACGCGGAGATCGACGCCCTCAAGCGCGCGGGCCACGGCGTCGGCGACGACTACCGCCTGCGCGCCCGGCTCGCCGATGCCGAGGCGCTGGCCCGCCGGCTGGTCGACCTGGAACGGCGCATGGGGCTGACGGCGGCGACGACCGCCCCTGCGGCGCCCCGGGTGCTGCCGACGGCCTCGCCCAGCGACGGACCGGCTGAGCTGGAGGCGAAGGCGGACATCTTGACCGACCAATCCCGGCGGGTCCGAGCGGCGGCCGACGCGCTGGACGCCCGCGTCTCCGAGCTCAAGAGCCGCCAGGATCTGCGCCGGCGGGCCGCCGAGCTGGATCGCGATCCGTTCGCCCCCCTCGAGCAGTCCAAGCGGCGGACCGTCAGCATCGCGTCGGGCTCGGACTCCACGCATGCCGGGCCCGTCGCCGGACCGAGTAGCGCCGGCGACCGCGCCGGCGGCGCCACCTCGCCGGGCGGCTCGCCCGCCACGCTGACGGGCAGCGGCCCCGCCTCCCCTCAGGGTTCGATCGTCGTCGGGACGCCGCCCAGCTCGCCCACCCCCGTCACCGTCGCGCCGCTGACCGCCTCGCTGGAGCTGCGCGACCTGCTGGACCCGGCGACCGTCGCGGACCTCGGTCGTCTGGAGCGCGGCCGCGCGCCCAGCTCGCTGGCGGCGCTGCAGAAGGCGGTGGCCGCGCTCCGCGCCCGCGCCGCCGCCATCGACACGCAGGCGCAGGCGATGCGCCGCGCCGCCCAGAAGCCCTGACGTCGATCGGGCGCGCGCGAGAGAGTCGCGGGTACACTGGCGGCGAATGAGGACGCTGGGCGTCGTGGTCCTGCTGCTGGCGACGGCGGGGGCGGCGCGTGCGCAAGAGGACGCGCCGCCCGACACGGAGCGCCTCACCGTCCGCGGCGAGGCCGGGCTGGAGCTCGACACCAACGCCCACCGTACCGAGATCGTCGCCGGCGCCTTGAACCCGCCCATCGTCTCGTCGCTGGTGCAGCGGCTCGTGCTGTCCGGCGCGCTGTCCGACGTGATCGCCGAAGGGCAAGCGATCAGCATGGGTGCCACGTTGGCGGGCAAGGTGTTCGACGCGCCGGACGCCGCCGACGAGGACGTCGCGATCGCGCAGACGTCGCTCGCCTGGCAGAAGTCCCTGGGCCCGCGGAGCGTGCTGTCCCTGTCCGGCGCGTACTACGAGGCCTTTCAGCGCGCCTCCGCCAGCCTGGCCGCCGCCATCGAGCGGCGCGACTTCCGTTCGCTGACCCCGGCGCTGCAGCTGACGTGGGCGGCGGCCGAGCACCTGGATCTCGCGCTGACCGGCGGCTACCGCTGGTTCGTGTTCAAACCCGATCGCGACGTCGACTTCCAGGCGCCCACGGCTGCTCTCGAGCTGCGCTGGGCCCATCAGCCCGACAGCGGCGCCGACTGGGAGGCCACGCTGGGCGCGGCCTACGAGTACCGGACCTTTGGCGGGCCCGCTCTGACCACGGACTGCCCCGCGCCGCTGCGCGACCGGGTTCCGCTCGGCCTCGCCTGCTCGGGACCGGAGACGCGGCACGACACGTTCTTGATGGGGCACGTCGAGCTGACCCGGGTCGGGCGCGTGCTGGCCGGGATCGGATACGCGCTGCAGGACAACCGCTCGAACAGCTACGGCGAGACCGTGATCCGGCACGCCTTCAGCGCGCGGATCGCGCTGGCCCTTCCGGGACGCCTGATGCTGGCGGCGCGCGGCGATCTGCTGCTCGCGTTTTACGCCGAGCACCAGCCCATCGGCCAGGTCACCATCCTCTCCGCCACCACCGTCGAGAGCATCGACAGCGAGAATCGCTCGACCGTGCGCGTGGATCTGTCGCGCGATCTGACCGAACGGCTGCGGCTCCTCGCGCGATACACGTTCTACGCGAACGAGCTGGGCACCGACAGCAACCTCAGCTACCGGCGGCATACGGCGCTGCTCTCGTTGCTGCTCACGCTCGACAAATGAAAACGGCGAGCCGGCTGTTGTTGGCCGGCTCGCCGCTTTGCTGAAACGGGGTGTTCGGGTCGGCTTACATCATGCCGCCCATGCCACCCATCCCGCCCATGCCACCCATCCCGCCGCCGCCCGGAGCGGGGGCCGGCGCCTCCTCCTTCGGACGCTCGACGATCAGCGCCTCGGTGGTGACCAGCAGAGACGCGACCGAAGCCGCGTTCTGCAGCGCCGACCGAACGACCTTGGTCGGGTCGATGACGCCAGCCTCGACCAGGTCCTCGAACTCGTCGGTGGCCGCGTTGTAACCGAAGGCGCCTTTGCCTTCACGCACGCGGTTGACGATGATCGAGCCTTCCTTGCCGGCGTTGGTGGCGATCGGGCGGCAGGGCGCCTCGCAGGCGCGGCGCACGATGGCGACGCCGATCGACTGCTCTTCCGACAGACCTTCCAGCTTCTCGGTCGAGGCCAGCGCGCGGATCAGCGCGACGCCGCCGCCGGGGACGATCCCCTCTTCGACGGCCGCGCGCGTGGCGTGCAGCGCGTCTTCGACGCGGGCCTTCTTCTCCTTCATCTCCGTCTCGGTGGCCGCGCCGACGCGGATGACCGCGACGCCGCCGACCAGCTTGGCCAGCCGCTCTTGCAGCTTCTCGCGGTCGTAGTCCGAGGTGGTGTCCTCGACCTGCGCGCGGATCTGCTTCACGCGCCCCTCGATGTCCGGCTTCTTGCCGGCGCCGTCGACGATCGTCGTGTTGTCCTTGTCGATCGAGACGCGCTTGGCGCGCCCCAGGTCCTTGAGGGTCAGGCTCTCGAGCTTGATCCCCAGGTCCTCGGTGATGGCCTGCCCGCCGGTCAGGATGGCGATGTCCTTCAGCATGTCCTTGCGGCGGTCGCCGAAGCCGGGCGGCTTGACGGCGGCGACGTGCAGGGTGCCACGCAGCTTGTTGACGACCAGCGTGGCCAGGGCCTCACCCTCGACCTCGGCGATGATCAGCAGCGGCTTGCCCGAGCGCGCGACCTGCTCGAGGACCGGCAGCAGGTCCTTCATGCTGCTGATGGTCTTCTCGTGGATCAGGATGAACGGGTCGTCCAGCTTGACCTCCATCCGCTCCGCGTCGGTCACGAAGTACGGCGAGATGTAGCCGCGGTCGAACTGCATCCCCTCGACCACGTCCAGCGTGGTCTCCATCGACTTGGCCTCTTCGATGGTGACGACGCCTTCCTTGCCGACCTTCTCCATCGCCTCGGCGATGGTCTTGCCGATGAACTCGTCGCCGTTGGCGCTGATGGTTCCGACCTGCGCGACGTCCTTCTGCCCCTTGGTGGGCTTCGAGACCTTCTTCAGCGCCTCGACGATCTTCTCGACCGCCTTGTCGATGCCGCGCTTCAGCTCCATCGGATTGTGGCCGGCGGCGACCATCTTCGCGCCCTCGCGGAAGATCGCCTGCGCCAGGACCGTCGCCGTGGTGGTTCCGTCGCCGGCGGTGTCAGAGGTCTTGGACGCGACCTCCTTGACCATCTGCGCGCCCAGGTTCGCGAACTTGTCTTCGAGCTCGATTTCCTTGGCGACGGTGACGCCGTCCTTGGTGACCGTCGGCGCGCCCCACGACTTCTCGATGACCACGTTGCGGCCGCGCGGCCCCAGCGTCGCCTTCACGGTGTCGGCCAGCGCGTTCACGCCGGCCAGAATGCGGGCGCGGCCCGCCTCGTCGAACAGAATCTCCTTGGCTGCCATGTTCCGGTCTCCTTTTTATTTCTCGAGCACGCCGAGGATGTCTTCCTCGCGCAGAATCAGGTAGTCGACGCCGTCGATCTTGATCTCGTTGCCGCTGTACTTGCCGAAGAGGACGCGGTCGCCCTTCTTGACCTGCAGCGGCCGAACCTTCCCCGAGTCGTCGGCCTTGCCGTTTCCGACGGCGAAGATCTCGCCCTCTGCCGGCTTCTCCTTGGCGGTGTCGGGGATGATGATGCCGCCTTTGGTCTTCTCTTCCTCGGCGACCCTGCGAACCAGCACGCGATCCTGCAGCGGGCGAACTTTCATCTGTCTCCTC
>CAZJMY010000970.1:0-7534 GCA_964546845.1 uncultured Myxococcales bacterium | reverse complement strand
CCGGCGTTCTCGGTCATGTGAAGACCGTTCACCAGGTTGTAGGACGTCATGATCGCGCCGACGTGGGCCTCTTTGACGGCCGCCTCGAAGGCCGGCAGGTAGATCTCCCGCAGCGCGCGCGGATCGATGTCCGAGCTGGTGTGGTGGCGATCGACCTCCGAGTTGTTGCCCAGGAAGTGCTTCACCGTGGCGCTGACGCCCTGGCTCTGGACGCCGTCGATGTAGGCGACCGCCGTGCGAGCCGCCAGGAAGGGGTCCTCGCCGAAGTACTCGAAGTTGCGGCCGCACGTCGGCGCGCGCGCGATGTTCACGCCCGGCGCCAGCAGGATCTGCACGCCGCGCGCGCGGGCGTCGCGCGCGATCGAGGCGCCCACGGCCCGCGCCAGCGCCGGGTCCCACGCGGCGGCCAGCGCGATGCCGGCGGCGTACGTCGTCGACGGGCCCAGCTTGTTGATACCGAACGGCCCGTCCGCCAGGCGGAACGCGGGCAGGCCCAGGCGTGGGACGGCGCGCACGAAGAACACGTCGGCGCCGCCGATGTAGTCGATCTTCTCGTCCAGCGTCATCCGGGCGAGGATCGCGTCGGCCCGCCGATCGATCTCGGCGGCGGTCGGCGCAGGGGCGGCGCCTGCCGGCGTTCCGGCGATCGAGGTCAGACGAAGCAGCGCGCCCAGCGTGGCGGCGGCCGCTCCGCCGCGGAGGAAACCACGGACCCGTCGCGGCATGTGGCCGCGAAACGTATCACGGGGTGGCGGTTACGCCGCCGCTTTGGCGGGGCGACCGGGGCGGCGGCCGGCCAGCTTCTTCATCTTCTTCGCGCGGCGCGCCTCGCGGTACTTCGCGATCTGCGTCTTCGAGACGTCCTTGTGCTTCGCGCACACCATGCCGAAGACCGGCGCCGCGGGGTTCTTGCAGCCCGGCACGGGGCAGAGCTGCTTGGTCCGGCGGCGACCACCGCGGATCGAGAGCAGCTTCGCCGGACGGCCCGGCCCGGGGCGGCCGCCCAGGGCCGACTCGACGGCCACGCGGGCGCGATCGAGCGCGTCACGCTCCAGCAGCGAGCTCAGTTGGTTGGTGAAGTCCTCGATCAGCGTGCGGATGTTCATCGGGGCGCATCCTAAGCAGAGGTTTCCCGCCCGAACAAGCCGAACTTGCGAATTTCACGTGGTTTCCAGAGCTGCCTTTCACGCGCCGCGGCACCCCGGGGCGGGGGGCGGACGCTTTCTAGTTGAAAATGAATATCAACAACGCTATCGATCGGTGTCGGACGAAGCACCATGCCCCGCCCCCGTACCCCCCACGCCCGTTTCGCGCTGCTCTTCTGCGCTTCGATGGGCCCGCTGGCCCTGGGGGTGTCGTCCGCGGGCTGCAGCGCGCCGGCCGCGGTGGCCAGCCGCCCCGAGCAGGGATCCTGGAGCGGGCCGGCTGCCCCCGCCGACCGCGCGCACATCGTGGCCGTCTATCAGAGCCACTGCGGCGCCTGCCACCGCCCGGTCGCGCCCGGTAGCGAGCCGTCGGACCACGTGCACGCCGAGTTGATCCGCCACCGCAAGCGCGCCCGCCTGACCGAGCACGAGTGGGCGGGCCTCGACGCGTTCCTGACCGCGCGCTAGCGCTGCGCTAGCGCCACCTGAGCGGGGGTCGCGGACGCGGGGGAACCGCCGCGGCATCGGCGCATCTCACCCTTGATGTCCGTGCCGCCCCCCACGCCCGCGCCGCCCCGGGTCCCGCTGGCCCAGCGGCTGCGCGCGAGCGTCCGGCACTCGGCGCAGGCGTTCGGGCTGGTTTGGCAGTCGGCGCCGGCGGGCGTCGTGGCGCTGGCTCTGCTCACGATCGGCGCCGCTGCGCTGCCGCCGTTCGTCGCCTACGTCGGCAAGCTGATCATCGACGGCGTGATCGCGGCGCGCGCCGCCGCGCCCGGTCCCGAGCGGGTGGCCGCCCTGGCCCAGGCGCTGCGCTATCTGGGGATCGAGCTGGCGGCCGTGCTGGCGATGGCCGGGACCGAGCGCGTGCTGGGCCTCATCCGGCAGCTGGTCGGGTTGCGCCTGGGCATCGACCTCAACGTGCGCATCCTGGAGAAGGCGCAGCGGCTGGAGCTGCGCCACTTCGAGGACCCGACCTTCTACGACAAGCTGACGCGCGCGCGCCGGGAGGCGTCGACGCGCCCGCTGTCGCTGATCCAGAGCAACTTCCAGGTCGTTCGCAACGCGCTGACGCTGGCCGGGTACGCGGCGCTGCTGGTCCGCTTTTCGGGATGGATGGCCGTCGCGGTGCTGGTGGCGACCATTCCGGCGTTCGTCGCCGAGGCGCGCTTCTCGGGGGCGGCGTTCCGGCTGCGCAACTGGCGCTCGCCCGATTCGCGGCGGCTGACTTATCTCGAGTACGTGCTGGCCAACGACGAGCACGCCAAGGAGGTGAAGCTGTTCGGCCTGGGCCCGGTGCTGCTGGGCCGCTACAAGACGCTGGCCGAGTCGTTCTACGGCGACGACAAGCGCCTCGCGATCGGACGGACGGTGTGGGGCTACGGACTGTCGCTGCTCAGCACGGCCGTGTTCTACGGCTCCTACGCGCTGATCGTGGCGGCGACGGTGGCGGGGCGGCTGTCGCTGGGCGACATGACGCTGGCGCTGGTGGCGTTCCGGCAGGGGCAGCAGAGCTTTCAGGCGGTGCTGTCCGCGCTGGGCGGCATGTACGAGGACACGCTCTACATGTCCAACCTGTTCGAGTACTTCGCGATCGACACCGACACCTCGCGCCGCCGCGGGCCGGTGGGGCTGGTGCGCGCCGAGGAGGGGATCCGCTTCGTCGACGTGGGCTTCCAGTACCCGGCGACCGACGGGCAGCCCGGGGCGCCGGCGTCCGGCGGTGGAAAGTGGGCCCTGCGCCACGTCGACCTCTTCATCCCCAAGGGGCAGAGCCTGGCGCTGGTCGGGGAGAACGGCGCCGGCAAGACGACGTTCATCAAGCTGCTGGCGAACCTGTATCGCCCGACGGAGGGGCAGATCCTGCTCGACGGGCGCGAGCTGGCGGCCTGGGACGCCGAGGCTCTGCGCCGGCGCATCGGCGTCATCTTCCAGGACTTCAACGAGTACCAGCTGAACCTGCGCGAGAACGTGGCGTTCGGCAGCGTCGAGCACGCCGCCGATGACCTGCGGGTGGGGCGCGCGGTCGACCGGGGCGGCGCCCAGGAGCTGGTGGCCGGCCTGGCGGGCGGGCTCGAGGCGCAGCTGGGGCGCTGGTTCTCGGGCGGCGTCGAGCTGTCGGGGGGGCAGTGGCAGAAGGTCGCGCTGGCGCGGGCGTTCATGCGCGAGGAGGCCGACATCCTGATCCTCGACGAGCCGACGGCGGCGCTGGACGCCGAGGCCGAGCATGCGGTGTTTCAGCGCTTCCGCGCGCTGGCCGCGGGACGGACCACGATCCTGATCTCGCACCGGTTCCCGACGGTGCGCATGGCCGATCGCATCCTGGTGCTGGAAGGCGGCCGCGTCGTCGAGGACGGCACCCACGCCGAGCTGGTGGCCGCCGATCGGCGCTACGCGCGCATGTTCAAGCTGCAGGCCGCCGGCTACGTCTGAGCGGCTGCCGCGGCCAGCAGGCTGCCGCGGTCGACGATGCGCCGGCAGAGAACGGCGGCGTAGTCCTCGGGCACCGTGCTGGTGACGGAGGGGCGCGCGGCGATGGTCCGGGCCAGCGCGTCCAGGCGCGGCCAGCGGGCGGAGTCGACCAGGCGCACGCCCAACCCGCGCTCGACGATCGCGAACCGCAGCAGCGACGACGCCAGCGTCACGTGGACACGCTCGAACCGATCGGGCGCGATGACGCCGGCGGCGATGGCTGCTTCGATGCGGTCGGCGATCTGCGCGAACGCGCCCGCGGCCTTGTCGCGGTCGGTGGGCGTGGCGGCGACCAGCAGGTTCCACTGGGCCTGGCTGAGCTCGCTGGAGCCCTCCGCCCAGGCCCGCTGATCGGCGCGCGCGAACGGATCGGCCGGCAGCAGCGATGGCGGGTGGGTCTCGTCCAGGAACTCGCAGATGGCCGTCGATTCGAACAGCGCGCGGCCGTCCGCCAGCAGCAGCGGCACCTTGCCGTACGGGGACAGCGCCAGGAACCAGTCCGGCTTGTTTTTGAGGTCGATCTCGCGGCGCTCGAACGGCACGCCCTTTTCGCGGAGCGTGATCGCGGCGCGGTGGACGTAGGGACAGAGCTTGTGGCTGATCAGCTCCAGCTTCATCGCCGGAAGTATGTATCGTCGGACGCCTCCCGCATGCGCCAAGCCGCCTGGACACTGATTCTGTTGACTGCGCTGGCCGCGGCGGCTGGCTGTGAGCGGGGGCAGCGGCGGCGGGGCGCCGACGTGCTCACTCAGCACGGTGACAACGCGCGCAGCGGCGTGACCGACCCCGAGCCGCGCTTGCGCCCGGACCTGCTGGCGGCCCCGACCTTCGGTCGTCTCTACAGTCGCCAGGTCGACGGCGGCGTCGTCGCGCAGCCGCTGTTCGTCCAGGACGTGCCGACGGCGTGGGCCGGGCGGCGCGACCTGCTGCTGGTCGCCACCGAGACGAACTGGGTCTACGCCTTCGATCTGGACGACGCGCGGGCCGACCCGGCGACGCCGCCGCTGGCCGCGCGGCAGCTGGAGCCGGCGGGGCGCGTCTGGCCAGCGATCTGCGACGAGACGCCCTCGCAGCGGGTGGGCATCACCGCCACGCCGGTCGTCGACGCGGCCGCGCGCCGCCTGTACGTCGTGGCCCGCAATGCCGACGACCACCAGTACGTCCTGCACGCGCTGGACCTGACGGCCGACCTGGCCGACGCGCGCCCGCCCGTACGGGTCGAGGCACAGGTCCCGGGCGACCCCCAGGTCCGGTTCGAGGCGGAGTGCCAGCGGAACCGGCCCGCGCTGTTGCTGGTGGGCGGCGTGGTCTACGCGGCCTTCGGCAGCCTGGGGTGCGATCGCGACTGCGCCCCCGATCGCCCCTACCGCGGCTGGGTCATGGGCTGGCGCGCGTCGGACCTGGCGCCCGCCGGGGTGTTCTGCACCAGCCCGGAGGCGACCGGGCACGCCGGGATCTGGCAGGGCGGCGGAGGGCTGGCGGCCGCCGGCGATCGGATCTTCTTTCAAACCGGCAACGGACCCGGGCCGCTCGGCGACGCGTTCGTGGCCCTCCGGGCGGTCCCCGCGCCGCCGGGCCTGGAGCTGGCAGCGTCGCACCGCCCGGCGAACCACGCGGCGCTCGACCGGGCGGACGTCGACCTGGGCTCGGGCGGGCCAGTCTGGCTGCCGCCGGGGTTGCTGCTGGGCGCGGGGAAGGAGGGGCGGTTCGCGCTGCTCGACGCGGCGACGCTGGCGCCCGTGCAGGACGACTTTCAGGCGTTCGCCAACAGCTATCACGCCGATCCCACCGCGCCGGCGTGCGGCGAGCTGGCGCGCTCGGCGTTCCCGACCAACTGCGACACCGCGACGCCCGGCTGCTACATCGATCCCGCGCGCTATCAGAACGGCGAGGACTGCGGCCCCAACGTGAACGGCGGCCCGGTGTTCTGGCGCGAGGCGGGCGCGGGCTTCGGGCTGGTCCTGCAGATGGCCGGGCGCGACTATTTGAAGTCGTTCCGCTACGACCCTCAGGCGCGCCGGCTGGATCCGCGCCCGTTCGCCGTCTCGTCCGTGCGCGCCGTCGAGGGGATGTCGGGCGGGTTCGCGACGCTCTCCGCCGACGGCGGGCGGAACGCCATCTTGTGGGTCAGCTACCCGCTGGGCGATCCGCAGTGGCAGAACGTGCCCGGGCGGCTGGCGGCCTTCGACCCGCTGACGCTGCGCGAGCTGTGGCACGACGACGGCGGCGAGCTGTTCGCGAAGTTCACCCCACCCACGATCGCCGGCGGGCGCGTCGTGCGCGCGACGCTGTCGGGGCGGATCGTCGTCTACGGGCTGCTGCCGCCGCCGCCCCGGGGCTTCTGGGGCCGCCTCGCGGCGGCGATGGGCGGCTTGTTCAGCCCGCGGCCTTTCGTTCCACCGCCCCTGACGGGCCGCGCGGCCGTCGACGACAAGTACCGCCTGGCCGGCGGTGAGTCGGGCTTTCTGGGCGCGCCGGCGTTCGACGCGCGCCCCGTCCAGGACCGAGCGCAGGGGTGGTACCGCGACTTTCACGGCGTGATCGTGGGGGCCGTCCCCGCGACCATCTCGGCGCGCCATCTGCCGCCCGGCACGCCGCCCGCGCCGGGGCATCGCCCCTGGTCGGGCCTGGGCACGCCGTTCGCGTCGTCGATCTACTGGTCGGCGGCGACCGGCGCGCACATCGTGACCGCCGAGATCCGCGACGCGTGGCTGGCCACCGGCGGCCCCGCCGGACCGCTCGGCTACCCGACCAGCGACGAGGCGCCCGCCGCCGGTGAGGGGCGGGCGGCGGCATTCCAGCACGGCCGCATCGAATGGACGGCGGCGACCGGCGCGCGCGTCGTGCGCTGACTCTACGAAGCTGGCGTGTCGCGGGCGATCCGCAGGCGGAAGGGCGGTGCCTTGCCGGCCATCGGCCAGGCGAGCGCCTCGCCCGGCGACAGGTCGACCTCGCGCGCGTCCGGCGCCTGGCGCGACAGCGGCGCGGCGGCTGCCTGCAGGCCGGCGGCGGCGCCGGGGCCGGCGGACAGCACCAGCGACACCGCGGCGAGTAGGCGCGGCGGCAGCCGGTCGGGCGCGGCCGTGGCGACCACCAGTCCGTCGGGCACGCCGTCGGGGAGGCTGTCCCGGGTCCACACCAGCTCGGCGCGATCGACGACCAGGAAGTGGGGACGGCCCGTCCGTTCGCGCAGCTCACTCAGCGCGGCGACCAGCTGGGCCGCGAAGCCGGGCTGCTCGCCGGGCGGCAGTGCGGCCAGGCTGGCGACGACGTGCCGGCCGGGCGCCGCCAGCGCCGCCACCACCTCGGCGATCGTGGGCGCGCGATCGGGCACGCCCAAGATGACGGTGACGGCCGCGTCCTTGCCCGTGGCGTCGGCGCCGTGGACGCCGGCCGGGTCGATGACGCAGGACTGGTAGCTCTCGTCGGCGAGCCGTCGCAGCACGTGGGTGAGCAACGCCGAGCGCGCGGCGTCGTCACCGCCCACGCACAGGATCGTTCCGTCGCGCGCCGGCACCGCGAACGACGTCGCGTCGTCCCGCGTGCCCAGCGGGATCTGGTGCCGCGGTCGCCGCGGGGTCAGCACCCGCGCGTCCCCGGCGATCAGCGCGTCGACCAGCTGGACGACCCCGACCCCGGCGCCGCCGCGCGTGACGATGTCGGCCGCCTCGGCCAGGCTGGGGACCGCGTCCGCGACAGCCACCGACAGCTCGCAGTGGGCCAGGAACGCGTGATCGTTCTCGCCGTCGCCGACGCCGACCACCTCGTGCCGCGACAGGCCCAGGTCGGTCAGCGCGAACTCGAGCCCGCTGGCCTTGTTGACGCCCGACGGAAGCACCATGACGGCGCCCTTGTTGAAGATGACCTGCAGCTCCAGCCCCAGCTCGCGGATGGCGTCCATCACCTCGGTCTCGTGCGGC
>CAZJMY010000969.1:0-2654 GCA_964546845.1 uncultured Myxococcales bacterium | reverse complement strand
GGGACAGCGCCAGCAGCTGGACCAGCAGCCCGCGGTCGTCGAACGCCGCCGCGCCGGCGACGGTCGCCACCGCCACGGGCGGCCGCTCCCGGCGCGAGGCCCGCTTGCGCCGCGCCGCCAGCAACGCGCGCAGCTCGCGCGCGACGCCCGCCGCTCGGCTGGCCAGCCCGGGGGGCGGCTCGGCGTGCGCGAGGTCGTGAATCAGGAACGGGCCCGGCCAGGCGTCGACGGCCCCTTCCACCAGCGCGTAGGCCCCCTCCGCCAGCGCGCGGACCGACGGCCCCTCGACGGGCCGCGCGTCGGGCAGCGCCTGCCGCGCGAAGACCGGATCGACTCCCGTTGCGTCGCCCTCGACGGTGACGACCCCGGCCGCCGCCTGGTGGCCCGGGTGCCCGTCGCGGGCCAGCTCTTCGCGCAGCGCCGTCTCCGAACCGGCGGAACAGAGGAAGACGCGCACGCTATCCGCTGGTCGCGGCCTCGAACGCCGGATCCAGCAGGAACGCGATCAGCTCGCGCGCGGCCGTGCCGCGCAGCAGCTCGGCCCGCGCCGTCGTGTCGCGCACGGGCGTCTCATCGGCCACCGTCTCGGCCTCGGCGATCACCTCCAGCGCCGCCACCGGGCTGCCGGACACCAGCACGCCGATGCGGTTGCACGTGTGCCGGATGCCGCGGCGGAACGCGTCCCAGTCGGGCAGGGCCGCCAGCGCCGCCTCGACGTCGGCCAGCAGCTCGGCGCGGCTCTCGGCGCCGCCCAGCAACAGCAACTGCTCGGGGCGCTGGATCCAGTCCGCGACCCGCTGAGCTGCCGGATCGGCGGTGGGCTTGCCGCCCAGGCCCGCTCGCGCCCCTTCGAAGATGCGGGCCAGGCCGTCGGCGCTGTTCAGCCGGGCCGTGACCAGGCCGCTGCGCAGCGCTTCGATCGCGCGCCCGGCCACGAACGACCAGGCGGCCGGGCCCAGGCTGGACGCGTTGGGGCTGATGAGCAGGCCCGCCGGCTGCGTCGGCACCAGGCGCACCCGGCGGCGGTCACCGGACGGCTGCGTCGTCCGCAGCGCCTGCTCGTCGGGGGCGACCACGAACGCCGGCGCCGCCAGGAGATCGGCGATGCGGCGCAGCTCGATGGCGCGTGGCGGGGCCAGGCCGCTCCCCTCGACGGGTTTGGGCGCCTGCTGATCGACGTCCAGTCCCAGCAGCGCGGGCGCCAGGCGGGCCAGCGCGCGGCGTGCCGGTCCCGTCGCCAGCGGGTGATCGACCGGCGAGCCGACGCGGAAGGCCGGCGCGCGGACCGGCTCGGCCGGGGGCAAGCCGTCCAGCAGGTACGCGGCGACCCCGTTGGGATCGACGAAGGCGGCCAACGAATACGCGGCGCGCGCCAGGGCCGGGCGGCGGATGCGCGCGGCCAGACCGCCCAGCATCAGGGCCGGGCCGGCGCGCGCGGGGTCGTCGCGCACCATGGGGATGAGCGCGTCGGCCAGCGCCTGTTCGCTCTCGGCTCCTGCCCAGAAGCGGGCTCGAGAGAGCAGGGGGTCCAGGATCGATTCGATCGCGTCCAGCCCACGGGCCGCCGCGCGATCGCCGGCCTCGGCCAGCACGCGGGCGGCCGCCATCGCCAGAGCCGGGTGTTCGCCGAATCGGAAGCGGGCCGGCGCCTCGGCGCGCGGGCCCGAGACCGCCATGGCCAGGCGCGCGATCAGCTCGGCGTCCGCCGGGGCCTCGGGCGACAGCGGCGCACCGGCCAGGTCGCCGGCCAGGTCGGCGACGACGTCCAGGTCCCCCTGCGACCAGAAGTGTTCGACCAGCCGCCACCGGGACGGAACGAACCTGGGATCGGCGTCGGACGAGCGCAGATAGGCGTCCAGCGCCCCGGCCGCGTCGTTCAACTGAGCCCGCCGGATCTCGGCCTGCCGGAACAGCACCGCCGCGCGCTGCCCGCGATCGCTGTAGAGCCGGGCCAGGCGGCCGCACACGTCGGCGGCTTCGGCGGGCATCTCCAGCCGTTGGTAGGCCTGCAGCAGCAGCTCGAGGGCCGGGATACGGCCCGGGTCCTGCTCGGCCACCAGCTCCAGGACCGCGCGCGCGGCGGGCCAGGCCCCGGTCTCCGCGTAGATAGCGCCCAGCCGGTGGCGCAGATCGGCGACGTCCGCGACGGCGCCCGCCGGCAGCATGCGCAGCAGCTCTTCGAGGCGATGGGTCGCGGTCTCCGTGTCCCCGCGGGCCAGCGCCAGCTCCGAAAGCGCGCGGCGCGCCTCGACGCTTTGCGGGCTGAGGATGGCCAGCTCGCGATAGAGCGCCTCCGCCTGGGCGAGGTCTCCGGTTCGATGCGCCAGCGCGGCGCGCCGCTGCACCATCTGTTCGTGCGAGATGGCGTCACCGACGGCCGGCGCGCGCTCGAGCGCGTCGTAGAGCTGCCGCGCGCGCGGCCAGTCCTGGCGCCGGAAGGCCAGCTCGCCGGCGAGGGCCAGCGACGGCGCGTGGTCGGGCATGTCGGCCAGCGCCGTGTCCAGCTCGGTCAGCGCGGCGCCCACGTCGCCGCGGGCCAGCGCCACGCGGGCCCGGGCGACCAGCGCGTTCGCGCGCACCGCCGGCTCCGCCTCGGCGCTGGTCTCGCGCCAGTAGGTCGGGTCGGCCAGCGCCGGCCCCTGGTCCAGGTCGGC
>CAZJMY010000968.1:0-1891 GCA_964546845.1 uncultured Myxococcales bacterium | reverse complement strand
GTCTTCGGGTTTGGGGAGCACGGTCATCCTGGGCGCAGTCGAAACCCGCCGCTTCCGGTACAATCGGCCACTCGGCTCGAAACATTTAACGATGATCGATTCCCATTGTCATCTGGATGGTGCCTATTACGGCGCCGACCGTACGGAGGTGCTGGCCCGCGCGCGCCAAGCCGGCGTCACGGCTTTCGTTTGCGTCGGCGTGGGCCGGGGCGCCGAGGCCGCCGAGGAGGCAGCCGCCATCGCGGCGGCGGAGACCGACGTGTATGCCACGGTCGGTGTTCATCCGCACGACACCGCGGACGCCACGGAAGCCCACTGGGCGATCTTCGAGCGCCTGGCCCGCGCCCCCAAGGTGGTGGGCATCGGCGAGACCGGGCTCGACTACCACTACGAGCACTCGCCGCCGGACGTCCAGCGCGCCGCCTACGGCCGCTCGATTGGCCTGGCCCGCGCGGCGGGGCTGCCGATCGTGTCGCACATCCGCGACGCGCACGGGGACGCGGCCGACATCCTGCGCGCGGAGGCCGCCGGCCTGTCGGGGGTCATCCACTGCTTCACCGGCGGTGTGGCCGAGGCGCGGGCCTATCTCGACCTGGGGCAATACCTGTCGTTCTCGGGGATCGTCACGTTCAAGAACGCCGGCGCCATCCGGGAGGCGGCCGCGTTCGCGCCGGCCGACCGGATCCTGGTCGAGACCGACGCCCCGTACCTGGCCCCCGTCCCTCACCGCGGCAAGCGGAACGAGCCGGCGTTCATCACGGAGACGCTGCGCGTGCTGGCCGAGCTGCGGGGGGTTCCGGTGTCCGAGCTGGACGCCGCAACCACGGCGAACACCCGCCAGGTCTTCGGTCTGTCACGCGAGCATTGACGGACGCGAGGCGCGCGGCCGATACTGGAAATTCCGGTGAATAACACGTGAGCTCCGAGCCGACCTCGCCCGCGCCCGTTCGCGTCCGGCTTCGATACGCAGCGTTCGAGACATTCATCGAGAAGTTCGCGCCCAACGTCACGCGTGGCGGCGTGTTCCTGGCCAGCCGCGACCCGCGCCCCGTCGGTGAGGTGTTCCCGTTCGAGGTGCTGCTGGCGGGCGGCGAAGTCGCGCTGGCCGGCGAGGGGAAGGTGACCTGGGTGCGCGCGTTCGACCCGGCGGCGCCGCACAAGCCCCACGGCATGGGGGTGCAGTTCCTGCGGCTGGACGCTCCGTCGCGCGCGGTGGTGAATCAGATGCTGGCGCGCAAAGCCGCCGGCGCGGGCTCCGCGCCCGTGCGCCCGGCGAGCCCGACCGGCGGATTGACCCCGCTGTCCCGGGGGCGCAACGGCCTGCCTTCCAGGACGGGACCGCTGCCCACCGTCGATCCCCACGTCGACATCGCGGCCGAGCTGGGCGTCGACGAGACGCGGCTCCGGCGCGCCATCGAGCGGAACTGGCTGCCGCCCGGGCGCGCCGCGGGCGAGCTGGAAGAGCTGGAGGCGCTGCTGCGCCCCGACCCCCAGGAGACGGTGTCTCCCAGCCAGGCGGCGGCCGAGCTCCCGCGCCTGCTGGACCCGTCCGCGCGGCGGCACAGCGGGGCCTTCCGCCCGCTGGCGGAGATGCTCACGCCCGAGCGCTCCGAAGATCCCGACGCCCCCCGCTGAGGCGGGCTCAGCGACGCGGCCGAGGGCGCCGGACAGCCGCGAGGCCCGGGAGCAGCAGCAACAAGGCGATCGCCCCGGGCGGGTCGGTGCCCGGCACCGCGCAGGCGCAGCCCTGGTCCACCGCGGGTCCCGGGGCATGGCCGCGCGGGCCCGTTCCCGTGGGCGCGGCCGGCCCCGCGTCGCCGGCGCCGGCCGCGCCGCCCCCGTCAGGCGTGTCGGTGATGGGCCGGCCATCGAGGCCTCCGCTGCCGGGCCC
>CAZJMY010000967.1:0-1424 GCA_964546845.1 uncultured Myxococcales bacterium | reverse complement strand
CCAGCCAGCGCCGGCCTCCCCGGGCCAAGCGCGGATCCGGCCACGCTGCTCAGCCACGGTCAGACGGCGTTCGACCGCGGCGACTACAAAGAGGCCATTCGTCGCGGGCGCGAGGCGATCGCGGCCGGTGCCGCCGTCGGCGGGCGCCTGCTGATCGGGGACGCGTACCTGCAGCTCGAGCGCTATCAGGAGGCGGTGCAGGAGTACGACGCCGCGCTGGCGCTGGACCCCGGCGACAGCTCGGCCCGCCGCCGCCGGGAACTGGCCCTGGAGAAGGCCGGGCGCTGACGGCGCCGGGGCGAGCCCCGCGCCGCCTGCCCGGCGCCGGCCGCTACTTGATGTAGCCCTTCTGGGTCAGGTACTCGGCGACCAGGATCGCGCCGCGGGCGGCGCCCATCCGGGTGTTGTGCGAGACCAGCATGTACTTCACGCCGTTCGCGAGCACCGGGTCGTTGCGCAGCCGCCCGACGACCGTCGACATCCCCCCCTCGGCGTCGCGGTCCAGGCGAACCTGCGGCCGGAACGGATCGTCGTTGACGGTGATGAGGTGCTTGGGCGCGGACGGCAGGTCGAGGCCCGCGCCGAACTCGCGCCAGACGGCCTTCACGCGATCCAGGTCCGCCTTGGACTTCAGCTCGACGAACACCGATTCGGTGTGGCCCTCGAGCACGTTGACGCGCGTGCAGGTGCACGACACGGCGACCGGCGCAGGCGCGATCGCGTCGCCCGACAGCTTCCCGAGGATCTTGCAGGTCTCGCGCTCGACCTTCTCTTCTTCCTTCGGGATGTACGGGATGATGTTGTCCAGGATGTCCATCGCCGAGACGCCGGGCGAGCGACCCGCGCCCGAGAGCGCCTGCATCGACGTCATGAGCACGCGCGAGACGCCGAACGCGTCGTCCAGCGGCTTCAGCGTCATGGCCAGGCCGACGGTGGTGCAGTTGGGGCCCGGCGAGACGAAGCCCTTCCAGCCGCGCTTCTTGCGCTGAACGTCGATGAGCGCGGCGTGGTCCCAGTTCACGCCGGGCAGGAAGACCGGCACGTCGGGCTCGTAACGGAACGCGCTGGCCGTCGAGATGACGGGCACGTTGGCGGCGCAGCGCGGCTCCAGCTCGCGCGCGACGTCGGCCTCGACGGCCGAGAACACCAGGCGCACGCCGTCGGTGGTCATCGCGGCCGAGTCCTCGACGACGATGCCGGCGTGTTCGGGCGACAGCGGCTCCGTGCAGTGCCACTTGGAAGCGCCCTTGTCGTCCTTCAGGGCCTCGGCGAGCTTCTTGCCCGCCGAGCGGCTCGACGCCGCCAGCTTGCGGATCTCGAAGAACGGGTGCTCGGCCAGGGATGCCAGGAACTGTTGTCCGGCCAGGCCGGTCGCGCCCACGACGGCGACAGGGATGCGGTTGCTGCTCGAAGCCATGTTGCGG
>CAZJMY010000966.1:0-1799 GCA_964546845.1 uncultured Myxococcales bacterium | reverse complement strand
GTACGCGTAGTCGCCGTAGTTGAGGCCGCGGTTGCCGCGCAGGTGGTTCATCAGCACGCCGTTGAACGTGCGGTGCTCACCCAGATACGAGCGCGCGACAGTCAGCGGGTAGAAGTCGGCATCCTTGCGGGTCACGTCGATCGTGCGTCCGACGGAGATCGCGTTGGCGCGCGCATCCTTCTGCACGACAAGCAGCTGGTTTTCGCGGTAGACGGGCGGGGCCGGCAGCTTGGGCAGCGGGGGCGCCTTGGCGGGCAGCGCCGTGAACCGCTTCGCGAACGTCTCGGCGAACCCGGCCGGGTAGCCGCCCGCGACGCCGACGATGAGCCGGCTGCGCGCGAAGTGGCCCGTGTAGAACGTCTTCACGTCTTCCAGCGTGATGGCCGCCAGCCCGGCTGCCGTCCCCTGCGTCGGGGTGCCGTAGGGGTGTCCCTTGTAGAGGATCGTCGAGAGCGCCTGCTTGCCCAGGTCCTCGTCGGCGTTCCCGCGCAGCGTCTTCGTGACGTAGTCCAGCGCGTCCTGCTTGTTGCGCGTGAAGTCCTCTTCGGCGAAGCGCGGCGACAGGACCTGATCGGCCAGCAGGTCGGCGAACCGCGCGAGGTTGTCGCGGTGAACGGTCCCCTCGAAGACGATCGTCTCCTTGTCGCCGTACGTGCGGATGTCCGCCGCCAGCGGGTACAGCGCGTCCAGCAGCTCGCCGAACGTGCGGGTCTGGCTGCCGCCGCGGCCGATCATCTGCGCGGTCAGCGCCGACAGACCCTCCTTGCCCGCCGGGTCGTCGACGGAGCCGATCTGGAACACCAGGCGGATCGCGCACAGCGGGCTGGTCGGCGACGGAACGAACACCGTGCGGATGCCGGCGACTCGGGTCGGCGTCCTGGGGGCCGGCGTCTTGGCGGCGGGCTTGGCCGGCGTCTTCGTCTGGGCCGCGTCGTCGGCGGGGGCGGCGGCGGCCACGCTGGCCGCGGACAGGACCAGGGACAGCAGCATGACGGACCTCATTTTCCCGCCTTCAGCGTGACGACGGTGCGGTTGGACGGCTTGAAGTAGGTGGCGGCCACGCGCTGGACGTCGGCGCTGGTGACGCGGTCGTAAAGCGCGAAGTAGGCGTTGATCGACTCCAGCTCACCCGTCAGCGCCAGGAACGACGACGCCGTATAAGCAGTCTTGTCGGCCGTCGAGAGCTGCCCCGCGAACGCGTACTTCACGTGCGACAGGACGTCGGCCAGCAGCCGCTCGTCGACGCCCTCTTTCGCGACGCGCGCCATCTCGTCCTGGATCGCCTGCTGGACGTAGCCGATGTCCGCCGGCTTCTTGATGCGCGAGAACACGGTGAAGAGGTTGGGGTCGACGTGCGCGTCGTTCGAGCCCGACAGCGACTCGACCTTCTGCTCCTTGATGACCAGGCGCTTGTAGAGGGGCGCGCGCTCGGAGAACAGCAGCTCCGCCAGGACGTCCAGCGTCGGCAGGTCGACGTTCGTCGTCGAGAACCCCGGCACGTGGTACCCCTCGACCAGCATCGGCAGCGTCGGACCAGGCCAGGTCAGGTCCACGTGCTGCTCCTTCTTCTGCGGCGGCTCCGCCGGGATCGCCGGGTGCGGGCTGCCCGGCTTCCAGTCGCCGTAGTGCTGCTGCGCCAGCTTGAAGACCGTCTCGGGGTCGGCGTCGCCCACGACCAGGATGACGACGTTCTCGGGGCGGTAGTAGCGCTCGAAGAACTGCCGCGAGTAGGCCATCTCGTGCGGCATGTTCTCGATGTCCTTCAGGAACCCCATCGTCGTGTGCTTGTACGTGTGGGT
>CAZJMY010000965.1:0-1642 GCA_964546845.1 uncultured Myxococcales bacterium | reverse complement strand
CTCGGGCAACGACATCGTGCTGGCGAAGGGGAACGTGTCCAAGCGGCACTCCCGGTTCACCGCCAAGCCGGGCGGTCAGATCGAGGTCGCCGACCTCAAGAGCACGAACGGCACCTACGTGAACGGGCGCAAGATCGCGGCACCCACCCCGCTGTCGGCGAACGACCGGGTCTACGTGGGCGACTTCTTGATCACGGTCGACCTGGGTGCCGGCGACGAGGCGGACGAGGAAGAGGCCGCCGGCGCTTCGGAGCACGTCCCGGTGCCGCCGCCCCCGCCCCCACCGCGCGGGACCGGCTCGCGGGCGGCGCAGCTGCCGGCCGACGACGAAGCCGACACCGGGTACGGCGACGAGGATGATGAAGAGCTGGGCCTGGCGGCCCGGCCGCCGCGCTCGGGCCGCATGCCGATCCCGCCGCCCCCGCCCCCGCCGCGCCGCCCGCCGACGCCGCTGGCCAGCCGCTCCGTCGACAAGCTGCACGACGATCTGGACGACCTGCCACCGCCCCCCCCCGACGAGGACACGGGCAGCGTGGGGCTCTTCGCCCATTCACGCCCCGCCGACGAAGACATCAGCCGGCGCGTCTCGCTGGGCGCGCGTCCGGGCGCCCCCGGCGCGGCCCCTGCTTTCGCCGCCGCCCCGCCCGCCGCCCCGCTGGGCGGCGCCACCGACGTGGGGAACGCGCTGGGGCTGGAGTCGCTGCTGGCCGACGCCTCCGTCCACCAGATCCTGATCACGGCGCCCGACGCGGCCCTGGTGGATCGCGGCGCGGGCCTGACCCTGCACCCGGGCGGCCTCGGCGACCCGAACGCCGTGGCCGACGCGCTCTGGCGGCTGGCGAACACCGCCTATCCGCCGCCGGCCCCCGACAACCCGGTGGTCGACGTCCGTCTCCCCGACGGCAGCCACATGACGGCGGCTTTCCCGCCGGCGGCGCCCGGCGGCGTGGTGGCGGCCATCCGCCGTCCCGCGCTGGCCGACCGCGAGCTGCGCGATCTGTTGCCGGCAGGGAGCGGCGACGCCGAGACGCTGCTGTCCGCCGCCATCGGCGGCCGGCGCAACGTGCTGGTCACCGGCGACGTGGGCGCCGTCTCCGCGGCGCTGGGTGCCCTGGGGGCGGCCATCCCGGCCGATCGCCGGGTCGTGGCCATCGGCGCCGCCTCGCCGCAGGCGCGCGCCGGGTGGATGGATCTGGCGCCGGCGCTGGACGCCGCGGGCCTGCTGCGCGTCGCCGCCGGCTTCCGTCCGGATCACCTGGTCGTCGGCGAGGTGACCGGCACCGAGGTCGGCGAGCTGGCGCTGCTCGCGGCCCGCGGACAGGACGGCATCCTGGCCGCCCTGCCCGGCCGCTCGCCGGGCGAGGCGCTGGCGCGCCTGGGAACGCTGGCGTCGGTCGCGCTGTCCGGCTCGACGGCCGCGCCGGCGCTGGCCGCCACGGCGTTCGATCTGATCATCCAGGTGGTCTCCGTCAGCGACGGCAGCGCGCGCATCGTCGAGGTCGCGGAGCCGCGGTCGTCGTCGGGTGTGCTGGCTGCCGACACGGCGCTGGCGTTCGGCGGCAACCGCCGCGAGCCCGGCAGCGGGCGTCTCGAGGGTCGGGGCGTCTCGTCCCGGCTGGCGGGCGCGCTGGCCGCGGCGGGT
>CAZJMY010000964.1:0-2699 GCA_964546845.1 uncultured Myxococcales bacterium | reverse complement strand
TGGGGCGGGAGCAGCGGCGGGCCGCGCCGGCCAGGGCGGCGCGCGAACGGGTACCGCGGGGACGATCGGCACCGGCGTCGCGGGCGCGGCCGGCGGACAAGGCGGGGTGGCGTCCGGCACGGGCGGCGCGGGTCCAGCGGGTGGCGCCAGCGGCGCCGTGGCGCTCGACCCGGCGCTGCTCTCGAAGTGCTCGGGCACGAATCCCATCAAGTGCACGATCCCCGTGCCGACCAACACCGCCGACTACGTCGTCACCGTCGAGCTGGGCGACGCGACGGTCGCCTCCGTCGCGCGCGTCCAGGCCGAGCTCTACCGGATCGTCGTGCCGCAGACGTCCCTGGCCGCCGGCCAGCTGGTGCAACAGACGTTTGCCGTCAACGTGCGCACCGAGCAACACGACGGCTATTCGGCACCGGGCGGCGTCCTGGACCTTCTGATCGACGCGCCCGCCGGGGGACCGGCGCCGCGCCTGCACGGGCTGGGCTTCTCGTCGAACCAGACCATCCCCACCATCTTCGTCGCCGGCGACTCGACGGTGTGCGACTGGGACCCGGCGCTGGCGGGCATCATCGACCCGCTCGAGCGCGGCTGGGCCCAGGAGCTCTCGCAATTCCTGACGCCCGGGATCGCCGTCGCCAACTACGCCGATTCAGGCGAGACGGCGGGCGGCTTCTACACGAAGTTCTTCCCGCCGGCGCGGGCGGCCATGCGCGCCGGCGACTACCTGTTCATCCAGTTCGGCCACAACGACCAGAAGAACGCGTCGGACGTGACCAACTACAAGGCCAACCTGACCAAGTACATCACCGACGCGCGGGCCAAGGGCGCGACGCCGGTGCTCTTCACGCCCGTCGCGCGCAAGGGCGCCAGCGCCGCGGACCCGGGATTCGCCGGGCTCGACCAGCAGGCGCGCGATCTGGCCGCCTCGCAGAACGTCGCGCTGGTCGACCTGACGAACCTGGCGATCGCCTACTACAAGACCGTCCCCAACGTCTCGTCGCTGTTCGCGGCCAATCAAGGGACGCACTTCAACGAGAACGGCGCGACCCAGATCTCCGGCGTGGTCGCGGGAGCGCTGAAGAGCAGCGCGCTCCCGCTGCACAGCCTGGTGAAGTGACCCGGGCGGGCGCCCCGCGGGCCGCGGGCCGGCAGGCGCGTGCTACATCGGCGCGCCCGCGTTGATCCAGTTGTCGACCGTCGCGATCTGCGCGGTCGTCAAGCAGGCGCGCGGGTTGGTGCTGGTGGTCGAGCACTGGTAGGGCATCCGGGCGCCGCACCCACCCAGGTTGGTCCCCTTGATCTTGTTGCTGATGAGGCTGGTGCTGGGGCTGTTCGGAACGATCAGCTTCTGCGTGGTGCAGGACTTCGTGGCGTTCTGGTTGACGATGCGGGCGTAGAGCCCCGTCGAGCGCAGGTCGGTGTGGGCGCTGCCGTCGTGGCACGCGACGCAGTTCGCGGCGAACAGCGCCGTCACGTCGGCGAACGTCGCCGTCCCCGATCCGCCGCCCGCCCCACCCGTCCCGCCGCTTCGGCCGGCCGTCCCGCTGGTGCCGCCGGTGCCGCCGCTGCGGCCGGCCGTCCCGCTGCCGCCGCTGCCCGTGTTGCCGCCGGTCCCGATCACGCCGCCCGTCCCCGTCGAGCCGCCCGTGGCGCTGTTTCCACCCGTGGCGTTCGACCCGCCGGTCGCGCTGTTTCCTCCGGTCGCGCTCGAGCCGCCCGTGGCGCTGCTTCCGCCCGTCGCGTTCGACCCGCCGGTGGCGCTGTTTCCCCCCGTCGCGGTCGTGCCCCCCGTGCCCGTGCCGGGGCCCGTATGGATGTCCGTCGTCTCGCTCTGCGCGCACGACAAAGCCAGGCCTGCGCCCGCCATGAACAGGAAAGCGATCTTCACGTATGAGCTCTTCATGACTTCCTCGACGATTGGATGGGTTTCACGAGCCGGGTGGCCAGACTATCTGGAGACCGTTGACGGGCGCACGCGTCTGAGGACCCGTTCCGGGGGTCGCCGTCAGCGTGAAAGAAGTTCCGCTCACGTTGTGGAAAACGACGTAACTGCCGGCCCCGCCGGCAGGGGCCAAGGTGAATCCTGGGAAGGTCGCGGGCGACGGGCCCGCCTGCGAGACCGTGATTGTCGTGTTGCCGATGGCGTATTGATACGTTCGCGTCGACGCGCCGGGAATGTCGCCGTAGACGTAGACATATACATCGTACCCGGCCGAAATAGGGGCCGGCAGCGCGCTGACCTTCACCGTGGCCGGCGACGCGGACGACGTCGGGTCCAGATAGCCGTTCATCATGCGCGTATTGCCGGGCGCGTCGGCGTAGCCGTTGATCCACTCGCCCGGGTTTCCCGCCGTGGCCGGTGAGCTCCAGGTCACCGTCGCCGTGGTCACCGTTCCGTCGGATTGACGCAGGTTGGGCAACGTTCCGCTGATGCTGGCGGCAGCGTTCCAGTTGGCCGCCAGCTTGACGCCGGCGGTCTCGGTCGCCGTCATCGTGGGGGCGGCGACGACGGCGCCGCCGCTGGCGCCGCCCGTCGGTACGCTGCCGCCGACGAAGTCGATGCTGACGATGATCTGATTGCTCCCGCCTCCGGCGCCGCCTGCGCCGGCAGCCCCGTTCCCGGCGCGCCCGCCGGTGCCGGGAGCCCCGCCGCCAGCCGCTCCGCCGGTCGCAGGCGCGCCCGCCGCGCCACCGACCCC
>CAZJMY010000963.1:0-3408 GCA_964546845.1 uncultured Myxococcales bacterium | reverse complement strand
TTTCGGCGGCGCCCGCGTCCTCGGTGACGATCGCCTCCGTGTGCTTCGAGCCGTGCGCGGCGATGTGGGCCAGCGCGGCGTCCATCCCGCTGACCTGCTTGACGGCGATGACGTTGGCGCCGAATTCGTAGCCGAAGTCGGCGTCGGTGGCGGCGCGGATCGCGGGCGCGCGGGCCCGGGTCGGCTCGTCGCCGCGGATCTCGACGCCCGCCCTTTGCAGCGCCAGCAGGCAGGCGTCCAGCGCGGCGCCCGCCTCGGCGTCCCAGAGCAGGGTCTCGGTCGCGTTGCAGGCGGCCGGATAGGTGGTCTTGCCGTCGACGGAGAGACGCGCCGCCATCGCCGGGTCGGCGTCGGCGTGCACGTACAGGTGGCAGACGCCGGCGGCGTGCCCCATCACCGGAATCTCGCTGGACTGCTGGATCTGCCGGACGAACTCCGACGAGCCGCGCGCCACGATCACCTCGACGAGCCCGTGCAGTCCCAGCACGGCGGTGACGTCCTCGCGCCCTTCCAGCAGCACCGCCGCGCGCGGGTCGATGCCCGCCGCCTTCAGCACCGTCCCGACGACCTCCGCCAGCACGCGGTTCGTCCCCAGCGCCTCGCGGCCGCCCTTCAGGAGCACGGCGTTGCCGCTCTTCCAGGCCAGGCCGACGATCTGCACCAGCGCGTCGGGGCGAGACTCGAAGACGACGCCCAGCAGGCCCAGCGGACAGCTCACGCGCTCGAGAAGCAGCCCCTCGTCCAGCTCGCGCCGCAGCGTCGCGCGGCCGACGAGATCGGGCATGCCCGCCAGCTGATCGAGCCCGTCGCAGACGGAGTCCAGCTTGCCGGCGTCCAGCCCCAGCCGCTTGACCAGCGGGCTGGCCACCCCCTCGGTCTTGGCTCGCTCGAGGTCGGCGGCGTTGGCGGCGAAGATCGCGTCGCGGCGCGCCGGCTCTCGCAGCGCGCGCGCCAGCGAACCCAGCAGCGACGAGCGCCCGTCGGCGTCCAGCCGCGCCAGCTTGCCGCCAGCCTGCTTGGCCGCTATCGCCGTGGCGCGGATCGCGTCGACTCGGTTTCCGTCAGAGGTGTTCGTCGTCATCACAGTGCTCCCATGACCAGGTTGTCGCGCGTGATCAGCGCGTCGTAGCCGCGCCAGCCGAGGATTGCGTCGATGTCGTCGCTGTGCCGGCCCGCCAGCTTGCGGCAGGCGTCCGAGGGGTAGTTCGCCAGCCCCCGCCCATGTACGCGCCCGCTGCCGTCGCGGATCTCCACGACGTCGCCCTGGTCGAACGTTCCCTCGACCCCGATGACGCCGATCGGCAGCAGCGAGGCCTTCTTGGCGCCCGTCAGCGCCGCCAGCGCGCCTTCGTTGACCACCAGCGCGCCGCGGTGCCGGGCGCCGACCGCGATGTGGCGCAGCCGCGCGGGGCGGCGGGTGCCCGAGACCAGCGTGCCGACCGCCTCGCCGGCGAGCGCGCGCGCCAGCACGCCGGGCTCGCCGCCCGCGATCAGCACGGCCGTCCCTTCCGAGGAGGCCAGCTGCGCGGCGGTCAGCTTGCTGGCCATGCCGCCGGTGCCGCCCGCCGAACCGCCGCTGGCGCGGGCCAGGGTGGCCGGGTCGATCTCGGCCACCTCGGCGATCAGCGTGGCGTTGGGGTCCAGCTTGGGGTTGGCGGTGAACAGGCCGCCCACGTTCGTGAGGATGATGAGCAGGTCGGCGTCCAGCGACACGGCCACCAGCGCGGCCAGCCCGTCGTTGTCGCCGAACACGCGCGGCGCGGCGCCGGCCTCGGCGCCCGCCTGGGCCCGCCGGTATTCGACCAGCTCCGCGACGCTGACGCTGTCGTTCTCGTTCAGCACGGGGACGACCCCCAGCTCCAGGAGGCGCATCAGGGTCGTGCGCAGGCACAACGCGCGGTCCCGGTCGGCGAGATCGTCCTGGGTCAGCAGGACCTGCGCCGCAGTCAGGCCGCGGGCGGCGAACGCCTGGGTGTACACGCTCATGAGGTGCCCCTGACCGACGGCCGCGCAGGCCTGCCGCAGGCCCAGCGAGCGGGGCCGCTCGGTGAGCCCCAGCACGCGCATGCCCATGCCGACGGCGCCGCTCGACACCAGCAGCACCTGGCGTCCGGCGCGGCGCAGGTCGGCCAGGCTACCGACGATCTCCTCGATGCGGTCCTGCGCCAGCTCGACGCCGTCGCGCATGACGACGTGCGTCCCCAGTTTGACGACGATGCGGTGCGCTTCGGCGAGCTCACGGCGGGCAGCGGACATGAGCCGGTGAATCTAGCCGAAAAGGGGGCCGCGCGTCCTGCTGGCTAGCGCGGCGCGCGCGCCGGCAGCTGGGCCAGCAGCCGCTTCGGCGCCTGCGCGCGGTAGCTCTCGTCGATCCAGTCCTTGAGCAGCGACAGCGGCGGCCGCGCGCCGGGCGACGAGCTGACCGTCACCCACCCGCTCTTGCCCAGGCCGTACGGCGCCGGCTTGGTGAACGGCAGCAGCAAGGCCGCGGCGCAGGACTGCGGAAGCTTGCACGAGAGGCTGAACGGCTGGCCCGGCGCGCTGAGGTAGGCGAACGTCTTGTCGTTCACCGCCAGGTCCAGGTGCCCCGGCCAGGGGCTCTTCGTGTGGGCGCCCGGATAGGCCAGCCCGAAGGCGCGCAGCACCGCCGCGGGATCGCGGGTCTGCGCGGCGGCCCTGGTCGCGCGCGGCTGGGCGCGCGGGCGTGTCGCGGTGGGTTTCGTCCGGGTGGAGGCGGCGGCGCGCCGGGGCATGGTCCCTCGACTTACCACGGTTGGCGCTGAGCGGCCTACCCGTCGGCCCGGCGCGCGGCGCCGGCCCCACCCGGGAGCCGCCACGTCCTGGTATTGTCGCGCGCGATGAGCGGCGCGGACGCGATCGTCGTCGAGCAGCTGACGAAGTCATACCGGCGCGGCACGCGTCCCGCGCTGGCCGGCGTGAGCCTCAGCGTCACGCAGGGAGAGATCCTGGGGCTCATCGGCCCGAACGGCGCGGGCAAGACGACCTTCGTCGGGTGCTTGCTGGGCTTGCTGACCCCGACGGCCGGGCGCGTCGCGATTGACGGACGCGCCCCGGACGACATCGAGGTGCGGCGGGTGACCGGCTATCTGCCCGAGCGCCTGCAGTTCGACCGCTGGATGACCGGGCGGCAGTTCGTGTCGTTTCACCACGCGCTGGCCGGCTTGTCGCCGGCGCGCCGGCGGGACGACGTCGAGGCGGTGCTGGAACGCGTGGGCCTGGAGCCCGCGCGCCGGGACGTCGCCATCCGGAAGTATTCGCGCGGGATGTTGCAGCGGGTGGGGATGGCGCAGGCGCTGCTGGGCGCGCCCCGCTTTCTTTTCCTGGACGAGCCCGCCTCGGGCATCGATCCGGCCGGCGTGCTCGCCTTCCGCGACATCCTGACGGAGC
>CAZJMY010000962.1:0-2452 GCA_964546845.1 uncultured Myxococcales bacterium | reverse complement strand
CCTGGGGTACACGCAGGAGCTGCGCCGCCGGATGGGCGCCTTCTCGAACTTCGCCATCGCGTTCTCGACGATCTGCATCCTGGCGGGCGGCATCACGTCGCTGCAGCTCGGCATCTCGGCGGTGGGCGGCGCGGCGGCGGGCATCGTCTGGCCGATCGGCGTCGCGTTCTCGCTGGTCGTGGCGCTGTGCATGGCGCAGGTCGCCTCGGCCTTTCCGACCGCCGGCGGCCTTTATCACTGGAGCGCCATCCTGGGCGGCAACGGCTGGGGATGGGCGACGGCCTGGTTGAACCTGGGGGGGCTCGTGTTCGTCACGGCGGCCGTCAACGTCGGGACCTACCAGCTGTTCGTCGGATTCGTGGGGCCGCTGCTGGGCATCGACGCGGCGGGGTTGGGCCTGGGCCACCAGATCGCGGGCGTGGCCGCGATCTCGCTGTCGCACGCGCTGCTGAATCACTTCGGGATCCGGTTGACGACGCTGCTGACCGATTTCAGCGGCCGGTTGATCCTGGTCGTGGCGCTGGTGCTGACCTTCGCGATGCTGCACGGCGCGCCGGGGCTGCACCCGGGCCGGTTGATCGCGTTCGCCGATTACGGCGGCGCGGCGGGCGGCGCCGTCTGGCCGGCCCCGCGCGGCCTTGCCGTGATGGCGCTGCTGGCGTTGATGTGGCCGATCTACACGGTGACGGGCTTCGACGCCGCGGCCCACACGGCCGAGGAGACGGTGAGCGCCGCCCACAACGTGCCCCGCGGGATGGTGCGGTCGGTGCTGCTGTCGGGTGTGCTCGGCTGGGTGATGGTGGCGTCGTTCGTGCTGGCGATGCCCGACGTCGCGGCCGGCGCGCGGCAGGGCGGCGACGTGTTCGCCTGGCTGATGCGGCAGGTGTTGCCCGGCGCGGCGGGCCGCGCGCTGTGGGTCGCCATCGTGGCCGCGAATTACCTGTGCGGCCTGGCCTGCATGACGTCGACGTCGCGCATGATGTACGCCTTCGCGCGCGACGGTGGTTTGCCCGGCTCGCGCGTGCTGCGACAGGTGTCCCCGCGCTGGCAGACCCCCGTGCCCGCCATCTGGACGACGGCGGTGCTGTCGCTGGCATCGACGGTCTACGCGCCCGCGTACTCGACGCTGACCACGGCCTGCGTGATCTTCCTGTACCTGTCGTACGTCATGCCGACGGCCGCCGGGCTCTGGGCCCACGGGCGGACCTGGACGACGTTCGGCCCCTTCGATCTGGGCGGCACGGCCTACCGGGCGCTGGGGGCGGTCGCGCTGGCCGGCACCGTGGTGCTGGTCTGGATCGGCGTGCAGCCGCCCAACGAGAAGGCGCTGGGTGTCACGGCGGTGACCGTCGTTCTGCTGCTGGCGGCCTGGTGGGCGGGGATTCGCCGGGTGTTCCGCGGCCCTCCCAAATGACCGGGCCGCCGGGGCGTGATACCCTGGCAATCTCACTTTTCTGAACCAGAGCCGACCTCGTGATTGGCGAAACGGTAGCAAGCTACAAAATCACCCGGAAGCTGGGCGAGGGCGGCATGGGCGAGGTGTACCTCGCCGAGCACCGCTACATCGCGCGGCGCGCCGCCATCAAGTTCCTGCTGAAGGAGCTCTCCAGCTCCGAATCGGTGGTGAACCGCTTCTTCACCGAGGCGCGCGCGGCGTCGCTGATCCAGCACCCGGGCATCATCGAGGTGCAGGACTGCGGGATCCACACCGACGGCCGCGCGTACATGGTGATGGAGTTCCTGAACGGCGAGAGCGTGCGCGGCTATCTGGATCGGGCCGGCAAGCTGACCGGCGACCCCGAGGCGGCGCTGGCGATCTGCGCGCAGGTGACGAGCGCGCTGGCGGCGGCGCACGCCCAGGCGATCGTTCACCGCGACCTGAAGCCCGACAACATCTTCCTGCACCTGCCCGCGGGGCGGCAGGCGGCGGCGCCGGTGGTCAAGGTGCTGGACTTCGGCATCGCCAAGCTGCTGGGCGGCGGCGCGGCCGGGACCAACACGCGCACCGGCAACCTGCTGGGCACGCCGCTCTACATGTCGCCCGAGCAGTGCCGGGGCGCGGGCGAGATCGACAGCCGCAGCGACATCTACTCGTTCGGCTGCATCATGTACGAGCTCCTGTGCGGCCGGCCCCCCTTCGTGTACGAGGGGCTGGGCGAGCTGATCTACGCGCACATCTCGCAGCCGCCGCCCGAGCCGGCGGGAGTCTCGCCGGCGGCGCGCGACATCGTGCTCGCGTGCCTCGCCAAGGATCCCAAGCAGCGTCCTCAGTCGATGGACGCGCTGGGCGCCATGCTGGCGTCCGCCGGCGCGCTGCCGTTCGTGCGGTTGAAGGTGCCGGTCGCTCTCTCGCCGGGAATGCCCGCGGCGCCGGCCCTGTCGCCCGCGCCGGTCACGCCCGCTCCGGTGCGCGCGGCGGAGCCGGCAGCGGCGCGGCCGGCGGCGTCGATGC
>CAZJMY010000961.1:0-1346 GCA_964546845.1 uncultured Myxococcales bacterium | reverse complement strand
CTCGATCTTCTCTTGGGTGACGACGATGTGTTCGTACTTCTTCGGGCAGCCGTCGTTGTCGGCCGGGCCGGGGTCGTTCGGGCACTTGTCGGCGGGGTCGAGCACCCCGTCCTTGTCGTTGTCCGGATCCGGGCAGCCGTCGGCGTCCTCGAAGTTGTCCTTGTCCTCGGCCTCGTTCGGGCACTTGTCGGCCTTGTCCGGGATGCCGTCGGCGTCGTTGTCCGGGTCGGGGCAGCCGTCCGCGTCCTGGAAGCCGTCCTTGTCCTCCGGGTCGTTCGGGCACTTGTCGGCCTTGTCCGGGATGCCGTCGGCGTCATTGTCCGGGTCGGGGCAGCCGTCCGCGTCCTGGAAGCCGTCCTTGTCCTCCGGATCGTTCGGGCACTTGTCGACGTTGTCGAGGATGCCGTCGCCGTCGGCGTCGCCCGGCTTCGTGGGTGCCGGCGGCGGGACGCAGCGGTCGCGCGGCGACAAGCGATACGCCTCGCGCGCGTTCTGATCGGCGACGCGCAGGTGGTCCCGCGCGCGGAAGTAGTCGCCCTGATTCAGCTCGCGCTCGACGAATTCGACGTTCGTGTCGGCCAGCGCCAGCTCGCGCGGCGCGCACTTGTAGGCGCCGTTGTCGCGCGCTTCCTTCGCGATGGTCCGCACCTGGCGGACGTCGCTTCTCATCTGCGCGCCCGCACAGCCAGCCGCCGTCAAGGCGATCAGCAGACCCAGAATCTGGCGTTTGAACCGGTCCATCACGGCGTCCCGGGGGTCGTTCCCGGCTTCGGGGCGTTGCGCTCGTGCTCACGCTCGCGGGCGCGCTGCTTGGCCGCGGCGGTGGCGGGATCGTCGTCTTCGGCCGGCGCCGGCTCTTCGTTCACGCTCTTCGGCTGGTAGTGGGCGTTCTCCGCTTCCTTGGCCATGCGCTGGATGGCGATCGCGCGGGCCCGGTCGGCCAGCTCCTCGGCCTTGTGCCCGTAGTCGATGGCGTCCTCGTACTGGGCGTAGCCCGCCTCCTCGCGCGCCTTGTGCAGATACTCCTGCGCGGCCGTGTACTCGTACGGCGCGTACCGCTCGGCAGACGCGAGCTTGGCGGCCGAGACCGCCGAGGCGGCACGGTTGCCGACCTGGTTGATGTATTCGACCGGTCCGCAACCGAGCGCAAACACGCAGGCGGCCGGCGCAAGAAAGCGCCGAACGGTTGACGATCGCGGCCCAGGGCGGGTTCCAGCGGCCATTATTCGGCGCAATTCCGCCCGACCGTAGCAATTCACGTCCAGTCGGTCAATTGATCGATCAGGAACCCTGGGAGGGTTCCTGCAACCTCCCGCGACGACTCCGCTGGGCTTAGCCCAGCTCCG
>CAZJMY010000960.1:0-3581 GCA_964546845.1 uncultured Myxococcales bacterium | reverse complement strand
CAGACGCGCGAGGAGATGCAGGAGCTGATGCTGCTGCTGCAACGGCACGAGCGCACGACGGTCCTCTTCGTCACGCACGACATCGAGGAATCCATGTACCTGTCCAACCGCGTGCTGGTGTTCTCGCGCCGGCCCGGCCGCATCGTGCGCGACGTGACCGTCCCGTTCGGTCCCGGCGCGGAGCGGACGTTGGACCTGAAGCTCGCGCCCGAGTTCGCGCTGCTCAAACGCGAGCTCTTCCAGCTGCTTCACCGATCGCCTCGGTCGACCCACGCCCTCGACGCCCTCGCCACAAAACAAGGAGAACAGGAATCATGTTGAGAAGATCCATGTCCGCGGCCGCTCTGGTCGCCATCGTCGCTGCGTCCAGTGGAAGGGCCGGCGCCGGCGCGCTGAAGCCGTATCGCGTGGGGTTCAACGCCTGGATCGGATCGATCGCCTTCTTCGTCGCGCAAGAGAAGGGCTTCTTCAAGGACGAAGGGCTGGACGTGCAGACCAAGAGCTTCAGCTCGCCCGGCGACGGGCTGGCGCCGCTGATCGCGGGGAGCCTGGACGCCCACCTCAGCACGGCGGACAGCGTCCTCACGGTGCTGGACAAGGCGCCCGGCCAGCTGAAGGTCGTCTACCTGACGGACACCTCGGCAGGCGCCGACGCGATCCTGGCGAAGAAGGAGATCGCCGACATCAAGGGGATGAAGGGGAAGAAGGTGGCGGCCACGCTGGGCCAGTGCAACCAGCTGCTGCTCGAGAAGGCGCTGGAGAAGGCCGGCCTGACCGACAAGGACATCCAGCCGATCAACATGAACCCCGACGACGCGGGGGCGGCGTTCTCGGCCGGCAAGGTCGACGTGGCGGTGACCTGGGAGCCGTGGATCACCAAGATCTCCGGCGAGAAGAAGGGGCACGTCATCTTCAGCTCGAAGGAGACGCCCAACTTGATCCTGGACGTGCTGGCGATCAGCGCGCGCACGGCCAAGTCCAAGGCGCCCGAGACCAAGGCCTTCCTGCGCGCGTTGAACAAGGGTTACGACTTCGTCCAGAAGAACCCGGACGAGGCGGCCGCCATCGCCGGCAAGGCGCTGGAACAAAAGCCCGACGAGGTGAAAGCCATGCTGCCGAAGGTGAACCTCTACAGCGGCAAGCAGAACCTGGCGGTGCTGGCCGGGCCGGCCGCGAAGGCATCCGCCCAGGTCGCGCAGTTCTTCAAGGACAAGAAGGTCAACGAGACGCTGGTGGACGTCAACTCGCTGTACGACGCGTCGTACTTGAAGTAGCGGAGCCGCCGATGAGCAAGACCGCCCTGTTGATGATCGACTTTCAGCGCGACTTCTGCGCGGCCGGTGGGTACTCCGACCGGTTCGCGGGCCTCGACTGGGTCAAGCCGATCATCGGCCCGGCCCAGCGGCTGTTGTCGGCGGCGCGCAAGGCCCGGCACCTGGTCGTCCACACGCGCGAGGGGTACGCGCCCGATCTGTCCGACTGCTCGCCGGGCAAGCTGCAGCGCAGCCGGAACGCCGGCAGCGAGATCGGGTCGCGCGGGCCCATGGGGCGGCTGCTGATCCGCGGCGAGTACGGCCACGACATCATCGACGAGCTGGCGCCGCTGCCGGGGGAGGTCGTCGTCGACAAGGCGAGCTACGGGGCCTTCTGCGGCACCAACCTGGAGCGCATCCTGCGGGCGCGCGGCGTCAGCACGCTGGTGTTCGCCGGCGTCACGGCGGACGTCTGCGTGCACACGACGCTGCGCGAAGCGTACGACCGCTGGTTCGACTGTCACTACGTCGCCGACGCGATCTCCTGCTTCGACCCCGAGATCCGCCGCGCGTGCGAGAAGATGATCGAGGAGGAAGGCGGCATCTGGGGCGCCCTGACCACCGTCGACAAGATGATCCGCGCCTGGGAGGTCTGACCTAGCGCGCGGAGATCGAGAACGCCTCCAGGTGGGAGGGGCCCTCGTTGAAGCTGGGGGTGCCCGTGTGGTCGCAGGACGGGACGTACAGGGTGTGGGCCACGGCCAGCGGCGGCGCGAAGCGCTGGCCCGGGCCGGCCAGCCGAACGCGCTGCACGATCTGGCCGTCGCGGACGCGAACCCAGTACAACGTTCCGCGCCCGCCCGGGGGGCCGGGGTCGACGACGGCGGCGAATGGCTGGCCATCCACGTCCACGACGGTGACGCCGCTCGGGTGGCCGCGGAACGCCGTGACGCTCTCCGGATCGTCGAAGCGCGGCGCTTGCCAGCGCGGAACCAGGTGCGGGCTGCCGCCGGCCGCGCTGATCTCGATCGCTTGCAGGCCGGCCGGGTGCACGTCGTCCATGACGAAGGTCGGCACCAGCGCGATCACCGCCCCGTCCAGCGTGACGATCTCGGGGCGGGTCACGATGGTGCCGGCCCACGTCGCCTGGCAGCGGCCGCCGCCTTCTCCGCAGCCGGCCATGAGGGGCGCGCGGTCGTAGAGCGTCCCCAGGTGCGCGGCGTCGAACAGGTAGACGCTGCCGTCCTTGCCGGGTTGAAGGATCACGGTGGGCCCGCCCGGCAGCGCCGTGACCGCCGGCGCGCTGGCGCCCAGGTCCCAGTCGAGCGCCGCGTAGCACCCGAGCAACGTCATCCCGACGCAGGCCCGGTTCGGCCCCTCGGGAACGGCCTGGTTGGGCAAAAGGCGCGGCATGAACAGGTTGTCGCAGGACGCGACGCACGCTTCGCTGGGCGACAGCGCGTCGAACCCGCCGCACATCAGCGGATCGCACCCGGGGTCGAACGCCAGGCCGTGCCCCGTGCGCAGCACCGCGTTGGCGAAGTCTCCGCGCGTGGGGTCCAGCAGGCCGTTGCCGGTCGGCACCAGCAGCTCGAACCCGTCGGGCGCCAGCGGGTTGGCGACGACCTGCGGGCCGCGGTGGGACCAGACGCCCCCGCCGCAGAGCATCTGGCGCGCGCCGTCCCCGTTCTCGGGGCCGCAGTCGTTGTCGGCCGTGGTGACCAGCGAAGCGGTGACCGCGGCGGCCGCCCCCTGGCTCTTCCAGGCGTCGAGGTCGACCTCGAACAGCCAGCCATGGAAGGGCTGGAGGTCGCGCACGTTGCCGTACGAGGCGTAGACCAGTCCCAGCGCGTGCCCTGGCAAAGGCGCGTGGACCAGCGCGGCGCGCGAGTACGCGTGCGCGGGCACGAAGTTGACGGTCCCCGCGCCGCCGGCGACCGGCTTGCTGGCGGCCAGCGTCACCGCCGGGAACGTCGGGTCCAGCGCGCGCGCCTCCAGATCGACGACCGCCAGATGGTGATTGGTGCGGGTCCAGTCCGACAGCACGTCTTGCCACGCGACGACCAGCCGGTCGCCGTCGACGAGCACGGGCGGCGCGGCCAGGTGGGCCGACATCTCGGCGGGAGCCGTGAGCGACACGTGCCACACCTCGGCGCCCGTCACCGGATCGACGGCGGCGATGGTTCCGTCGGCGGTCGCCACCAGAACCTCGGCCTCGTTGCGCGAGGTGATCGCCATGGGCGCCGAAAACTCGCAGGCGGCGCGGGCCGCGGTCACGAAGGCCGGCGCCAGCGTCGGCGCGGCCAGGCCGGCGTCGCTCCCTCCGTC
>CAZJMY010000959.1:0-6932 GCA_964546845.1 uncultured Myxococcales bacterium | reverse complement strand
GGGCGGCGTGGCGGCGACGCCGGCGGCGGTGGGGCGCCTCGACGCGCGCGTCTCCTTTCGGGTCGCCGGCGCCGGCGTGACCGGTCCGACGCGCGCGTCGGTCCGCGGCTTTCGCCTGCAGCTGCGCGCCGACGGGGTGCGGATCGACCCCGCGTCGCCGGCCGCCAGCACGGGAGCCGTCAAGCTGGAAGGCGGCGTCGCCTCGCTGGACCTGCGCACGCCCGCACTCAGGGCCGCCGTCGATCGGCTGGGGCTGCGGTTCGACGCGACGCTGTCCGGCCGCCCGCCCTACGCCGCCAACCTGCAGGTCCCCATCGAAGGGTTGCGCCTCTTCGACGGCCGCGGGCGCGCGCTGTTCGGCAACCCGGCGCGCATCGCGCTGTCGCTGTCGCACGTCCAGCCCGACCAGCAGCATCCGATCGCCAGCCGCGGTGACCTGCAGGCCACCGTCGCGCTGGGTCCGGTCAACGCCTCGGTGGACGCCCACAAGCGCGCCGACGACGTCGACCTCGACGTGGCGGTCAAAGCCGACACCCTGGCGGCCGCGCGCCCGTTCCTGCCGCCCGACCTCGCGCGCCAGCTGGACTGGGAGCGGATCGCCGTCGATCTGCAGACCAAGGCCCACGCCGAGCGCCTGTCGGCCGCCGCGCCGCTGCTACGCCAGGAGACGAACCTGCGCGTCGACGGAGTCCGGGCCGGGCGCTCGGGCGCGCGCCACGTGGCGCTGCGGCTCCGCTCGAACGGCGACGCCCGGCGGCACGAGGCGGACCTGTCGCTGTCCGGCGAGGGGCTCACGCTGGACGGCCGTTCCTCGCCCGACGTGCGCCTGCAGCTGACGGCGTCCGCCGACCGCCGGCAACCCTCGGGCAAGCTGCACCTGGACGTCGACGGACCCGGGCACCTGGTGCTGGACGCCACCGCCGCCGTCGCCGGCGCCTCGCGGCGGCTGGACGCCGACGTCGACCTGAAGGTCGAACGCCTGGCGCTGGGCCCCGCCCTGCGCCCGCTGCTGGGGGCCGAGGGCGTCGACCTCCGGCGCACCGCCGCCCGCGTCCAGGCGCACACGGCGCTGACGGGCCTCCTCGATCGGGCGGGGCGCGCCGGTGAGGTCCGCCTGGCGCGCGATCCGGCACGCACCGCGGGCGGCACCGCCGACCTCACCGTCCACCTCGCGGACCTGGGCGTCGTCGCGGGCGCCACCCAGGTCGCGCTGGGCGCGCTGGACTGGAAGGTCGGCCTGCGCGGCGCCGCCGGCCGTCGCGACCTGTCGTCCGACCTGCGCCTGGCCCGCGTCCGGCTGGCCTCGGGCGAGCAGAAGCTGGAGCTGGCCGCGCTGCAGGACACGGCCGCCGCCTCCCTGACGGGCGATCCGACCAGCGGCCCCGCCGAGCTGACGAACCAGCTGGCGCTGACCGGCCTGCGGCAGGACGTGGCGCCGTTCTTCCCGACGGAGGCGATCACGCTGGACCTGGCGGCGCGCCGCCAGCCGGACGGCCTCATCCAGCTCTCGCACATCCGGCTGACCGACGCGAAGGCGGGCACGTCGCTGGTGCTGGGGGGCGCCGTCGACCTGGGGACCGACCGGCGGCTGTCCGTGCGGGGGCGGTTCGACCAGGACCTGGCCCGGCTGCGCCCTCTTCCTCTGGGGATGACGGCCAGCGGGCGTGTGGGGCTGTCGTTCGACGTCGACTCGCCGGACCTGGAAGCCTTCCGGACGCACGCGCTGCTGGCGCTGGACCGGGTCGACCTGCGCGCGCCCGCCGCCGGCGTGGTCGTCGAGGGGGCGGACGCGCAGATCCCCGTCGACTTCCGGGTCGTGTCGGGGCCGCGCGGATTCAAGATCCCACGCGAGGCGCGCGTGAACCCCTACGCGTCGCTGCGGTTCATCGACCAGGAGCCGCTGCAGGCGCAGAGCAGCTTCCTGTCGATCGCGCGCGTCACCACCCCGTTCGTCACCATCGCGCCTCTGGCCGGCAACCTGTCGATCGACCAGAACGTGCTGTCGCTGGGGCAGCTGGAGATGGGCGTCCGCGGCGGCCGCGTCACGGGCCAGTGCACGCTGGACTGGCGCGGCGAGGACGCCAAGCTGGAGACGCACATCCGCGCCAGCGGCGTGCAGTCGTCGCACGGCGAGCCGTTCGACGGCGACGCGGCGCTGGTGATCTCGACGGCCGAGCGCACCATCGAGGGGCGCGCCCAGATCCTGCGCATCGGCAAGCGCCACCTGCTGGACCTGCTGGACGTCGCCGACCCGCACCGCGCCGACGCCGCGATGAACCGGGTCCGGCACGCGCTCCTCCTCGGCTACCCGGACCAGGTGCGCATCGCGTTCAGCCACGGGTTCGCCAGCGCGCGCGTGACGCTGGGCGGCCTGGCCAGCCTGATTCGCATCGACGAGATTCGCGGCATCCCCACCGGATCGCTGCTGGACAAAGTGCTGACCCCGCAGCCCAAATCGGAGACCGAGTGATGCGCCCACGTCTTTTCGCCGGCCTGCTGGCTGTCACGGCCGCCGGCTGCATCCATGCGCCGGAGATCGTCGTCGTCGACCGCGCCACGGCGCTGGAGGAGCAAGCGGCCGGTTCGTGGGAAGACCTGGAACGCGACCTGGGGCGGGCCGCCATCACGCCGCACCCGGTGCCCATGACCCCGGCGGAGCTGGAGGCGCTGGGCATCAAGCCGCGTCCGCTGGTCGAGCAGCCAGACCCGACCGACGCCGATCGGGTCGACGAGCTGCTGCGGCAGCACTGCGTGGGCGAGCAGCGCGACGGCCTGCTGGTCGAGACCCCCGACGCGTGCCGCGCCTCGATCGACGCCGCGCTGGCGGCCACGCTGGTCGAGCGCCAGAACCACGCGCGCCTGCAGCTGTGGCGCTGGCTGCACACCCAGCGTCCAGGCGCGAAGCCCGACGAGGTGCGCCGCAACTGGACCAAGGTGCACGCGCAAGGCGTGGTGTGCGGCGGCTGGATCCAGCGCGACGACGGCGCGTGGGAGGCCAAGAAGTGCTGACCCGCCGATGCCGCGCGGCGGGTCTCGCGGCGTGCGCCGTGGCCGGCGTCGTCGCGGCGTGGGCGGCGGGCCGCGCCTTCGCGCAGGACGACGAGGCCGACGACGGGTTGCGCCGCCCGCAGCGGCTGACGGTCGGCGCGTCCGACCAGCTGCTGGGGCAGCTGGCGCCCGACAAGCACACGCTGTACTTCGTCTCGAACCGGAACACGACGACGGAGATCGACGTCCAGGACCTGAACGACGGGCGCAGCCACCTGCTGTTCGACGAAGGGACCGACGTCAGCTGGCCGCGCATCAGCCCCGACGGCAAGGCGCTGCTGTACGTCTCGTTCCGCGAGCGGGCCAGCGGCCAGCTGTGCGTGCGAGAGTTGCCGGGCGCCGGCAACCGCCGCTGCCTGTCCGACGATGCCAGCGCGGTGCAGGCCGAATGGATCGACGCCCAGCGCATCGCGCTGGTGAACCGCCCGTCGATCGCCGGCGACCTGGCGCTGTGGGAGGTCACGGTGGGGCGCCAGTTGAGCGCGCGCCCGCTGCTGCAGCGGAACCTGACCAGCCCCGCCATCTCGCCCGACGGGCGCTGGGTCGTGTACGTGCCGGTCGAGCGGCGCACGGCGCGGGTCGGCGCCGCCTTCGCCGGGCGCGCCGGCGGGCAGCTGGAGGCGATGCGCCTGGACCACCCCGGCGCGCCCGTGGCGCTGCCGCTGGACCTGCCCGGCAAATCCAGCCAGCCGGCGTTCGCGCGCGACGGGCAGAGCCTGTACGTGGCCCAGTTCTTCAGCGACTCGAACCGCGACGGCAGCGTCGACAACGACGACCACGGCGTGCTGTTCCGCGTGCCGTTCCCGTCGGCGAAGGACGACGCGCCCGCGGTGGCGGCGGCGGCGTTCCCCACCCAGCTCACCGACGAGAGCTGGAACTGCCAGTACCCCGCGCCGGCCGCCGATCGGCTGATCGCCACCTGCGCCCGCGGCGAGGGGCTGGACCTTTACCAGATGCCGCTGGACGGCGAGGTCCCGTCGGAGTGGACGATGGAGCGCCTGACCGAGGAGATCGATCTCAGCAACGCGCGCGCCGACGACCTGCTGCTCTATCGCCATCGGCTGGGGCGCGCGACCAACCTGAACGGACGCCGGTTGAACATGGTGCGCCTGGTGCGGCTGCACCTCGACGCCGAGGAGTTCACGCCGGCCGAGTTCTACGCGCGCCACGTGGCGGCGCTGGACGATCCGGAGGCGGCCGGCGTCTCGGCGCCGCTGCTGGCGCTGATCGAGCAGCGCCGTGCCCGTCGCGATCGCGAGCGCGGGCGCATCGGCGCCGACTTCGCCGACCAGGCGCGGCAGCGGCTCGGCGCGCTCTCGGCGCTGCCGCAGGGGAGCGTGGCCGCGAAGATCGTCGTGCAGGTCGTGAAGAGCGAGATCCAGGACGACCTGGGCGACAAGGGCGAGGCGCGGCGCGAGCTGGAGGCGGTGGTCGTCCCCGACCACACGCCGCGCTCGATCCTGGAGCTGTATCACGAGCGGGCGGACGCGCTTTACCGCGAGCTGGACGACAGCGCGGCGCTGGCGCAGGCGTGCCGCCACCTGGCCACGCTGCCGTCGCTACAGGTCGCCGACCAGCTGGGGTACGCGCGCGCGGCCGTGCGGGCGCTGACCCGCGGCGTGGCACCCGACGAGGCGGCCGCGCGGCTGGCGCGCGAGCGCGCGCGGGCGGCGCCCGATTCCGAGATGGCGTTCGCGCTGGACCTGGGACGACAGCTGCTGATGGTGCGCGACAGCCACCCGCCGCAGGCGGTGGCGGACCAGCTGCGGGAGCTGTACGCGCGCCAGACGCGCCCCGACCGGCGGCGCGCGGTGATCGACGAGGCGATCCGCCGGGCGTCCGAGGTGGGCGCGGATCCGCTGGTCGAAGGGCTGGCGGAAAAATACCTGGCCGACGTCAAGCCGGGCACCAGCGAGCGGCGGCAGGCGCAGCGGATCTTCCGGCGCGTGATGACGACGCGGGCCTACCGGCGCATGGCCGAGGGGCACCCGGCGGAGGCGCGCGCCGACTTCGAGGCCGTCGCCGAGCGCACCGACTCGCTGGAGAGCCTGATCGGCGCGCTGGACCTGCGCATCCGCGGCGGCGAGAAGCCCGACGTCTTGATCGAGCAGTTCCGGGGCGGCGCCGCGGCCGCCAAGCCGGCGCAGGCGGCGCTGGCGCGCGCGTACCTGTCGACGCGGATCATCGCCAAGCTGCCTAACGAGCAGCGCGCGGCGGCGGCCGCGGCGGCGCTCGCCGACCTGCGCGCCAACTGGGGCCCGCTGCGCGACAACCGCGCCGCGCAGGACATCTTCGGGGCGCTGCTGCACGGCGAGTACCTGCGCACCGGCGACGCCGCGCAGGCCGCGCGCGCCGACGCGCATTACCTGATCGCGCTGGACCTGATGCGCGGGAACCTGCGGTACAAAGCGACCGTGCTGGGGCAGCTGGCGCTGCTGCAGATGGCCGTCGGCAACTACCGCATCGCGCAGACCTACCTGCAGCAGCGGCAGCGCCTGCCGTATCCGGACAACACGGGGGCGCTCTCGATCCGGCTGGCGACGGCGCGCGTGTTGCTGCACGTCGGGCAAGAGAAGGCCGCCGCCGACGCGGCCGAGGCGGCGCTGGCCATGATCCCGAACGCGCCGCGCCTGCAGCGGTTCCGGCCGCTGGCCGTCGATCGCGCGGCGCTGTGCAACCTGGCCGCGGGGCGGTTCGGGCGGGCGCTGGAGCTGTACGACCAGGACGTGCCGCTGGCCGACGCGGACCCGGGGCCGGCGGGCGCGCGCAACCGGCTGGCGCTGCACCTGGCGCGGGCAGCGGCCGCCCTGGGCGCGAACCAGCCGCAGCGCGCGCTGAGCGACCTGGCGCTCGTCGACCGCCAGCTCGAAGACAAGGCCATGACCGCGACGCTGCGCTGGCCGCACACCGCGCCCGAAGACGTGCTGGACACGTACCGGCTGATCGCCGCCGGCCTGCGCGCCAACGCCGATCGCTCGGTGGGCGACCTGGCGGGGACGACGCGCGCGCTGGAGCAGCGACGGGCGACCTTCGCGAGTCGGTTGAAGCGGTCGGATCGCGACGAGGACCTGCGCGCGCTGATTTTGGCGGAGCTGCGGCTGACCCACACCGCCGTCGATCGCCAGACGCCGCCGGAGGCCGCGAAGTGGGTCGGTCAGGCCGCCGACCACGGCGCCCAGCTGGTCAAGCGCACGCACGCCAAGGCGGATGCCGCCGAGCTGGACGCCCTGTGGATGGCCGCACAAGTGGACGCCGCGGGCACCACCCCGCCGCCGTTCGATCTGGTGAAGCGCCTGCAGGACGCGTACGGGCGGTTGATCGAGCAGCACGACCCCGCCTGGCGCACCTACCAGGCCTGGATCGAGGCCTATCTCGCCCTGGCCCTGACCAAGCCCTCGCCCTGATCCAGCGCGCCCGCGCGATCCCGGCGCTCGACCTCGTCCATCGCCGCCGCCATCGACAGCCCCGCCCGACGCAGCGACTGAAACAGCGCCAGCCGCCGGTCGGCGTCGACGCGCGCCTTCGCCTCACGCAGCTCGCGCACCCGCGCGTCCGCTGCCTGGACCTCGGCGGTCAACAGCATCCCGGTCGCGAGAGCCCGAACCCGCGCCCGCTCTTCCCGGCGGGCCCGCTCCCGCTCCGCCGCCTCGCGCGCCTTGAGGTCGTCCCACCGCCGCTGCGCCGCCGCCCGCTCATGCTCGGACGGCCGAAACCCAGCGTCGCACCGCACACACTCACAGTCCCGCCGATGCGTGACCCCATCCGCCTCGAGGCGGGGTGAGTGCCCAAGCAGTGAAAGGTTCCGTCCCATCGCACCTGCACCTGTGTTCAGTATAGCCACGGAACAAGGATGTGCAACCCCACTTTTCCCGCCCGTCCCCCTT
>CAZJMY010000958.1:0-2446 GCA_964546845.1 uncultured Myxococcales bacterium | reverse complement strand
GGAGGCCTAGATGCTGCAGCGCCTGCGATCGATGCACACGCCGCGCGCCTGGGCGGCGATCGGCGGCGGCGCGCTGCTGCTGGCGGTGCTGGTGCCGCTGCTGGCGCCCGACTACCTGGTGCCGCTGCTGGGCAAGTTCCTGTGCTTCGGGATCGCCGCCCTGGCGATGGACCTCATCTGGGGTTACGCCGGCATCCTGAGCCTGGGGCACGGCCTGTTCTTCGCGCTGGGCGGCTACGCGATGGGGATGTACCTGATGCGGTCGATCGCCGGCGAGGGCGTCTACCGCAGCCAGCTCCCCGACTTCATGGTCTTCCTCGACTGGCACACGCTGCCCTGGTACTGGCACGGGTTCCAGAGCTTCCCGTTCGCCGCGGTGATGGCGGTCGCCGCCCCGGGGCTGCTGGCGCTGGTGTTCGGCTGGTTCGCGTTCCGCTCGCGCATCCGGGGCGTGTACTTCTCGATCGTGACGCAGGCGCTGACCTACGCGGCCACGCTGCTGTTCTTCCAGAACGCCACCGGCTTCGGGGGCAACAACGGCCTGACCGACTTCAAGCGCATCCTGGGCTGGCCGCTGCACGCCGCCGAGACGCGGCGCTTGCTGTACGTGGCCTCGGTCGTCGCGCTCTGCCTGACCTACCTGATCTGCCGGTTCGTGGTCACCAGCCGCCTCGGGCGCGTGCTGACCGCCGTGCGCGACGCGGAGCTGAAGACCCGTTTCTGCGGCTACGACTCGACCAAGTACAAGCTGTTCGTCTGGACGCTGTCCGCGATGCTGTGCGGGCTGGCCGGCGCGCTGTACGTGCCGCAGGTCGGGATCATCAACCCCAGCGAGATGCAGCCGTCCAACTCGATCGAGATGGCGATCTGGGTGGCGGTCGGGGGGCGCGGCACGCTGGGCGGCGCGCTGCTGGGCGCCTGGCTGGTCAACGGCGGCAAGAGCTGGCTGACGGCAGCGTTCCCGTCGGCCTGGCTGTACGTGTTCGGGGCGCTGTTCGTGGGCGTGACGCTGTTCCTGCCCCGCGGGCTGGTCGGCCTCGTGCCGCGCCTGATGGCGCTGCTGCCCAAGCGGGCCGCTCCCGCTCCGGCCGCCGCCGTCGCCGCCGCGCCGCCCGCGCCGGAGACGCAGACGTGAGCCTCACCGTCATGAGCGACATGCCCCCGAAAAGCCAGGTCGACGGCGTTGCCGACACCGTCCCCGTCGAGCGCCCCACCCCGATCCATTCGTCGCCGGTCCCCGAGGCCGCGCGCCGCCCGCTGTCGCTGTGGGTCGAGAACCTCTCGGTCAGCTTCGACGGCTTCAAGGCGCTGAACGACGTCACGCTGATGCTGGAAAAGGGCGAGCTCCGCTGCCTGATCGGCCCCAACGGCGCCGGCAAGACCACGCTGATGGACTGCATCACGGGCAAGACCCGCCCGACCAGCGGCTCGGTGTTCCTCGAGAGCCGCCTCAACGAGCTCACGCGCCTTTCGGAGGTGGAGATCGCCGGCCTGGGCATCGGCCGCAAGTTCCAGCGCCCAACGGTCTTCCAGGGGCACACCGTCTTCGAGAACTGCGAGCTGGCGCTGAAGGGGAACAAGGGCGTGTTCCGCACGCTGTTCGCCCGGCTGACCGCCGAGCAGAAGGACCGCATCGGCGAGATCCTGAAGCTGATTGGCCTCGCGGATCACGCCGAGCGGCCGGCCGGCCTGCTGGCGCACGGCCAGAAGCAGTGGCTGGAGATCGGCATGCTGCTGGCGCAGGACCCGCAGGTGCTGCTGATCGACGAGCCGGTGGCGGGCATGACGCACGCCGAGGCCGAGCGGACCGCAGAGCTGCTGACCAGCCTGGCCGGGCAGCGGACGATCGTCGTCGTCGAGCACGACATGGAATTCGTGCGCAGCATCGCCCGCAACGTCACCGTGCTGCACGAGGGGCGGGTGCTGGCAGAAGGGCCGATGGCGCAGGTCCAGAAAGACCCGCGCGTCATCGAGGTCTACCTGGGCGAATGACCATGCTGGCCACCGACAAGATCAACCAGTTCTACGGCGGCAGCCACACGCTGTGGGACATCGACCTCGACATCCCCAAGGGGGGGTGCGTCTGTCTGATGGGGCGAAATGGCGTCGGCAAGACCACGCTGCTGAAGGTCATCATGGGCCTTCTGCCGTCGAGCTCGGGCAAGGTGACGTTCGACGGCGTCGACCTGACGGGCGCCCCGCCCGAGGCACGCGCGCGGGCGGGCATCGGCTACGTGCCGCAGGGGCGCGAGGTCTTCCCGACGTTGACCGTGGAGGAGAACCTGCGCATCGGCGCCATGGGACGGCGCACGGGCAGCGGCATCCCGGACCGGGTCTTCAAGCTGTTCCCCGTGCTGAAGGACATGCTGCGCCGCCGCGGCGGCGATCTGTCGGGCGGGCAGCAGCAGCAGCTGGCCATGGGGCGCGCGCTGGCGCTGGAGCCGAA
>CAZJMY010000957.1:0-4365 GCA_964546845.1 uncultured Myxococcales bacterium | reverse complement strand
CGCCGGCAGCAGCATGACGGCGGCCCAGATGAACGCGCTGATGGCGCGCCGCAAGAGCGTGCTGGACTTCGTGGGTGGGCAGCTGAACAAGTTCGCGAAGAACCTGGGCACCGACGACAAGGTGAAGGTGCAGAGCCATCTTCAAGCGATCCAGTCGCTGGAGAACCAGCTGAACACGATGTCGACGTCGAACGGCCCGACCTGCACGCCGCCCACGGTCACGCCGACCGGCCTCAACTTCAGCACGGTCACGAACTACCCGACGCACGTCACTTTCATCAGCGACATCGTCGCGGCGGCGATCATCTGCGGCAAGGCGCGGGCCGTGACCATCGATCTGATCGACAACGGCGGCGGCAACAGCTTGACCTTCCCGTGGATCAGCATCCCCAGCCCCGACATGCACGCCATCGCGCACCAGGGCAAGGACAACTACGCGCAGAAGTCCCTGATCGATCAGTGGTTCTACAAGCAGTGCGTGGCCGAGCTGTGCGCCAAGTTGGACGGCGCCGCCGAGGGGAGCGGCACCGTGCTGGACAACACGGTCATCCTGGTGACCAGCGACATGAGCGAGGGGGCCGAGCACTACGTGGGCCGCATCCCCTACATCATCGTCGGCAGCGGGGGCGGCTTCTTCAAGACGGGACGGACCGTGACGTTCCCCAGCCAGGTGCCCAACAACAAGCTGCTGACGTCCGTGCTGCACGCGATGGGGATGACCAGCCTGACCGGCGTGGGCGACCCCAAGTACAGCGGCGACATCGACAGCGCGCTCACGACCTGACCTGTGCGGGCGCGGCGCGTGGCGACGTTCTTGGCGATCTCGTCGGCGATCGGCTGCGGCGGCGGTGGTCCGGCGGTGGCCGTCGCGGCGCGCCCGCTGGGCGCCGGCGCGGGGCACACCTGCGCCATCGACGCGGCGGGCAGCGTCTGGTGCTGGGGGTCGAACGTCGACGGTCAGCTGGGCGACGGCAGCAAGGTCGATTCGCCCGTTCCCGGGCGCGTCCCGGGCGTCGCGCGCGCGCGGCAGCTCGCCGACGGCAGCTATCACAGCTGCGCGCTGGATGACGGCGGCGCGGTCGCGTGCTGGGGCTGGAACGTGGCTGGCCAGGTCGGCGACCACTCGAACACCAACCGGCTGAGCGCGTTCACCGTCCCCGGACTGCCGGCCAGCATCAGCCTGGCCACCGGCAGCTATCACACCTGCGCGCTGGACGCGGCCGGGATCGCGCGGTGCTGGGGGCAGAACGACGCCGGTCAGCTGGGCGACGGCTCGTCGCTGAACAGCGGCGCGCCCGTCGAGGTGTTCTCCTTGCCGCCGGCCGCGGCGCTGACCGCCGGCGGCCGCCACACCTGCGCGGTGCTGCGGGACGGCACCGTCCAGTGCTGGGGCGGCAACGACAACGGCGAGCTGGGCGACGGCACCACGGCCCCGCACCCCTTCCCCGAGCCGGTGTCCGGGCTGTCTGGCGTCGTCGCGGTCGGGTCGGGCTTCGACCACGTGTGCGCGCTGGACGCGGCCGGCGCCGTGTGGTGCTGGGGCGCGAACGCCTACGGCCAGCTGGGCGACGGCACCAACGTCGATCGCGCCACGCCCGTCGCCGTGGCGGGGCTGCCGCCCGCCGTCGCCATCGTGACCGGGTACAATCACACCTGCGCCGTGCTGCAGGACCACACCGCGCGTTGCTGGGGCTGGAACGCGGCCGGGCAGCTCGGCGACGGCACCACGGCCAGCCGCGCGATCCCCGCGCCGATCGCGGGCCTGGCCGACGTCACGGCCCTGGCTGGCGGCGGCTTTCATACGTGCGCGGCGACCGGCGCCACCGGCGAAGTCACGGTGCTGTGCTGGGGGTCGAACGACTCGGGGCAGCTGGGCGACGGCACGGACACCGACCACCCGACACCGGCGCCGGTTCCCGGCGTTCACCCTTGACGAGCATCAACCAGACGAGAGGCTGATCGACCATGCAACATCCGACCCGACTCGAGACCTTGGCGAAGCGCCTGGCGCTGGCGGCGCTGCTGGCGGTGAGCGGCGCCTGCTCGTCCTCGCAGCCCAGCAACACCGGCACGGGCGGAAGTCCCGCGGGGACCGGCGGAGCCACCAGCGGGACCGGCGGCGTCGCGACCGGCGGCACCAGCGCGGGCGGGTCGCCCGGCACGGGCGGGTCGCCCGGCACGGGCGGCGTCGTGTCGACGGGTGGCAACGTGGGCAGCGGTGGATCGTCGGGGGCGCCCGGAACCGGCGGCATCGTCGCGACCGGCGGGCGCGCGGGCGCGGCCGGCGGCGGCGCAGCGGGAGCTCCGGGGACGGGCGGCGCCGGCGGGGCGATCGCCAGCGGCTGCGCGGGAAAGACGTACAAGCTGTGCGAGGACTTCGAGTCCAGCACGGCCGGCGCCGTGCCCACCGGCTGGATGACGTTCAAGGGCTACAACGGGAAGATCGGCGCGACCGACCAGGCGGTCGCCACGGACGCCGCCCATTCGGGGTCGAAGGCGCTGAAGAGCATCGCCGCGTCGCAGGGGAGCAGCCGCGTGCAGAAGGAACTGAGCGCGCTGGGCGCGACGGCCAACAAGCACTGGGGGCGGATCTTCTACAAGGTGCAGAGCCCGTCCGCCGTCGACAACGCGCACGTGCTTCACACCACCTTCCTCAGCCTGATGGGCGGCTCCACCGAGGACCGCGTCGTCGACACCGTCGAGACCCAGGGCGCGCACACCCACCAGTGGCTCTTCAACACGCCGGACGACGCCTGCTGCACCAGCTCCAGCTACAACTGGACGTTCGACGACGCGTGGCACTGCGCCGAGTGGTTCGTCGACCTGACGACCAAGAGCTTCCGCTTCTTCTCGGACTCGCAGGAGGTCACCCAGCTCGCGTTCTCGAACCGGTCGAACGCCGAGATGCCCGCCAGCTACGCCCAGGTCATCCTGGGCGCGACCTACTACCAGAACGACACGCTGACCGGTCCGTTCACGATGTGGATCGACGACCTGGCGATCGACGACAACCAGATCGGCTGTCAGTAGCCGCGCAACAGCGCCGCCAGCTCGCGCAGCCCCAGCCGGCTGGGCGCCAGCGTGAGCGGGGCCAGCGTGCGCCGCAGGAACTCCGCCTGCGCCGCGTCGTCCAGGTCGGCGAAGAGCACCGCCGGGGTGACGACCCCTTCGGCGCGCAGGCGGCGCAGGATCAGGATGCCCTGCGTCTCGGCCAGGCGGGCGCGCGTCCCCGCGTCGACCACGGCCGCGGACCGACCCTGCTCGTCGATCAACCTTTCGGGCGGCGTGCGGCGAAAGTCCAGATCCAGCAGCAGGCCGTCCGTCCCCGCGAGGCGGTCCCGCGCCGACGCGAAATCGGCCGCGGGGACGAAGTCGAACGACTGGCCCAGGAAGCGGCGGAAGCGGTCGATGTACTCGCTCCCGTCCTCGCAGACGACGAACACGCGCCGGGCGGCGCCGGCCGCGGTCATGTCGGGAACACCGCCCCGATGGCCTTCGCGACCGGGGGCGCCTCAGGGCGTACCACCAGGTGGCCGCGCCACTGTCGAACGGCGTCGCGCACGATCGCCAGGCCGCGCCCGCTCTCGCGCCCCTCGATCGCGTCGAGCGTGGGCGACGCCGCCGCCGAGTCGCCCACCGACAGGCTGACCAGCGGGCGCCCCGTCACGTCGCGATCGCGATCCAGCCGGACGACGACCCGCGGATCGGGTTGACCGGCCACCGCCGCCTGCGCGTTGCGCAGCAGGTTGGCGAAGATCGCCGCCAGCGCGGGCTCGGCGACCGGGAAGTCGACCTGCAGATCGGCCAGCGACAGCCCGGGCGCCGTCCAGGCCATCCCCGCCTGCCGCACGGCCGCCTCGACGCCGCCGATCCACGACGACAGCACCGCGGCGTCCAGCCGGGTGCGCGGACCCAGCTCCAGCAGCGCGTTGAGGCGGTCGGCGTGCTCGCCGCGTAGCCGCGCGTCGATGGCCAGCAGCTCCGTGTGGCCGGCGGGCGCCGGGCGCGCCAGCAGGTGCTCGGCCCGCGCCAGGTCGGCGACCAGCGGGCCGAACGTCGGCTCGCGTTCCAGCGGCTTCAGCGCCACACCCGCGCCCCGCCCCGCCTGCGCGACCTGGGCGTAGAGGTCCGCCACGACCTGGGAGGTCGGCCGCGGCTCGGTCATCGCGCGGCGGACCTCGTCGCGGGCGCCCTCGTCGGCGACGGCGCCCAGCACGCCGGCCCGGTGCTTGAGCACGTCGTGGCGCAGCTCGGCGACGGCGCGCGCCAGCTCCGGGAACAGCTCGGGGTGCCGGCGCAACGCCGACGGCAGCGTCTTGCCCCGCCAGCGCCGCCGCCCGATCGCCAGCAGCGCAACCGCCAGCG
>CAZJMY010000956.1:0-4281 GCA_964546845.1 uncultured Myxococcales bacterium | reverse complement strand
CCCCGCGGCCGTGCGGCCACCGCCGCCAAACGTACCGCCCATGCCGATCGCGCCGCCGGCGCCCGTGATCGCCCTGCCGCCGGTGCCGCCAGCCCCGCCGGTGCTCGGGGGCGCGCAGCACGGGCCCACCGTGCCGCCGGTTCCGAACGCGCCGCCCGTGTTGCTCACGCCGCCGAAGGCGCCGCCGGTGTTGGTCAGCTCCGCGCCGGGCGTGCCTCCCGATCCGCCCGCGATTCCGCCGACCGCGCCGCCCGCGCCCGTCATGATGTCGACCGGCGTGGGCGTGCGCCCCACCGTCGGCGAGCACGGCGCGTGGACGCCGTCCATCGAGCAGCCGATCAGCTCGTCCGTCGCGTCCTTCAGGTCCGTCAAGAACACGCGGGTCAGGGCCGGCGTCAGCGCGTTCGTGGAGATGTCGCCGTTGGTCGCGTTCCCTGCCGAGACGACGGCGACCTGCGTGCCGTCGGGGCTGACCGCCATGTCGACGGCCAGGACCAGCGACGCCAGCGCCGGCCCGCTGTGCGGGGTGCCGTCACGGTCGATGCGCGTGATGCAGTGGTGCACGATGGCGTCGCAGGGCCCGGGACCGCCGTAGCCGCCCGCCGTCGGGACGACCGGGTCGACCGTGCCGCGCTGGTGCAGGATCAGCGTGCCGCCGCCCGGCGCCGGCAGCGCGCGCCAGGCGACGCTGGGGGTGAACATCGCGCCCGTGTGCGCCTGCGGCGACTTGAACGCCGGCGGTTGCGCGCGCCCGGTCACGGTGCCGTCCGCGTCGACGGTCAGGAGCTCGGCCGAACGGAAGCGCGTGATCAGCAGCTTGCCGCCGTCGACCAGCACGTCGCGCAGGTCGTCGTCCAGCTGCAGGCGGCGAACCGGGTCCCGCCGGCCGCCGGCAGGCTGACCAGCTGACCGTCGTGACAGGCGACGTGGACGCGATCCGTCCCGGCCTCGTACGCCAGCCCGCGCGGCGCGGCGCAGATCGGACGCCGCGCGATGACCTTCCCGGTCGTCGGATCGCAGGTCGCGATCGCGCCGCCCTGGCGGAGCGCGACGTGAACCCGCCCGGCGGCATCCTGCACCAGGCGGCCGGGCTCGTCGCCGGGCTGCAGGGTGATGGTTTGCTTCACCGTGCGGGACGGAAGGTCGACCACGTAAACCGTGTCGCGGTCCGGATCGGCGGCAACGACCGTCTTGCCGTCCGCCAGCACCAGCAGCGTGCCGCCACTGATGGCGGGCGGGGCCGAGGGCTGGGAATAAGTCGTGCCGAGCTGCGGCGGGAACTGCGGGCTGTCCCCTCGGATGATGGCGCCGGTCACGCCGCCGGTGCCGCTGAAGCCCGCAACCCCGGTGAAGGCCCCGCCCGGAGGCACGCCGCAAAAGCTCGGGTCGCCGCCGGTCGACCCGACGAAGCCGCCCCCCGTATTGCCGATGAAGCCGGGCGACCCGCCGGCGCTGCCGGTGAAGCCCGGGGAGCCCCCCGCGGAGCCGATCTCTCCGGTGTGATACGGCTCGGACTCCTTGCACCCGAGCCACCCGAGGGCGAGCAGCGCCGGAACCAAACGCGTGTACGAAGCCAGTTTCGTCATTTTGCTTTCTCCCGCAACGAGGGCACCCCAAGGACGCAAAACGGAGGACGCGCTGTTCTGAGCAATCGACGTGCCACGATCAGCCCGCTGAACCATCAGGACTTCAGGCGCTGACCACCGCGAAAACCCGCGGCGCCCTGCCAACCGTGTCAGACCTCCCGCCAACCAGGCTGTCAGGGACGCCAGTCGGATAGTCCGCGGCGTGCGCCAAACCTGTTCATCTTTGAACAGCCGACGTCGCCTCCGCGCCACGCCGTACGTCATTTGACGGCGTGGCGCGTCCACCGTTACCCTCGACACGCACATGATCCGCACCTCGAGGATGTCCGCGGTGGCAGTTTTGACGATTGCCCTGCTGGGCGGCCTGGGGATCGGCGTCGCCCGGGCCGAGACCACGCCCGCGGTCGCTGCGCCGGCGGCCCCGCAGCCCCGGCCGCGCGTCAAGGGGCGGCAGCATCGGCTGAAGATCGACAGCTCGCCCCAGCAGGCGGCCGTCTACTGGGACGCGGGCCCGACGGCGGCCCCCAAGACCTACGGCATCGCCGGCTACACGCCGCTCACCATCAAGGTCCCGCGCGGGCCGGTGAAGATCCTCGTGGAGCTCGGCGGGTTCAAGCCGCAGGAGCAGACGCTGGACGTCCGCAAGAGCCAGACGGTCTCGTTCACGATGGAGCGCGCGCCGCAGATGGCGCACCTGGACATCGCCGCCACCGCCGAGAGCGGGGCGGCCGGGGCCGAGGTGTTCATCGACGGCGTCTCGCGCGGGACCGCCCCCAACTCGTTCGAGCTGGCCGCCGGCCGACATCAGATCGAGCTGCGCAACGAGGGCTACAAGCCCTTCTCGGACTGGCTGGAGGTCGCCGAGGGCGAGCGCCGCACGCGTGACGTGGCCCTGACGAAGATTGAAGCGCCTTCGGGCACGGTGCTGGTGACGTCGGACCAGGGCGGCGACGTGTACCTCGACGGCGCCAAGAAGGACGCGGCGCCCGCCATCATCTCGGGCGTCCCCGCCGGCGACCACGTCGTCGAGGTGCGCAAGGACGGCGCGCAGCCCTGGCGCCAGACGGTGACGGTCGTCTCCGGCCAGCAGGTCAAGGTCACCGCCAACTTCGCCCCGGCACCCGCGCCGGTCGTCACGTCCAGCCTGCGCGTCATCTCGAACGAGCCCGAGGTCGAGATCTTCGTCGACGGCGAGGGCAAGGGGCGGGCCCCGGTCAACCTGACGGACATCAAGCCGGGCGAGCACATCGTCGGCGCGCGCAAGAAGGCGTTCAAGGCGCAGGAGCAGACGGTGCGGGTGACGGCCGGCGAGAACGCCATCGTCAGCTTCCGGATGGAGGCGGCGCCCCCCGACCGGCCGCACGCGGCGCTGAAGGTGCAGTCGACCACGCCCAACGCGGAGGTCTTCCTGGACGGCTCCAGCCTGGGGCGGGCGCCGGTCGATCGCGCCGACCTGGACCCTGGCAAGCACTACGTCGTGGTGCATCGCGACGGGTTCACCGACTTCAAGCGCGAGGTGATCCTGGTCGAGAACCAGTCGGTCGCGCTGGTCGCCGACCTGTCCGCCACGGGCGCCCTGCGCATCCTCTCGACGCCCGAGGGGGCCGAGGTGCGCCTGGACGGCGAGCTGGTCGGAAAGACCCCGGTCTCACGCGACGCGGTGCCGTCGGGCGACCACGTCGTCGAGTTCAAGCTGGCCGGCTACTTCGACCACAAGGAAACGATGAAGGTCGACGGCGGGCGCGAGAAGGTGTTCTCCGTCGACATGAAGGTCATCCCCACGGGGCCGACGCCCGAGCAGAAGGTCAAGCGGCGGCAGGCCATGTCGTCGTTCGGCGCCAAGGTCAACCCGGTGGGCGGCGTCACGGTCGACTTCGGCCTGGGCTACCCCTACTACCTGCAGACCCGGGTCATGGTCGGCGCGGTCTCCACGAAGTTCTTCGGGTTCGACGTGGGCGTCCAGGCCCGGACGATGTTCGACATCACCGACTTCGCGCTGCGCGGCCGCGTGCAGCTGCTCGAGCTCGGGCCGTTCGCCGTGGGCGCCGACGCGAACGTCATCGGGTTCGGCACGGGCGTCAACGGCCGCAGCACCGTCTTCGGGGACTACCGCGCCGTCGCCTCGCTGGCGTTCGCCGAGATCGCGACCGTGTCGGCGTTCGGACACTTCTCCTGGTGGGTCGACCACTTCTGCCCTAGCACCCAGCAGCTGGCCAACGGCACCAGCGAGGACGCCTACTGCAACGAGACCAAGGACCCGGTCGCGTTCATGCAGAACTTCCCGAACGGCAACCCGACGGCGGCTGACACGGGGCATCGCTTCTACACGGGGCTGGCGGCCTCGGCGGCGATCGATCGGCTGACGTCGGTGTTCTTCGAGATCGAGTTCCTGCCGTTCACCGAGTTCTACGGATTCACCCCCCGGAAGGCCTACGAGGGAACGTTCAACCAGGACCTCATCGGCACCGCGGACCACGGCGTCTATTTCACCGGCGGCGTCACGTTGAAGTTCTGAATTTTCACTGGAATTTCCGGCCGGAGTTCTTCAACGTAAGCGCCATGAGCAGCACAGCGGGTATCCCCCGCAAGTGGACGGTGGCCGACTCTGCGGAGGCGTACGGCGTCAAGTACTGGGGAAATAGCTATTTTTCGATCAACGAGGCCGGCAACGTGCAGGCCCACCCGGCCGGCCCCG
>CAZJMY010000955.1:0-2002 GCA_964546845.1 uncultured Myxococcales bacterium | reverse complement strand
AGCCGGCGAAAATCCCACCCATTCATGATGGGCATCATCAGGTCCAGCAGGATGATCTGGCAGGCGTCCGGCTTCGCCTCGAGGATTTTCAGCGCCTCGGCACCATTGGGCGCCTGCAGGACACGGTAGTCCTCCTGCTCCAGCAGGGCGGCCAGCGCGTCACGCTCGTCGTCGTCGTCTTCGACGAGCATGACGGTCTTGCGAGGGCTCTTCTCGATCGACATGGCGGAACCGGACCGGCGGCTACTTGCCCGCGGCGGGCTCTCCCGCCTTGTCGTGAGCCTTCTTGGACTTCACGCCGGCCTTCTCGATGTCGTTGCCGGACTTCTCCATCTGCTTCGCCTCGTCGCCGCGGGCCTCGCCGGCCTTCTCGATGGCCTCGCCCTTCTTCTTGGTCGCCTTTCCGGCGGCCTCTTCGTGCTTGTTGTCGTTCTTCTTGCCGGCCTCTTCCTCGGCCTTGCCCTGCTTCTCGAGCTTGGCGCCCTTGGCCTTCTCGGCGTTGGCGGCCTTCTCTTCGGCGTTGCCCTTCTTCTCGATCTTGTTGCCTTCCTTTTCGCCGGCGCTCTGCGCGGCGCGAACGGGACCAGCCAGCAGCAACGCGACGACGGGCAGGGACAGACGGATGAGCGAACGAGTCGACGACTTAGACGAATCAATCATGGGGGACCTCCGGTTTGAATTCACACGCGAACCCCAGCCGGGCGGCTCACCTCCACGAAGCTAGATCGCGATCGCGGAAGAACCAGGGGTCGTCCTACGCGCAACTCGCAAGCCAGCGAGCGCCCCGCGGTCAGTGCGCCGGAAACGGGTCGGGCAGCAGGGGGCGGTCCAGGATGTTCTGGGAGCGCACGTAGCGCTCCAGCGCGTCGACTGCCTTGGTGTACATGGCGTTCGCGTAATAGGCGCGGCCCAGGTAGTAGAGCGTCTCGGGGCGGCGCGCGACGTAGGTGGCGTCATCGGCCAGCGTCTTCAGCTCGTCGATGGCGTCGCCGTAGAACTCGGCTTTGTAGTCCAGAAACCCGCTCAACAGCGCGAAGTCCTGACCGAGCCCCGTCCAGATCTCCTCGGGCCACTTCTCCAGAATCTTGTAGGCCGTGGCGTAGCGGCGATCTCTGTATTCGGCGATGACGGAGGGATATTCCTCCTTCACCTGGTTGACGTACTCGGGGTGGGCGGCGGCGAGCTTGGCCGGCACGGCCGGAGGCGTCAGCTCGTCGCCCGGGGCCAGCGGGATCTCGGGGTCGCGATCGAGCCGCGTCGAGACCAGGGTGAGCAGCAGCCGCGCGTGCCGCGCCTCGGGCGAATCGCCCGCGGCCTCGGCGCGGCGCGCCCACAGCTCGGCCTCGCGCGCCTTGCCGTGCGCCAGCAGGCTGCGCGCCAGCAGCCCGGCCCGTGCGCTGCGCTGCGGCCCGTCGTATCCCTTCACGAGGCCCGTCAGCCGGCCGTACGGCCAGAGCGGGCCGTAGACCTTGGCCAGGTACGGATCGAACTTCGCGTAGCCCAGCAAGTCGCGCGGGGCCGCGAACTCGATGCGCGCGTTGTCGTCGGTGTTGCGGGGCGCCCCGGCCGTAAACGACTCCAGCTCCTCGGGCCCCAGCAGCAGGTAGGCGAGCACGTCGTGCGGCGAGTTGAGCCCGCCCCGCCGCGCCTCCGCGCGCACCGTCGGGTTCTGGAAGGCCCGCTCCAGCAGATCGATGTCCAGCGGCAGCGGCCGCATGCTGCCCACCAGGATCGTGTCCGACGACAGGTCCTCGGCGGCGAACACGTAGACGTAGGGGAACTCGTCGCGGACCGTGCCGTAGATGGTCTTGATGTTCCAGGGAGCCATCTCGTACAGCTGCGCCCACTGGCAGAAGATCCCGTCGGGCGCCAGGCGCCGCTTGACGTCGCGGAAGTACTCGCGCGTGAACAGGTTCGACACGCCGGTCAGCCAGGGGTTGGACGGCTCGCTGACGATGACGTCGAACTTGTCCTTGCGCTGGGTCAGGAAGTTGCGCCCGTC
>CAZJMY010000954.1:0-6157 GCA_964546845.1 uncultured Myxococcales bacterium | reverse complement strand
TCCCGACCGGCGAGCTGGCCGGCCTGCCGCCCGAGGTGCGCACCGAGCCGGCGCGGGCGCTGGACGGCGGCCCCGACGGGCTGGACCTGGTGCGCCGCCTCGTCGCGGAGGCGCCGCCGTTGCTGCGGGTCGGGGGCGCGCTGGCGCTGGAGATCGGCTTCGGTCAGGCGGCCGCCACCGCCGACCTGATGGCGGCCGGCGGCTTCACCGACGTGCGCAGCCGGCGCGACCTGGCCGGCGTCGAGCGGGTCGTCTCGGGGGTGAAGGCGTGACCGCCGAGACCGGGGCCGCGCGGCCCGAGGCGCCAGCCCCCGCGTCCGCCGGGGCGACGGACGGCTCGACCGCGGCGCGCGGGGCCGTCTTCATCGGCTTCGCCAAGCTCTACTTCATGCTCAGCGGGTTCGTGCAGCAGGTACTGCTGACCCGGTTCGTGGGCGCCGCCGAGTTCGGCGCCTTCGCGGTCGTCAACAACGTCATCTCGATCGTCAACAACACCGTCGTCCAGGCGACGATCCAGTCGGTCTCGAAATACACGGCCGAGGACGACGCCCGGGCCGGCGCCGTGCAGCGGGCGGGCCTGCGGATGCAGGCGGTGCTGGGGGCGGCGCTCGCGCTGGCCATCTTCCTCGGCGCGCCGCTCATCGCGCGCTTCGAGGAGGCGCCGCGCTACACCTCCTACTTCCGCATCGCGGCCGCCATCCCGTTCCTGTACGCGCTGTACGCGGTCTACGTCGGCTCGGCGAACGGGCTGCGGCGCTTCCGCACGCAGGCCAGCTTCGACGTCGGCTTCTCGACGGCCAAGACCATCCTGCTGCTGGGGTTGGCAGCTCTGTGGAAGGTGACCGGCGCGTTCGTGGGCTTCGCGGCCGCCGCGCTCTTCATCCTGTCCGTCGCCTCGCGCGTGATGCGCCTTCCGGCGGGCTCGGCTCGCTTTCCGATCGGCCGGCTGACCGCCTACATGAGCGCGGTCGTCGCGTACGGGCTGCTGCTGAACGTGGCCCTCAACTACGACCAGCCGCTGCTGCATCACTTCGCCGGCAAGGCCGCGGGCGAGGCCGTCGCCGCCGTCGCGGCCGGCCACTACCAGGCGCTGCGCACGCTGGCGCTGCTCCCCTACCAGGCCCTTATCGTCGTGACGTTCGTGATCTTCCCGCTGATCTCGCGGGCGACGTTCGCCGAGGACCGGGAGGCGACGCGCCTCTACGTGACGCAGACCCTGCGCTACGCGCTGATCCTGGTGGCCTTCATGGGCATCGTCCTGGCGGCGCGCCCGGACGCGCTGCTGGCGATCATCTACAAGCCGGCCTACGGCGAGGGGGCGGCGGCGATGCCCATCCTGGTGGCCGGCGAGTGCTGTCTGGCGCTGCTGGGCGTGGTCTGCGCGATCCTGAACGCCGCCGGGCGGACCCGGGCCACGCTGTCGTTCGTCGCGCTCACCGTCGCCGTCGGGGCCGCCGCCGCGGCGATCCTGGTCCCGGCCGCCCCGATCGGCGCGCCCATGTTGCGGGCCGCGGCCACCGCCACGGCGCTGGGGATGGGCGTCGGGTTCGTGGCCGCCATCGTCTACGTCCGCGCGCGCCTCGGCGGGTCCCCGCCCGCCGGGACCATCGCCCGCGTTGCCGGCGGCGTCGCGGCCGGCGTGGCCGTGGCGCGCATCATGCCGGGCCACGGCAAGATCCTGGGTTTGGCGGCCATCGCGCTGGCGGCCGTCGCCTATCTGGCCGTGCTGGTCGCGGCCGGCGAGCTGGGACCGGCCGACCGCGCCAAGCTGGCGCGCATGCTGCGGCGATCATAGGTCGGAGCGGCGGTGGCAAACACAGTGGACCCCGCCATGGACGAGGCGTTCGAGCTGGCGCCCGCGATGATGGGCATCGTCGAGCTGACCGGGGACGGCGACATCCTGCACGTGCGCGACAATCGCGCGACCTGCGTGTTCTTCGGGCTGCAGCCGGGCGAGACCGCGAACCGACGGGCGTCAGAGATGGGGGCGACCGCCGAAGTGATCGACATCTGGCTGCGCCACTATCGCGCCAGCGCCGCGTCAGGCCGGCCCGTCCGCTTCGAGTATGCGGACAGCGGAGGCGACACCTGGCTGCAGGTGGTCGTCGGGCAGATGGGCGTAGGACCCGCCGGGCAGCCGCGGTTCATGTACGTCGCGGACGACGTCACGGCCCGCAAGCGGGCCGAGCGACTCGCCGCCGAGGCCGCGGTGAGGGCCGCCGCCGAGCAGCAGGCGGCGGAGCTCATGCACCAGGACCTGCGCCGCCGCACGCAGCGGCTGGAGACGATGTTCCGCGAGAACCTGATCGGGAACATGACCTGGCGGCTGCGCGACGGCGACGTGACCTCCGCCAACGACGCCTTCCTGGAGATCGTGAGGTACACACAGGCCGACGTCGCGGCGGGGCGCCTCTCCTGGCGGGAGCTGACGCCGCCCCAATTTCATGACAGCGACCGCGAGAAGGTCGACGAGCTGATCCGGACCCGGCGGCACCCGCCCTACGAAAAGGAATACTTCCGCCGCGACGGGACGCGCGCGCCCGTGCTGGTCTCGTCGGCGCTGTTCCCGGACTCGGACGACGAAGGGATTTCCTACGTCGTCGATCTGACGCCCGTGAAGGCAGCCGAGCGGCGTATCCGCGATCTGCTCGACGAGGTCACCGCCGCGTCGCGCGCGAAGGACGAGTTCATCGCCACCCTGGCGCACGAGCTGCGGAACCCGCTGGCGCCCATCCGCAACGCGGTCCAGATCCTGCGGGCGCGCGGCCCGACCGACCCGTCGTTGGTCCGGCAGCGCGACGTCATCGACCGCCAGGTGCAGCACATGGCGCGGCTGCTGGAAGACCTGCTGGACGTGTCGCGCATCTCACGCGCCAAGCTGGAGTTGCGCCGCGAGGTGGTCGATCTCGGGTCGGTCATCGACGCCGCCATCGAGACCAGCCGTCCGCTCATCGAAGCCGCGCGCCACGAGCTGCGCGTCGACGTGCCGCGCGGCGAGCTCTGCATCGACGGGGATCCGATCCGGCTGGCCCAGGTGTTCGCGAACCTGCTGAACAACGCCGCCAAGTACACGCGCGACGGCGGTCTCATCGAGTTGACGGCCCGCCTGGACGGGCCGAACGTCGTCGTGTCCGTGCGCGACAACGGCATCGGGATCGCGCCCGAGATGCTGCCCACCGTATTCGACATGTTCGCGCAGGCGGAGCCAGCCGTCGGGCGGGCCCAGGGCGGCCTGGGGATTGGCCTTTCGCTGGCGAAGGGGCTCGTCGAGCTCCACGGCGGGACCATCCGCGCGAGCAGCGACGGGCCGCAGCGCGGGAGCGAGTTTGCGGTCACCCTGCCGTTCGTGGCCGCAACAAATCGCGCGCAGCGCCCGGAGGCCGACCCGCTGGGCGCGGCCGTTCACCGCGTGCTGGTCGTCGACGACAACGCCGACAACGCCGACAGCTTGGGCGAGCTGCTGCAGCTGATGGGCAACGACGTGCGGGTCGCTTACGACGGCGAGGCCGCCTTGGCCGCCGTCGCCGAGTTCCGGCCCACGGCGGTCCTGCTCGACCTCGGCATGCCGCGCATGAACGGTTACGACGTCTGCCGCCGCATCCGCGACCGCCCGGGCGGCGACAAGATCCTGGTCGTCGCCATGACCGGCTGGGGGCAGCCCGAGGATCGCCGCCGCACCGAGGCCGCCGGCTTCGACCGCCACCTGGTCAAGCCCGTCGACCCGGCCGCGGTCATGAAGCTGCTGGCCGACCAGCCGGTGCGGTGAGCGCCCGCCTATGGGTGCCGGGGCGCCGCGTGCACGGAGGCCGTCGCGCCGCGCTTGAACACGACCACGGCCACGGCCCCGCCCAGGATGACGGTTCCGATGAGCGCGCCGATGAGGAAGCTGCGCGCCGGACGCGCGCCGGCCGTGCGGTTGGTGGGGATCGTCCGCGACGTGTCCTGCGGACCGGGCGTGGGCTCGAGAACGCTGGCCAGCGTCTCGGGCCCCGGCGTCGACTCGGCCGCCACCGCGGCGCGGGCGGCGGGCGGGACGGCTCGCTGAGGCCCCGTCGGGACGCGCGGCCGCGTCGTCGTCGGCGTCGGCGCTCGCCCGGCCACGGGAGATGAGGTGAGGCCGGGCGACGACGGCGTTCTCGGCGCCGGTTGGCGGGTCCCGGTCGGCGGTGTCGAGCCGCCCTTGGCCGGCGCGGCGCCCGGGCGCGGCGTCGGCGGAGGCGTCATCCCCCGCCCGGGCGTGGTCCCGCCCAGCGGCTTCGGGGGCGCCGGAGGCTTCCCGCCGGCGGCGGCCCCCGGCTTCGTCGCCGGCACGTCGCGCGCCGTGCGGCGCTGCTCGAACGCGCGCACCTCGGCGGGCGTCGGCACGGCCGGCGTCATCCGCTCGTCTGCCCAGGCCCGCGGGTCGACGAAGTCGCCGTCCATCGACGGGGCGGGCCGCTGCGCCAGCTCGTCGTCCTCCAGCGGCTGCGCGCCGGGATCCTCGAAGTCCACCGACGTGAACTTCACGATCTCGTCCTGCAACAGGTGGTCGATGATGCTGGTCCGGGCCTTCCCCTCGCCGGACTGCATGCGCTTGTCTTCCAGGCACTGGCGCACCAGCTCGGCGATGTCGCGCGAGATGACCTTCAGCCCGCGCGAATAGCTGTACTGGGCCAGCGCGTCCTGCAGGTCGGTCGCGCTCTGAAACCGGTCCTCTTTGCGCTTGGCCAGCGACTTGCGGACGATGTCTTCCAGCTCGGGCTCGACCTGCGGATTCTGGGGGCGGATGGGCGGAATCTTCGCGTTCCGAACCAGCTCGACGGTCTGGTAGTCGGTCTCGCCGTAGAAGAGACGCTTCCCGGTCAGCATCTCGTACAGCAGGATGCCGACGGCGAAGATGTCGGCCCGGCTGTCGACCTCCTCGCCGCGCGCGGCCTCGGGCGACAGGTAGCTCATCTTGCCTTTGACGACGCCCGGGTCGGTCACCTCGACCTGGCTGGTCGCCTTGGCCAGCCCGAAGTCCACGACCTTCACCTCGCCCTGCTTCGAGAGCAGCACGTTGGGCGGCGAGACGTCCCGGTGGACGATGTTCAGGGGGGCGTCGTTCTCCTGGTTCCGCAGCTCGTGCGCGTAGGAGAGCCCCTTGCAGATCTCGGTGATGACGTACAGCGAATGCGCGACGGGAACCCGCTTGTTGATCCGCCGGCGCCAGTCGAGGATGGCCTTCAGGTCGCATCCGTCGACGTACTCCATGACGATGAAGTACGTGTCCTCGCTGTGGCCGATGTCGAACACCTGGACGATGTTCGCGTGCTGCAACGACAGCGACAGGCGCGCCTCGTCGAGGAACATCGCGACGAACTTCTTGTTCTTCGTCAGCGACGGCAGGATGCGCTTGATCGCGATGTTCTTCTTGAACCCGCGCATCGACTCGGCGACGCCACGGAACACCTCGGCCATGCCGCCGGCAGCGACACGTTCGGTGATGCGATAACGGTTATCGGCCATAGGTGATCCGCGAAGCGCCCGCGGACGACGATATGACGAAAGGACGGGGCCGGCAATTCGTTGAGCCGGGCCCGTCCTTGATCACTGCTGGGCTGAGCCCAGGCAGGAACGCCCTCACTCTTCGGCGGTGACCTTCGGCGCGTCTTCGCCGTCGGCCAGGTCCGCGAAGGCCGCGCCGGCGCGGCCGGGCTGCTCGCTGGCCTGCTCCTCGCGCTCGCTCTGCTCCTTGCAGTCGATGCAGAGGGTCGTGACGGGCCGCGCCAGCAGGCGGCGGAACGAGATCTTCTCGCCGCAGTCCTCGCAGACGTCGATCTCGTCCGATTCCAGGCGAACCAGCTGCTTGGCGATCTTGCCCAGCAGGAACTTCTCGCGGTCGTGCAGCCGCATCTCCGTCGAGAAGATCTCTTCCTCCATCGACTCGTCGATCGAGTCGCGGCCAATGTTCCGCTCGTGGTTCATCGAGTAGTTCAGCGCGTTCTCGCTCTTGCGGGCGAGGCGCTTCTGCTCCTCTTCGAGGACGGTGCGGATTTGGGCTTTTTCCTTCGGGCTCAGCATGGATCGACCTTTGGGGTTGGCCGTCAATCCTAATACCGGATTGACGGCGGTAAAGGCGTCGGACGTACTTCGACGGCTCGACGACGAACTTGAAGGCGTTGGGGGGGGGAGGCTA
>CAZJMY010000953.1:0-1018 GCA_964546845.1 uncultured Myxococcales bacterium | reverse complement strand
CGGCGAGGCGGTCGCTCGCCTGGCGCGCGTCGAGGACGACGAGCCGTTCCTGCCGCTCCCGCCGCCGGACGCGCTGGAAGAGGCCGTCCAGCTCGACTATCCGATCGCCGAGCTCGAGCCGCTGTCGTTCGTGCTGCGCGGGCTCGTCGACCGCGCGCTCGAGCGGCTGGCCGGACGCAGCCTGGCCTGCGCCGAGCTGACGCTGCGCTTGCCTCTGGTCCCGCGCGGGCTGGACGTGCGGCCGCTCGCGAGAGCCGCGCCCACGCGCGAGGCCAAGCCGCTGATCGAGCTGGCGCGGCTGGACCTGGCGCGCCGGCCGCCGGAGGCGCCGGTGGTCGGCCTGCACGTGATCGCTCTGCCGGCGCGCGTGCGCGCCACGCAGCTGGACATCCTGCGCCCCACCGGACCAGCGCCCAACCGCCTGGCGGTCACGCTGGCGCGGCTGGCCGCGCTGGTCGGACCCGAGAACGTCGGCGCGCCGGCCGCCGTCGACAGCTGGCGCGAGGAGACGATTGCGGTGAAGCCGTACACGGCGGCGGTCGCGACGGCGGCGCCCGCGGATGCCGGCCAGCTCTCACTGTCCCTGCGGCGGCGGCGCCCGCCGGAAGAGATCGAGGTCCTGATGGGGCGGGACGGGCCGACGGCGCTGCGCGGGACCGAGACGACGGCCCGCGTCCTCATCGCCGCCGGCCCTTACCGGCTGTCAGGCGAGTGGTGGCAAGACAGCGCCAGCGGCGGAAGCTGGGCGCGCGAATATTGGGACGTCCATGCATCGGATGGCGCCGTGTATCGGCTTCACCGGGACGCGCGCGACGGCCGGTTCTATCTGGACGGCTATTACGACTGAGGATTATCCTTTTTGCTGGTCACCTCGATGCGGCTCCCCTCCGCCTGCCTGGCCGCCGTGTGCGCCCTCGGCATGGCCAGCCTGCTGGACGGTTGCGCGAACCGGGGCATGCTCGTGCCCTCCGACGGAAGCGGCGCCAACGGCACCGGCGGCGCCGCGGGTCAGACGCTG
>CAZJMY010000952.1:0-6476 GCA_964546845.1 uncultured Myxococcales bacterium | reverse complement strand
CGTGCACGACGTCGTCCGCGAGCTGGCCGCCGCCGGCACCGGGATCATCGTCTCCAGCTCGGAGGCCGAAGAGGTCGCCGCGCTCTGTCACCGGGCCCTGGTCCTGGCCCAGGGGAAGTCCCGCGGCGAGCTGGCCCGGGAACAGCTCACAGACGCCAACATCCTGAGGTACGCAGCCGCATGAGCGCCAACATGAGCGACGTCCAAATTCCAGCCGAGTCGGCCGCGCCCCGTCCCGTCGCCACCATCGCGGCGGCGACGCGCCTGTCGCGGATGAAGAAAGAGCTGACGATGCTGGCGGTGATGATCGGCCTGGCCGGTCTCACCGCGCTGCTGAACCCGGTCTTTCTCAGCCCCGACAACCTGCGCAACACCGTCCGGCACATCTCGCTGATCTCGCTGTTCGCGCTGGGCGAGGCCGTCGTCATCATCGCGGGCGGCATCGACCTGTCGGTCGGCTCCATCATCTGCATCTCGGCCGTGACGACCAGCTACCTGACGATGTACGCCGGCTTCGGCATCGGCGCCGCCGTCGCGGCGGCGATCGGTCTGTCGCTGCTGGTGGGCGTCGCGCAGGGTCTGGTCATCACCTGGCTGGGCGTGCAGCCGTTCGTCGTGACGCTGGGCTCGATGCTGCTGCTGCGCGGGTTCGCCGAGGTCCTGACCGGCGGCACCGACATCGGCTTCCAGGGCCAGTTCCCGCGCTTCCGCTTCCTGGGAGAGGGGGTGGGGCTGGGCATGCCCATGCCCTTCTGGTTCGCGCTGGTGGCCATCGCGGTCACGGCGTTCCTGATGCACCGGACCCTCTTCGGCCGGTACTGCTACGCCATCGGGTCGAACGCCGAGGCCGCGCGGCTGTCGGGCGTCCCCGTGCAGTGGGTTCGCCTGGTCACCTTCGTGGCCAGCGCCGGCCTGTCGGGCGTCGCCGGCATCCTCTACGTGGCCTATCTGCCCAGCGCGACGCCGTCGCTGGGCTCGGCGTACGAGCTGCACGCCGTGGCCGCCGCCGTTCTGGGCGGCTGCTCGCTGCTGGGCGGGCGCGGGTCCGTGTTCGGCGTGCTCATCGGCGCCGGCATCATGCAGGTCACCTTCAACGCCGTGAACCTGGTCGGCAAGTCGCTCTGGCAGAACGTCGTCGCCGGCGGCGTCATCCTGGCGGCGGTCATCGTAGACCGCGTCTTCGAGAAGAACGCCTCGCGGCGGCGGAGCAAGTGAGCATGTCGGCGACCACCAAGAAAATCCTCGTCACGGGCGCGACCGGCAAGGTCGGGCAGGCGTTCATCGCGCGCTTCCTGGCGGACCCGAAGTTCTCGGGGTTCACCGTCCGCGCGCTGTGCCACAACCGAAAGCTGACCCCCGGCCCGCGGCTGGAGATCGTCAGCGGGTCGACGGAGGACCGCGCCGTCGCCGAGCGCGCCGTCGACGGCGTCACGCACCTGCTGCATCTGGCGACCAGCAAGGAGACCCCCGAGTCCATCATGGACGTCGCGGTGAAGGGCCTCTTCTGGCTGCTGGAGGCGAGCCGCACCAGCCACACCTTCCAGCAGTTCATCTTGATCGGCGGCGACGCCGGGATGGGCCACTTCTTCTACCCGCACCCGATCCCCGTCACCGAGACGCAGAAGCACAGCGCTTACCCGGGCTGCTACGCGCTGTCCAAGGTGCTCGAGGAAGTGATGCTCGAGCAGGTGATGATCCAGTACGACCTCAACGGCTGCTGCCTGCGCGCGCCGTGGATCATGGAGAAGGACGACTTCAAGTATCAGCTGTCGTTCGGGGAGGACGTCTTCGGCGGGCCGCGCTGGCGCGACCTGGTCGGCCCCAAGGCCGCCGACGACTACGTGAAGAGCGGCGCCGTCCCCCTGATGCTGGATCCCGACGGGCGGCCCGTGAAGCGCAACTTCGTTCACGTCGAGGACCTGATCTCCGCCATTTTCTGCGCGATCGACCACCCGGCCGCGCGCCGCCAAACCTTCAACATCTGCATGGACGAGCCCGTCGACTATGGCGAGCTGGCCGCCTATCTGCGGGAGACCCGCGGCGTCCAGGGCATCCCCATTCCGACCCCTTACCGCTCGACCTGGCTCGACAACACGAAGGCCAAGTTCCTGCTGGGCTGGCGGCCCCGCTACGACCTCAAACAGATGGTCGAAGCGGCGTGGGGGTATCAACGCGCAGCCAACGATCCGCGAAAGGTGTGGTACCCGGGGTGAGCTCGCTTCCGAACAACGTCACGTCCTCCTGGGCCCCCGCGCCCGCCCACGCTTCGCACGGCGTTGCCGTCCGGGCCGCCGGCCGCGTCTTTCACGAGCAGTTCGGCGCTGCCCCGCGCTGGCTGGCGGTTGCGCCCGGACGGGTCAATCTGATCGGCGAGCACACCGACTACAACGGCGGCTTCGTGCTGCCGCTGGCGATTGATCGACACGTCGTCATCGCCGCGGCCCCGGCTGCCGCCGGCGGCGGGCGCCTGCGCGTGTACAGCGCGGCCGTGGACACCACCGTCGACATCCGCCTGGACGGCTCGGAGCCTCCCGGCGAGCCGAGCTGGGCCAACTACCTGCGCGGCGTCGTTCGCGCCTTCGCCGATCGCGGTCTGGCCGTCGGCTCGATCGACGCGGCGATCGTCTCCGACCTGCCGCTGGGCGGTGGTCTGTCGAGCAGCGCGGCCCTGGAGGTCGCGACCGCGACGCTGCTGGAGAAGGCGGCCGGCACGACGCTGGACCCGCAGGACAAGGCGCGGCTTTGCCGCCAGGCGGAGCACGACTTCGCGGGCGTCCCCTGCGGCGTCATGGATCAGCTGGCCTCGGTGATCGGCGACGCCGCCGGCGCGCTGCTCATCGACTGTCGCTCGGAAGAGGTGCGGGTGATTCCGTTCGCCGACCCCAGCGTCAGCGTCCTCATCTGCAACACGAACATGAAGCACGCGCTGGCGGACGGCGCCTATGCCCGCCGCCGCACCGAGTGCGCCGAGGCGTCGCGCCAGCTGGGCGTGGCCATGCTGCGCGACGCGACCCCCGCCATGGTCGAGGCGGCGAGCGGGACGCTGGATCCGGTCGTCGCGCGGCGCGCCCGCCACGTCACCACCGAGAACCTGCGCACCGTGGCCGCCGCGGCGCACCTGCAGGCCGGCGAATTCGCCGAGGTGGGGCACCTCATGTACGCGAGCCACCGCTCGCTGCGCGACGACTTCGAGGTGAGCTCGGCGGAGCTCGACGCGATGGTCGACATCGCCCGCGAGATCGGGCCGGCCGGCGGCGTGCTGGGTTCGCGCATGACGGGGGGCGGCTTCGGCGGCTGCACGGTCTCGCTGGTGCGCACGGACTTCGTCGCGTCGGTGGCCAGCACGATGGCGGCCGAGTACCGAAAGCGCACCGGTCGCACGGCCACCACCTTCGTCTCGCGCCCCGCGCAGGGCGCGCACGTCGTCGATCCCTTGAGCGTCGTCTAGCCCCCCGTCGCATGGCGTTCGATCCCGAGTCGCAGACGCACCGCCGCTACAACCCACTGAACGGGCAGTGGGTCCTGGTGTCCCCGCACCGGACGAAACGACCCTGGCAGGGGCAGACCGAGAAAACGGACGGTCCGCGACGGGCCGCTCACGATCCGACCTGCTATCTTTGCCCCGGCAATCAGCGGGCGGGCGGCGCGGTCAATCCTCCTTACGGAGGCACCTTCGTCTTCGACAATGATTTCTCGGCGCTGTTACCCGACGTCGCGGCCCCGGTGTCTGCCGGCGCTCCCGATCCGTTGCTGCGGGCGGAGTCGGCGACGGGGACCTGCCGCGTGATCTGTTTCAGCCCGCGGCACGACCTCACGCTCGCCGAGATGCCGATCTCGGCCCTGGTCGAGGTGGTGGACACCTGGGCCGTGGAGACGGCCGCCCTGGGCCAGCGCTACCGCTGGGTGCAGGTGTTCGAGAACAAGGGCGCGGTGATGGGGTGCTCGAACCCCCACCCGCACGGCCAGATCTGGGCGTTGAACGCGCTGCCGACCGAGCCGGCGGCCGAAGACCGCCAGCAGCGCGCCTACTTCGAAGCGCATGGCTCGCCGCTCTTGATCGATTACGCGGCGCGCGAGCGGTCCCTGGGCCAGCGGATCGTCTACGAGAACGACTTCTTCCAGGCGGTGGTGCCGTACTGGGCGACCTGGCCGTTCGAGACGCTCATCACGCCGCGCCGCCACGTGGCCCGCATGCCCGACCTGTCGCCCGCCGAGCGCCGTGGATTGGCTGACCTCTTTTCCAAGGCTCTCGCGTCTTATGATCAGCTGTTTGGTGTGTCGTTCCCCTACTCAATGGGTTGGCACGGCGCACCCTTCGACGACGACCCCCACGACCATTGGCAATTGCACGCACACATCTACCCACCCCTGCTGCGGTCGGCGACGGTGAAGAAGTTCATGGTCGGCTACGAGATGCTGGCCGAGCCGCAGCGCGACCTGACGCCCGAGCAGGCCGCCGCGAGATTGCGGGAGCTCACGCCAACGGCGTAGGGGCTTCCCAGGATCCATCGACAATCGACCCCAAAATTCGTTCGCCCGAGGCCGTTCTCGTGCGGGACCGTGGAAAAGGTAACTTTGTTTAAAAATTCTCCCGTCGGCAGATCTCTAAATGAGACACTGGCGTTCCGGCATCGCCTGATCGGAGGGCAGTTATGAGGGCCACGTTCCGCTTTGGTGTTCTCACAGCAGCGGCGCTGATCGGCGCCGCCGGTTGTCAAGGCAGCATCAACGGCCAGACCGGGTCGGAAAACTCGGGTAACGGCGGTTCGTCGAACACCGGTCAGGGTGGTTCGCAGAGCAGCGGCAACGGCGGCTCTCAAACCAGCGGCAACGGTGGCTCGCAGAGCAGCGGCAACGGCGGCTCCGGGACGACCGGTTCCGGCGGCAACGGCACCGCGTGCACCCCGCTTCCGTCGATTCCGCGCCGGCTGTGGCGGCTCTCCGTCGAGCAGTGGGGGGCGGCCGTGCAGACCCTTTTGAACCTGAAGTCGGCGCCCGTGCTTTCCAGCCGCGGCGGCGAGCAGGCGTTTGCGTTCTTCAGCGACTCCACGCTGGGCGTCGACAACGCCATGCAATTCGACATGTACAACCAGGCGGAGGCGGTCCTCACGACGATCGACTCCAGCGTGACGACGACGATCGCGCCCTGTACCGGAACGACGGCCAGCGCCCAGACGACGTGCGCCAACACGTTCGTCTCCAGCTTCGCGCAGAAGGCCTTCCGCCGCCCGCTGGACTCCAACGAGGTCACCAACCTCATGAAGGTCTACGCGCAGGGCGCGATGCAGGACTACAAGACCGGCATCAAGCTGATGATCGAGGCCATCATCATCTCGCCTTCGTTCATTTATCGGACGGAGCTTGGTCCGACCGCGACGGCGGACGCGAGCGGGAAGTACCCCGACACCACGATGACCCCCTACGAGGTCGCCAGCCAGCTGGGGTTCACGCTGCTCGGCACGCTGCCGGACGCCGACCTGCTGGCAGCCGCCGCGAACGGCAGCCTGGGGACGACCGCGGGCATCTCGACGCAGATCGACCGGTTGCTCGCGCTGCCGGCCGTTCAGGCCAACCTGACCAACATCGTGCTCGGCTGGTTCAACATCAGCCAGCTCTTCTCGAAGACCAAGGACACGGCGCTGATCTCCAAGCTTCCGATGTCCGAGCAGGATCTGTCCGGGATCGAGAGCGACCTGTTCACGTCGACCCAGCAGTTCGTCAACAGCGTGCTCTGGGGCGGGTCCGGGAAGATCGACGACCTCATGACCTCGCAGACAGTCTACGTCAACCAGCGCCTCGCCACGCTCTACCCGAACGTGACGTTCAATGGCGGCAAGGCGCCGACCAGCGATTCGACGTTCGTGGCGGGGACCTGGGCGGCGTCCGAAGGGCGCAGCGGCATCCTCACGCAGCCGGGCTACCTGTGGTCGGCGTCCGACCCGGCGGCGACGTCGATCGTCAAGCGCGGCAAAGGCATTCACGACAACGTCATGTGCCAGGACTCGCTGGGCTCGCCGGTCGACCTGTCGACGCCGATGGCGGTGGCGGTCATCAACTGCACGAACCCCAGCGCCCCCGCGGGCACCGCGCCGGACTCCAGCTGCGACAGCGAGATCCTGAAGTCCAACGCGCGCATGACGTACCAGCCGTGCAAGACCTGCCACTCGCAGATGGACCCCTACTCGCGGGTGCTGCAGAACTTCGGCCCGATCGGCAACTACCGCACCGTCGACGAGGCGGGGCGGCCGATCGACACGTCGGTGACCTTCGTGCCCACCTCTCCGCTGGCGGGCACCACGCTCAGCGGGGCTCAGGCGTTCACGAAGGCCCTGGTCTCGAGCGGCGTCATCGACGGCTGCTCGGTCCAGCAGATGAGCAACTACGCGATGGGCGCGTCGATCCAGAAGTACAACACCTGCGAGATCAACGCGATCCGCTCGCAGACCGACGGCACCATCAAGTCGCTCTTCAAGAAT
>CAZJMY010000951.1:0-1785 GCA_964546845.1 uncultured Myxococcales bacterium | reverse complement strand
GAAGGTGCTGCGCATGCGGTTCGGCATCGGCGAGAAGTCCGACCACACGCTGGAAGAGGTGGGCCAGGACTTCGAGGTCACGCGCGAGCGCATCCGGCAGATCGAGGCCAAGGCGCTGCGCAAGCTGCGCCACCCGTCGCGGTCGAAGCGGCTCAAGTCGTTCATGGAGGGCTGAAGCCCTGGCGACGTTCACGGTCAAGATCGACGGCAAGCCGCGCGTGGTCGATCTCGCCGGCGAGCGTGTGCGCGTCGACGGGGCCGAGCTGGACCTGTCCGTCGAGCAGGGCGGCACGGGCATCTGGGTCTTGCGCGACGGTATCGAACAGACCGTCGCGCAGGTGGACGGGACCGCGCCCAAGCTGACCGTCGAGATCCGGCGGCCGGGCGCGGATCCGGTCCTGGTCGCCGCCGAGGTCGCCGAGCTCGCCCGCGCGGAGGGCGCCGCGACCGCCGTCGAGGCCACGGGCCCGGCGACGCTGCGCTCGCCGATCCCGGGACGGGTCGCCAAGCTGCTGGCCAAGCCGGGCGACAAGGTCGCCGCCGGACAGACGCTGATCGTGCTCGAAGCCATGAAGATGGAGAACGAGCTGCGCGCCCCGCGCGCCGGCACGCTGTCCGAGCTCCGGTGCGCCGAGGGCGCGCCCGTCGAGGCCGGCCAGGACCTGGCGACCATCGTGTAATCTCCCGGGCATGCTCCCGGCGCTGGTGCTGGCCTCGTGGTGGGCGCAGGCGGACCCCGCCCCTGCGGCGCCGCCTGCGGTCCCCAGCGTCGCGCCCGCGCCGCCCGGGGCCGACAACCGCTTCGCCCTGGGGGCCGGGTACGCGCGCCGGCTGGGCGACGAGGGGGGCGCCCTGGGCCCGCGGAACGGATTCGCCGTCGGCGCCGACTACGAGCGGCGCTTGGTCGCGCTCCCCAGCCTGCTGGAGGTGTCGGCGGGGCTCGAGTTCCGCTACGACAAGTTCCAGACCGCGGTCACGGGAACGCCGATCCCCGGGGAGATCCAGCCGTACTGGGGCGACCGCGTGCTCTCGCAGACCAGCTTCGCGGCCGTCGCGGACGGCGGCTGGCGATGGCGCCGGCTGCGCCCGTTCGTCCAGATCGGCGCGGGGGCCACGATCGCGTATTTTTCCTCGCCGGAGATGAACCTTCGCCCGGGAAACCTGACCGCCGTTCAGCCGCTGGCGCGCGGGACGGCCGGCCTCGACGTCGCCGTCTTCGGCCAGATCGGCATCACCCTCCGTGTCGCTTACACGCACGTCTTCACGCACCCGACGCTGACCACGGACGTTTCGTCGGGCGCGCCGGCCACCTACTCGTTCCTGGGCGACCTGTTCGACGCGGGCGCCGGCGTGGTGCTGGGGTTCTGAGCATGGGCATCGCCGGCCGGCGCGCGCTCCCGATCCTGCTTCTGGCGGTGCCGGCGCTGGGCCTGGGCGCGCTGGGCCTGGCGCTGGTCGCCGCGGCGCCCGCGCGCGGCGGGGCGGCGGGGCTGGGGGCGGCCCAGCACTTCGCCTGGCGCCAGGGCATCGGCCTGGCGGTCGGCCTCACGCTGGGCGCGGCCGCCGCCACGCTGGGAACGGCCCGCTTGCTGGCGGCGGCTCCCAAGATCTTCGTCGTGGCGCTTCTGGCGGCGGCCGCCGTCTTCGTCCCGCGCCTGGGCGTGCTGGCTGCGGGCGCGCGGCGCTGGGTGCACCTGGGGCCCATCAGCGGCAGCCCGTCGCCGCTGCTGGCCGGCGCCGTGGCGCTGTGGCTGGCCGCCGCCGAGTCGGGGCCCGCTCCGGCCG
>CAZJMY010000950.1:0-9712 GCA_964546845.1 uncultured Myxococcales bacterium | reverse complement strand
CGAGAAGGACGGCCGGGTGAACCCGGAGGCGGTGCGCGCCGCGATGACCGACAAGACGACCGTCGTGTCGATCATGCACGCCAACAACGAGATCGGCGTCGTGAACCCGGTCGAAGAGATCGGCGCCATCGTCAAGGCGCGGGGCGCGACCTTTCACATCGACGCCGTCCAGAGCGTCGGGAAGATTCCGTTCGACGTCAACGCTGCCAGGGCGGACCTGGTGTCGCTGTCGGCGCACAAGATGTACGGGCCCAAGGGCGTGGGCGCGCTGTACGTGCGCCGCAAGCCGCGCGTGCGCATCACGGCTCAGGTCGACGGCGGCGGGCACGAGCGCGGCATGCGTTCGGGCACGCTGAACGTGCCGGGCATCGTCGGGTTCGGCAAGGCGGCCGAGCTGTGCGCGGCCGAGATGGAGAGCGAGGCCAAGCGCCTCTTCGCGCTGCGCGAGCGGCTGCGGAACGGCATCCAGTCCCAGGTGACCGACACGTACGTGAACGGCTCGATGGAGCACCGGCTGCCCGGCAGCCTGAACATCAGCTTCGCCTACGTCGAGGGCGAGGCGATGCTGATGGGGCTCAAGGACGTGGCGGTCTCGTCGGGCTCGGCCTGCACGTCGGCGTCGCTGGAGCCGTCGTACGTGTTGCGCGCCGTGGGCGTCGAGGAAGAGATGGCGCACACCTCGATCCGGTTCGGCCTCGGCCGCTTCAACACCGAGGAAGAGGTCGACTACGTCGTGAAGCTGGTGGTCGGCAAGGTCAACAAGCTGCGTGAGCTGTCGCCGCTTTACGAGATGGCGCAGCAGGGAATCGACATCAAAAGCATTCAGTGGGCGGCGCACTAGGCGCCCCGGCATCAAAGGACAAACGTCATGGCGTACAGCGAAAAAGTCATCGAGCACTACGAGAACCCGCGCAACGTCGGCAGCTTCGACAAGGACGACCCCAGCGTGGGGACCGGTCTGGTCGGCGCGCCCGCCTGCGGCGACGTGATGAAGCTGCAGCTGAAGATCAACGACGAGGGCGTCATCGAGGACGCCAAGTTCAAGACCTTCGGTTGCGGTTCGGCGATCGCGTCCTCGTCGCTGGCGACGGAGTGGGTGAAGGGAATGACGATCGATCAGGCGATGGAGATCAAGAACACGCAGATCGTCGAAGAGCTGAACTTGCCGCCGGTGAAGATCCACTGCTCGGTCCTGGCCGAGGACGCCATCAAGAGCGCCATCGCCGACTACAAGGCCAAGCGCGCCGCGAAGCAGGGCGCCGCGGTGGCCAGCGTGCAGGCGTCCGGTACGGCGACGGGGCCGGTGGCGGGCTGAGGGAGGCTTTCGTGGCCATTGCCGTCACCGATCGGGCCGTCGCCGAGATCAAGAAGGCGGCCGCTCAGCGCCCGACGCCGCCCAAGGGGTTGCGCGTCGGCATTCGCGGGGGCGGCTGCACCGGCTTTTCGTACCTGTTCGAGTGGTCCGACGCCGAGCCGCGTCCCGAGGACAAGGTGCTGTCCTTCGAGGACGGCGCCGTGCGGGTCTTCATCGACCCGAAGAGCTACCTCTACCTGGACGGGTCCACGCTGGGGTACCAGACGACGATGGTTGCGCGCGGTTTCAAGTTCGAGAACCCCAACGTGAAGGGGTCCTGCGGCTGCGGCGAGTCGGTCCAGTTCTAGAGGTCGGACGTGATTTGTTGGTCGTGTGAGCGCGAAGGGGGCGCCGGCCCGTTGTGCGGCGCGTGCGGCACCGTGCTGCCCGCGGACGACAAGCAGGATCGATTCGCCGTCCTGGGCGTGCCGCGCAAGTTCTCGGTCGACCTGACGGTGGCCGAGGGCAACTTCAAGAAGCTGTCGCGGCAGGTGCACCCGGACCGGTTCGCGACGGCCGACCCGCGCGCCCGCAAGGCGGCGCTGTCGCGAACCGTTCAATTGAACGAGGCCTGGCGCACGCTGAAGGACCCGTTGCGGCGTGCGGAGTACCTGCTGGAGCTGGCCGGCTTCGGGCTCAAGGGCGACGACCGCAAACGGATGTCGGAGGACGCGGCGACGCGCGAGGTCTCGGCGCCGCCCGTGCTGCTGATGGAGATTCTCGAGCTGCGGGAAGAGCTGGCCGACGCGCAGCGGGCTGGGAACGCCGCGAAGGTTCAGGCGATGGCGAATGCGATGCGCGCGCGCCACGCCGAGACGCTGGCCGCGCTCGCGGCGGCCCTCGACGACGGCGGCGCCGGGAAGCTGGAAGAGGCGGCGCGGCTGATGGTCGCGCTCCGCTATTACCAGCGGTTTTTGGACGAGGTGCCCGCCGGGGAGTCGCTGCACGCGGCCGGGGACGAGGCGGCTCATGGCTGAAGCGTTCCTGCAGATCGGCGAGCCCGGACAGACGCGCCCGAAGCGCGCCTGCCGCACGCGCGCCGTGGGGATCGATCTCGGGACGACGAACTCGCTGGTGGCGGTCGTCGATGGGGGCAAGCCGGTCTGCCTGCCCGACGCGCACGGCGACGCCATCGTGCCGTCCGTGGTCCACTATGCGGCGGACGGTTCCGTCGTCGTCGGCGCCGAGGCGCGCGACCGGCTGGCCGCCCAGTTCCCGCGCGACACCATCGCGTCGGTGAAGCGGTTCATGGGTCGCGGGCCGCAGGACGCCGAGGCGACCCGGCGGCTGACGCCCTACGAATTCGCGCCCGCCGCGGGAGACGGTCAGGTGGTTCGCTTTGCGGTCGCCGGGGGCCGGACGGTGACGCCGATGGAAGTCTCGGCCGAGATCCTGAAGGTGCTGAAGACACGCGCCGAGGGCGAGCTGGGCGGCGCGCTGGCGGGCGCCGTCATCACGGTGCCCGCGTACTTCGACGACGGGCAGCGGCAGGCGACGCGGGACGCCGGCCGGCTGGCGGGCCTCGAGGTGCTGCGCCTCCTCAACGAGCCCACCGCCGCGGCGGTCGCCTACGGCCTGGACAAGCAGGCCGAGGGGACGTTCGCGGTCTTCGACCTGGGCGGCGGGACGTTCGACATCTCGATCCTGAAGCTCGAGGACGGCGTGTTCGAAGTGAAGTCGACGGGCGGCGATTCGGCGCTGGGCGGCGACGACTTCGACCGCGCGATCGCCGATCTGCTGCTGCAGAAGCTGCGTCAGGCCGCGCCCAACGACGCTCCCATCGCCGCCCTGTCGGGCGCGTCGGGGGCCGTGGCCGATCTGGCGACCGCGCAGCGCTGGCGGCAGGTGCTGGACGCCGCGCGCGCCATGAAGGAAGCGCTGACCTTCCGCCCCGACGTCTCGACGGAGCTGCCGACCGCCGACGGCGCGGTCACGGTGGGGCTCACGCGGACGGAGATGGAGCTGGCCGTCGAGCCGGTGCTGGCGCGCTGCACGCCGCCCGTGCGCCGCGCGCTGGCCGACGCCGGGGTCGCTGCGCCGGCCCTCTCGGGCGTCATCCTGGTCGGCGGCGCGACGCGGATGCCGCTGGTGCAGCAGTTCGTCGAGAAGCTGTTCGGGCGGCCGCCGCTGGGCGACATCGATCCCGACCAGGTCGTCGCGCTGGGGGCGGCCCTGCAGGCCGACGCGCTGGCGGGCGGATCGACCGAAGGGGACATGCTGCTGCTGGACGTCGTACCGCTGTCACTGGGGCTCGAGACGATGGGGGGCGTCGTCGAGAAGCTCATTCACCGGAACACGACGGTTCCGTGCGGCGCGACGCAGACCTTCACCACGTTCGCCGACAAGCAGACCGGCTTCGACCTGCACGTGGTGCAGGGCGAGCGCGAGCTGGCCGACCAGTGCCGTTCGCTGGCGCGGTTCACGTTGAAGGGCATCCCGCCCATGCCCGCCGGAATGGCGCGGCTGGAGGTGACGTTCACCGTCGACGCCGACGGCATCCTGCGCGTCGCCGCGCGCGAGGAGACGACCGGCCAGGAGGCCTCCGTCCAGGTGAAGCCCAGCTACGGGCTCACCGACGAGGAGGTCGAGCGCATGCTGCTGGATTCGTTCGCCCACGCCGAAGAAGACGTGCAGACGCGACAGCTGACCGAGCAGCGCGTCGAGGCGGACCGGATCGCGGCGGCCGCCCGGGCGGCCATGGCGGATTCGCCCGAGCTGCTGACCGACGAGGACCGCCGCGCGATCGACGTGGCCCTGGCCGACCTGGAGTCGGCGCGGCAGGGGAGCGACCACCACGTCATCCGGCGCGCCGTCGAGGCCCTGGACGAAGCGTCGAAGGCGTTCGCGGCGCGCCGCATGAACGTCGCGTTCGAGCGCGGTCTGCGCGGCAAGGACGTCGGCGAGGTCGAGGCCAAGGCCGACGAGACGGCCGGCAAGCGCGACCTGGCGGCACGGGTGGCCAGCCACGCCGGCCACACTCACGAAAGAGGGCATTGATGCCGAAGGTGCGGTTCGAACCGGACGGAATCGAGATCGAGGTGCCGATCGGCACCAGCATCCTTCAGGCGTCCAACAAGGCGCACGCCCAGGTCGGCTCCGCTTGCGGCGGCGTCTGCGCCTGCTCCACCTGTCACGTCTATGTCAAGCAGGGGCTCGACGCGCTGCCGCCGCCCTCCGACCGGGAAGAGGACATCATGGACAAGGCGTTCGACGTGAAAGCCAATTCACGCCTGGGATGCCAGTCCAAGATCCTCAAAGACGTCACGGTGGTCGTGGAGATCAGCCGGGAGAGCCGCCAGGCCTTCCTGGACGAACACCCCGAGATTCGTGCCGCGTTGAAGCAAGCGCTACCAACGCCAACATCCGACCCCGGGCGCCCAGGGTAAGCTGCCCCGCATGGGCAAACCGGGCGTGGCAGCCGCGGCGCTGGCGCTGCTGGGCGCGGTGGTCGGCTGCGGCTCCGGTTCGGCGTCGGCGGACGGCTCCGCCGGTCACCGGACGGACGCCTCCCCGGACTCGATCTCGATCGAGACGCGGCCGGACGGCGCGGCGGATGGCCGCGGGGGCGGTGACGGCGCGACCGCCTGCTGCACGATGGACGGCACGGTCCTGCACATGAGCTGGGCGTGCTACTGCGAGGCCTACGGCTGCCCGACCGTCTCGCCCAACTGCGGGCCGCTCTTCACCTGGACCTCGGCCTGTGGCCTGCTGGCCGGCAGGTGGTCGGCCGCGGGCGGAACCAACGAACGCGTGTTCGACAGCAAGGGCGCCGTGGTGGGGCTGCGTCTGACCAGCGACGTGGCCGAGTACGGCTGCGGCGGCGACCACACCGGGAGCGCGACCACGCTGGAGGCTGGCCAGCTGCCGGCCGCCAGCTGCGCGGCGACGGCTTGCAGCTGCAACCTGGACGGCAAAGTGGACTGCTCGCCGGGCGACAGCGGCGCCCTTTGAGGGCGGCGCCTCACATGCAGCAAGAATCGAAGTAGCGGCACTCCGGGCACTGGTAGTGCGCCTTCACCGGCAGCATGCGCACGAACTTGCCGCGTGCCGTGCAGACCGGGCACACCAGATCCGGATGACAGGTCGAGGCGTTCTCGACCGGGGCGTCGGCGGACGCCGGATCCTGCTCGCGCTCGCTCATCCCCTTCACTATCGCACGCCGGTCCGACGTCGAAAAGCTAGAGTCGGCGGCGCATGGGACGAGAGAACCTCCCCTCGACACCGGCGCTGCTGGCGCTGCGCGCCGCCGGCGTCGCGTTCCAGCCGCACGTCTACCCTTACGTGGAAAAAGGGGGAACCCGGGCCAGCGCCGCCGCGCTGGGCGTCGACGAGCACCTGGTGGTGAAAACGATCGTGCTCGAGACCAGCGACAAGAAGCCGCTCATCTGCCTGATGCACGGCGACCGGCAGATCTCGACCAAGCAGCTCGCTCGCGTCATCGGTGCGAAGACCGTTCAGCCCTGCGACCCGGCGGTGGCGCACCGGCACACCGGCTATCTGGTGGGTGGGACCTCGCCGTTCGGCACCCGCAAGCCGCTGCCCGTGTACGTCGAGCGCAGCATCCTCGAACTGCCGGCGATCTACATCAACGGCGGCGCGCGCGGCTTGCTGATCTCACTGTCTCCGAGCGTTCTGACCGACGAGCTGGCGGCGATCCCCGTCGACGTCGCCATGCCGCCCGAGGCGCGGTGAGCGACGGGACGCGGCTCGACGTGCTGCTGGCCCGCAATCTGGGCACCTCGCGCACGGCGGTGCGCGCGGTCATCGCCGACGGTGGCGTGACGATCGGCGGGCAGGCCGTCACGAACCCCCGCCACCCCGTGCTGGAGCACCAGCTGCCTCTCGCGGTCGCCGTCGACGGCGTCGAACGACGCCTCTACGATCGGGTTCGCATCTTGATGAATAAGCCGCTCGGTTGCGTGACGGCGCTGCGCGACGCGCGACACCCGACGGCGTACGCGCTGCTGCGAGAGGCCCCCCTGCACGCCGAGCTGCGGGCCGTCGGCCGCCTGGACCTGGACACGACGGGGCTGCTGCTGTGGACCAACGACGGCGCCGAGATCCAGCGGCTGACGCACCCGAAGCGCGCCATCCCCCGCGTCTATCAGGCCGCGCTGGCCAGCCCGTTCGCGCCGCTGCCGCCCGCGCTGCGGCTGGACGACGGCTACGAACCGAACGTTCTGGCGCTGCGCGAGCTTGCACCGGCGGAGGCGCACCCCAGTCTCACGCGTCCCACCGACACGGCGCTGCTGGCGGCGATCACGATCGGCGGCGGCGCCTATCACGAGGTGCGGCGGATCTTCGCGGCGCTCGGCAGTCACGTCGTCGGGTTGTGCCGCGTGCAGTTCGGCGCGCTGGCTCTGCCCGTCGATCTTCCGGCGGGCGGTTACCGGATCATCGCCGAGGAGCCCTGAGCGGGCTCCCCGGCTCCGACTCTCGCTCAGGTCGCGACGTGAATCTTGGCCGACGCGACCTCGTGGCTGCTCGGGACCACGGGCTGCGGCGTGTTCTCGGCCGTGACCATGATCTCGAACGTCGTAAACGGCGTCATCGTCTCCAGCTTCGCGTTGTCGTTCTTGTCGGGCATGAGCACGCCGATGTTCACCGGCCGCCCGTCGCTCGGCTTCAGCCAGACGACGTACGTGCTGGCGCCATTGAACGCCGATTCGGCGGGCGGCAGGTGCTTCGCTTCGAGCTTGAGGTCGCGATTGCCCTTCTCGCCCGTCGCGATCTGCACCTTCGCCTGCACGGCCGGCGTCGCTTCTTCGGCCTGCATCGTCCAGGTTTGTTGATTGCGGCCCAGCATCTCGTTGGTGGTCGAACAAGCGCCGAACGCCAACGTTCCCGCCACGGCCCCTGCCAATCCGATTCGCTTGATTGTCTTCATGGTGACCCCTAGGCCGAAGTTGGGGACCGGCTGGCGTGCGGCAATGGACCAGCCACGTTCAATGCGGGAACGGATGATGCTCGGGGCGGCCGCGGGCCCTCAGATCTGGCCTGGTGTGGTGGGGCGCGTCCGGGAAACTTCCAGACGGAACAGATAGCGGAAGCCGGCGGCCAGCGTGTAATCGATGTACGCGGGGCCTCCCAGCTGGGTCCCGACACGCGCGAACAGACCGACGCGGCCGATGACCAGGCTGCCGACCTCCGCCAGGCCGTAGACGCGTCCGACGGCGCCGCCGGGAAAATCGACGGTGGTCTGCACGTCGAGCTTGAGCCAGTTGAAGTCCTTGCCGAACAAGATGCTGCCCACGTCGGTCGCCAGCTGATTGGTGTCCGGCCGGTCGCTGGCGCCGGCGACCGAGAACTGCTGCTGCGCGACCGCGTAGGCCAGCCACCAGCGGTAGGGTTTGAAGGCGGCGCCGAGTCCCAGCGTCGGCTGGAGCTTCCCCGAGCCCAGCGCGGGCTGGGTCGCGCTGTTCAGCTCGGCCCCGGCGAGCGCGGCGGCCACGAAGCGCGGCGTGGACCAGACGATCACCACCAGCCCGAACTGGATGTCGGCCAGGCCCGCCACTTGCCCCATCGGCGTCGTGATGATGCGCGCCGGGCTCTGGTAGCGCAGCAGCACGCGACGCAGGAACTGGATGTCCAGCTCCAGGATCGTGTCGTGCACGGTCGCGCCGTTCTCCAGCTTCGTGAACGCCTGCCGCAGCTCCAGCCGCGGGATCAGCTCGACGGGGCTCACGCCGTTGCCGCTGGCCGGCTCCCTGGCGGCGTCCGTCTCTTCCTGTTCCGCGGTATCGGAGGAGGACGCCCGCGCGGCCGGCGCCGCGTCGGCGGCCAGCAGGGCTGTGCACAGAACCATCGAGAGCGTGGTCACGGGATTGGCTTGGCCTTGAAGGTGAGGCGGCCCGCGTCCCGTGGCGGCTCAGGTGCTATCAAGAAACGGATGAAACTTCTGCACGTCGTGCTCGTCGAGCCGGAGATTCACTGGAACACCGGCAACGCGGGGCGCACCTGCCTGGCCGCCGACGCGCAGCTTCACCTGGTGTCGCCGCTCGGCTTCTCGCTCGACGACAAGAACGTCCGCCGCGCGGGGCTCGACTACTGGCCGCGGGTTCAGCCGCGCCTCTGGAGCAGCTGGGCGGAGCTGGAGGACGCGCTGCCGTCGCTGGGGACGCCCTTCTTCTTCACGGCGCGCGGGCGGCGGCCGTTCCAGGAGGTGGCGTATCCACGACCAGCGGTCCTGATCTTCGGGCGCGAGAGCGTCGGCCTGCCCCGGGAGCTCCTCGACCGATGGGCCGACGCGACCGTCGCGATCCCCATGCGGGATCCCGAGGTCCGGTCCCTGAACCTGTCGACCTCCGTCGCGCTGGGTGCCTACGAAGTGCGGCGCCAGTGGGGCTGGGACGTATAGCCCGTCAGGCGGCGGCGTCCATCGACTGCTCGAACGAGGGGCGGCGCACGTCCTTCGCCAGGCCCAGCTTCTCGAGCAGCACGATCGTGTACCAGCCGAGATCCAGCTGGCCGGGCGTCCAGCCGAGGCGGGCCGAGCCGGGGCGGTCGTGGTGATTCTGGTGCCAGTTCTCGCCCTGGAAGAAGTGCATCAGCGACAGCCAGCGCACGTTCATGGCGGTGCCCTCGGGGCCCGGTTCCTTCTTGAGGTGGCAGACGCTGTTCACGAAGCACTGCGCGTGCAGCGCGAACACCAGACGGATCGGCCCCAGCCAGAAGAAGGCCGTCCAGCCGAACGCCAGTGGGCCGAATAGCGCCAGCATCGAGATCGGCATCTGCAGCTTCCACCACAGCCGGTTCGCCGGCGTGTCCAGGTCCTTGCAGTAGCGTTTGATGGGAGGCGCTCCCGCCTGCCAGAGCCACCGCAGGTGCGACCACCAGAACCCGCCGATGCCCGGGCTCGAGATGTCCTCGGGCGTGTCGGACTTGGCGTGATGCAGCCGGTGGTTGGCGGCCCACGACAGCGGCGAGCCCGACCCGTTCAGCATCGCGAAGAACGTCAGCAAGTTCCGCACGACCGGGTTCAGCCGCACCGACTTGTGCGCCATCGCCCGGTGGAACGCGACCGTCGTGCCCAGGCCGCCCAGAAAGTGCAGCCCGGCCGCCGCCAGGAAGATCGGCCACCCCGGAATGGGCCGCAGGATCAGGCCGACCACCGCGCCGACGTGGATCGCCATGATCCAGGCGAAGGTCGGGCCGTCGCCGCGCGCCGGGCGCCACCAGGGCTGCTTCCAGGGTTGAAACTTGGCCATCTCCGACGCGTCCAGCGCCGGCAGCGGTGCCACGCGGCTCATTCGCCGCCCACCGCGCTGGCGTGCATGCCGACGTCGCGAAGGAGCCCCTGATCCGCTTCCACGTCTGGGTTTCCGGTCGTCAAAAGCTTCTCCCCGTAAAAGATCGAGT
>CAZJMY010000949.1:0-6014 GCA_964546845.1 uncultured Myxococcales bacterium | reverse complement strand
CTCCGGTGGCCGGCGCACCGCCCGTCGACGAGCCGCCCGTGGCGCCGCCCGTCGCGACCGCGGCGCCGCCGGTTCCCGACCCGCCCCGGCCGGCGGATGCGCCCTGGCCACCCGTGGCCGTGCCACCAGAGCCTCCCGTCGACCCCGGCTGCGTCGAGCCGGGGCTCGACCCGCACCCGAGGGACGCCAGCGTGAGAATGCCGGGGAGCAAGAGCCTCGCGGACCGCATGTGGACCTCCAGAAGGTGGTTCGGAATCGGCCGCCCGCCCTCGCCGCGCCCGCCGCGCCGCCGGCTCTCACGATTGATATCACGCGCACGTGCCTGGGCGCAGATGCGGTTGGACGCCGGCGTCCGTTTAATTTAGGTTATTTACTTTCGTCGGTCATTCCGCATCTTCGACCGCCAGCGGGGGGGGACACGTTGGGACCGCATCGTCTGGGCTGCTCGCCGGCACGCATCCGGGCGCCGATGAAGGCGTTGCTCGCCATGGTGGTGTCCGTCGCCGTCCTTTCTCCCGTCGGTTGCGTCTACGACTACGCCTCTCTCCAGGGCCGGAAGGGCGACGCCGGGACCGGCCAGACGGGCGGATCGACGATCCCCATCGTCGCCGCGGGCGGATCCCCCGCGCCGGCCGCGCACACCGGCGGCGCGCCCGCGGTGAGCAGCGGCGGTTCGGGCGGAGACGGCGGCCATGCCTCGGGCGGGGCGAGCACCGGGGGTGATTTCGGCGGTGGCGCGGGCGTGGGCGGGACGCCAATTTCTCCGCCGGCGACTGGCGGGGCGGCCGGCGCTGGCACCGGCGGGGCCGCCAGTGGCGGAAGCGGTGGCGCCACCAGTCCTGGAAGAGGTGGAGCCGGCGGCGGCGTCCCCGTGGTGTCGCGAACCGTGAGCATCGACTTCGTCGGCGGCACGACCAGAACCGTCTCGTCCGCCGGCGGTGCGGGCGGACGCGGGGGCGCGGCCGGGACGACCACGGAGGTGTCCGAGCTGCCGGCCATGGCCGCCACCGAGGTCGCCGGCGTGAAGCCCGCCGCGCACTGGAATTCGGCGCACGGGACGGCGGGCCAGCTGACCAATCTCGCGCAGTCGGACGGCACGCTGACGGCGGCCACGGCGACCTGGAGCTCACCCGCGGGCGCGTCGGGACCCGGGTTCTGGCGGAACAACTTCGCCGACGCGCCCGGCGACACGCGCATGATGAACGGTTACCTGGATCCGTTGTCGCCGACGACGCCCGCGACCGTCGCGATCGGCAACCTGCCCGCGGACATGGCGGCGGCCGGTTACGACGTCTACGTCTACTGCACCGGCGAGGTGCCGGACGGCACGCGCACCTACCGCTACACGATCGGCGCGACCGTCGTGACCGTCAGCCAGACCGGTCCTTCGCCGACGACCTTCACCGGCTTCGTCCTGGCGCCCGAGGGCGGGTCGGGCAACTACATCGTCTTCCGCAACGTGACAGGAAGCGCGTTCACGCTGACGGCCACGCCAGCGTCGGGATCGGTCACCCGGGCGCCCGTGAACGGAATCCAGATGGTCTCGCCGTCGGGGTCGTGAGGAGGCTCGTGGTGCGCTCTCGTTCTCGTAAGAGGAGGTTGGTCGGGTTGTGGTTCGCCCTGGCGAGCGCCGCCCTGCTCGCAGGCGGAACGCCGGCGGCGCACGCCCAGTCGGACGCATCGACGCCACCGTCCGCGCTCGTGCAACAGGCCCGCACCGCGCGGGCGCAGGGGCGGCTCGGCGAAGCCATCGACGCATACAGCCGCGCCTACCTGGAGGCCGGCGACGCGAACCTGCTCTTCGAGCTGGGCGAGTGCCAGCGCGCGGCAGGTCAGCCCGCCGCCGCCGTCCGGAGCTTCCAGAACTACCTGCGCCGAGCCCCCCGAGGTTCCCACCACCGCAGCGCCGAAAAGCAGGTCGACGAGCTGCAGACGGCCGCGAGCCCCGCCTCGTCGCCGGCAGGAGGTGCGGCGTCAGTGACCTCGCCGCCGCCGGCTCTCCAGGCCGCGCCGCTCAGCGCGGGCGCCGTTCGGCCGCCGGTCACGCCGCCACCTGCCGCATGGCCCGCACAGCCGTCCTCGCCGCCGACGATCGATCTGACGGCCGCCGCAGCGCCGCGCGCGCCGGCAAGTCCTCCGCTGCCCCGGTGGGTGCCGTGGTCGCTGGCCGCCGCGACAGTCGTGCTGGCGAGCGCCGCCACCTGGGCCGGCTTGTCAGCAAACGACCGCTTCGACGAGCTTCACCAGTCGTGCGCCCAGACTTTCGGAGGCTGCGACCCAGCCGCCACGAGCGACCTCAAGGACCGCGCCCGCCGCGCCAACATCCTCTGGGCCCTGACCGGCGTCGCCGCCATGGGCACCGGCATCACCGTCTACGTAAACACCAGCGCCGCCGGCCTGTCCGGGCTCTGGCGTTACTGAGGGTTCGAGCGACCAACGACTCCACCACGAAGCTGCGGCTGTCGCCGTAGGCGGAGGGAGGCTGGTAAGATGGTCCGGGAAGGAAACCGACCCTGATGGTGAGGATGGTTGGGGGCAGAGCGCTGGGAGTTGGCGCTTTCGTGGCCTTAGCGGTCCTGTCTTCATGCGGAGGTGGCGGCTCGACAGGCGGTGCGGGAGGTGAGGGGGGCGGGGGCATGGCGGGCAACGGGATCGCGGGCGCCGCGGGCAATGCCGGCGCGGCTGGTGGCGCTGCCGCGACCGGCGGGATCGCGGGCGCGGCCGCTGGAGGCGCGGGCAGCGGCATGATCCTCACTGGCGGCGCCGCCGGCGGCGGGACGTCGGGCGGGAACGGCGCGGGGGGGACCGGCACTGCCGGAAGCGGCGCAGCCGGCGTTGGCGGGATGGGCGGTGGCGGAACCGCCGGCGACGGTGGTGTCGGGGGGCGCGGCGGCGGCGTTGCTGGATCGGCGGGCGGCGGTGCCGGCTCGGCGGGCGGAAACGGGGGTTCGGGGGGCGCCGGAGGCATGGTCGTCAGCCCCTGGCGCTGCACGACAGCCACGTCGTCGCCGCCGAACTGCATCGGCGGAGGGCGGCGTCGACCGAGCGTCTCGACTGTCGCAGCGCCGCTCGATGTCAGCGACCTCGGAGACGTTTTGCTGTTCTCCAACCCCGACGGCAGCGCGGCGCTTTGGCTGTCGGGACCCGATTGCGTGGTGCCGATCCCCGCGCTGTCTGCCCAAGGATTCATCGGGACGTTCTCGCCGAGCTGGGTCGCCGCCAGCGGGATCGTCGACGCTGTGTCCTCCGTCGCGCTGACCGTCGAGACGGTCGGGCCCCCCGGGTTTGCCGGCGTTCTTTGTAGCGGGACGTGCCGCTCGATCACCGGCCCGGTCCAGGTTGCCAACACGGGAATTGCCCAGTGGGTCGGTTCTTGGATCCGCGCGCTCAATGGCGCGCACCACGCCGTCGGCGCCGAGAACTACTACGTCGGCACCGACGCGTTCGGCCGCGGCAGGTACGCCACGTACCCGACCCTGTGGCTGTCGCCAGGAACGCGCCAGCACCTCACCGAAGCGTTCGAGGGCGTGGCAACGGCGATCAACGCCTCGGACCAGATCGTCGGGGTCGACACGTCGTCGACGAGAGCGTTCATTTGGCAGGCCGGTACGACGACCGACCTCGGGACGTTGGGCGGTGCGAACGCGCTCCCGCTCGGGATCAACGACACGGGACAGGTCATCGGCATCAGCACCCTCGCCAATGGTCGCTCGCACGCCTTTCTCTGGGAGGCCGGGACGATGACGGATCTCGGCACCCTCGGAGGTGAGTCGAGCAGCGCCGAGGCCATCAACAACGCGGGCCAAGTGGTCGGGACGAGCTTGACGCCCTCCGGGGCAACCCATGCGTTCATCTGGCAGAAGGGCACGTTGACGGACCTAGGGACCCTTGGTGGCACGACGAGCGCGCTCTGCCGGCCGTCGAGCGAAACCTCCGGCCCACAGCCGTTTCCGGTGACCATGAGCGTGGGGCCTCACGACTTCGCTGCCTCGCAGCCGCCGGCGGACGATTGCCCAAATAGACACGCCATCAATGACCGCGGCCAGGTCGCCGGCAGGAGCACCACCGCTTCCGGAGAAATGCACGCTTTTCTGTGGCAGGCGGGAACGATGCGCGACCTCGGAACGACCGGCAGCGCCAGTGAAGCCGTCGCCATCAATGCATCGGGGCAGGTCGCCATCAAAGAGGGCAGCGTCGTGCTGTACGACCCGGCCGTCTGCCCCTAGGCCCTCACCTCCGGCGGTCGATCGCTCCAGGGCCGCCAAGGAAAGCCCTCCACCTTTTGTTCTTCGCGTCGGCGTCTGCTTGTGCCCAGGGACAGAGTCGAACTGTCTACACACGGATTTTCAGTCCGTTGCTCTACCAGTTGAGCTACCTGGGCTTTCGTAAGTGCTGCAGGTACTTACGCCATCGGCGGGCCCGTCGTCAACCCGTTCGGCGAGGTGGGGTGGGGGAGGGGGGCGGTCCGGAGCTATAAGGGGCGGGACATGGCGCTGCAAGCGACGGTTTATCACCTGCAGATCGAGCTCTCGGACGTGGACCGGGGGGTGTACGAGGCGCTGGATTTGCGGATCGCGCGGCACCCCTCGGAGTCGATGGCGTATCTGCTGACGCGGACGATCGCCTATGCGCTGCTCTACGAAGAGGGGATCGCGTTCTCGAAAGGCGGGCTCTCCTCGACGGAGGAACCGCCCGTCTCGATCCGCGATCTGCAGGGGAACCTCACGACGTGGGTCGAGATCGGGACGCCGTCCGCCGACCGGCTCCACAAGGCCAGCAAGGCGGCGCCGCGGGTGGTGGTGTTCACGCAGCACGACCCGCGGCTCCTCGAGAAGGAAGCGGCCATCCGCGCCATCCACAGGGCCGACCAGATCGAGGTCTACGCGCTCCCCGCTGCGTTCCTCGACGAGCTGGCCGCGCTCACCGAACGCAACGCGCGCTGGAGCCTGCTGCGCAACGACGGCACGCTCTTCGTCACCGCCGGCGACCAGACGGTCTCCGCGCCGCTGGCGAAGCAAGCGCTCGTCTGATCGGCGCCCGCGCCGCTACTGCGTCAGCAGCGCGTTCCGCATCACGGTCACCCGGCTGTCCGTGCACAGGGTGCAGTCGGTGCCGTAGAAGTACTTCCGGTTCGCGGTGTCGTTCATCAGATGCACGCGGAACCAGGCGGTCATGCCGAAGATGTCGGGGCCCTTGGCGCCGCTCTGGTACAGCCAGCCGCCGTGATCGGAGGCCAGGTTGTCGACGAACATCGCCGGCTGATTCGTGATCGAGGCGTAGGTGCTCATCACGCCGCTGCAGGGGACGACGGTGTCCTTGCCGCCGCAGAACAGCAGCGCCGGGCCGTGGAGCCCCGCCAGCGACGAGGTCCCCGACACCGTCGAGATGGCCGTGATGCGCGGGTCCGACGCCTCCTTGCACGTCGACAGCCCGCCCTCGGAGTGCCCGAACGCGCCGATGTGGGTCGTGTCCAGGTGCTGGTAGTAGGGGCTGGTCGGATCCTGCGACTGCTGGATGATCCAGTCGAGCCCGACGATGTTCGGCAGCGGGTTCCCCTGCGACGTGATGGTGCTCAGCGACGCGATCACGACGAACCCGTGCGACGCCATCTGCTGCATCAACATCAAGTAGCTGCCGCAGTACTGGCCGCCGCCCGTCACGCACTGGGGCGGGTTCGGCTCGGGGTTGTCGGTGTGGCCGTTGTTCCAGACGAGGATGGGATGGCAGTACCCGCTGGTCGCCATGTCGGTCGGCCGGTAGACGTTGAATCGCTGCTGCGTGTTCCCGTACACCGGGTCGGGCACCGCGCCCGCCAGCGGCCCGACGTTCTTCTCGGTGGTCACCGCGACCGGCCCCGCCTTCGTCGGGTCGGCGGTCGGCCACGCCTTGCCGACGCAGTTGCCGGCGACGGCCGCGCCGCCCGACCCGCCGGTGCCGGTGGCCGCTCCGCCCGCGCCGCCGGTCTGTCCGTTGCCGCGCCCCGCCTGTCCGCCGCTGCCAGCCGGGCCGCCCCG
>CAZJMY010000948.1:0-5006 GCA_964546845.1 uncultured Myxococcales bacterium | reverse complement strand
CCTCCCGATCCACGCCCGGCCGCTCCCCCTGACGCGCCGGCCGATCCACCGGCGCCGCCCGCGACGCCGGCGCGGCCACCGGCGCCCGCCCCTGCCCCGCCGCCCGCGCCACCGCCCGTCGCGTTCGTTCCACCCGAGCCGACCTGCCCACCGGTTCCCGGTCCCGCGCCCCCGGTCGCGATGGAACCGCCCTGGGCCGACCCGTTGCCGCCGGACCCGACCTGCCCGCCCGTGCCAGTGACGTTTCCGTCGCTGCTGGAGGCACAACCGCCGGCCAGCCAGGCCACCACGCCGATCGTGACGATGATTCTCATGGGCACCTCTAGAAGCTCGTTGCCGGGATGGTGAGGGTTTTGATGTCCGCGTACGCCGGCTCGATGCCCGCCGTCGCGATGGTCGATTGCGCGTTGGTCGGGCTGGGCCCGTTGTCCATGATCGTCATGTGCGATCCGTTCTTGTTCTGGTGAACGATGTTCGGAGAGCTCAGCAGCACGTTGTGGGCCACCGTGTAACCGTCGGTCTGCTCGTCCATGTAGAGGTTGTTGATGCTGTAGTCGGCCCACTGGCTGGTGTCGAAGTCGTGGCAGTAGTTGTTCAGCATCTCCGACGCGGGCATCTGGTTGGACAGCGTGTAGATCGACCCGCAGTCGCCCAGGATCTGGCAGACGTGGTGCACGTTGTTGAAGTCGATCTTGTTGTTGGTCATCGCGTTGACGGCGCCCGTCCAGCCGTACCCGACCGAGATCCCCGAGTAGTTGATGTGCGCGACCTCGTTGTGCTCGATGTCGAGGTAGGCGGGATATCCAGCCGCGATCCCCGTGGCGCCCTGAATCTCCGTCGTGACGTGGTCGATGTAGTTGTCCTTGATGGTGTCGCGCGTGCAGATGTCGTTCTTGTCCGTCGGGTTGTAGGCGACGTGGTACTCGGTCGTCTCGTCGACGACGAACTTGCCGATCGAGATGCCGCTGCCGCCGATGTCCGTGAAGGCGTTGCCGATGACGGCGTCGTCGTGCGTGCCCGAGACGAGGTCCAGGCCCGTGGCCGCCATCTGCGTGAACAGGTTGCGTTCGAAGTGAACGTGGTTGGCGTTGGCGACGGTCACGCCGGCGGCCGGCCGGCCAACCGTCTGCTGATTGTTGGCCGGTGCCGTCAGGTTGTATTGCCCGGCCTGGGCGTCCAGAAACCCGGACTGGCTGGGGCGCATGTACGTCGAATGCGCGAACGTCAGCCCCTGGAACCAGAGGTAGCCGGCCTGGTCCGCGGTGCTGGTCCCCTTCACGCTGACCAGCGTCTCCAGCATCGGCGCCACGAACCCCGCCGTCGCCATCTCCGACGGAGACCGCGGCTTGTAGTAGAGGACGTTGGCCGTTTCGTCCAGGTACCACTCGCCCGGCTGGTCCAGGAACTCCAGCGCGTTCTCGAAGTAGTAGCGCAGCGACGACGGGAAGAACGCCGGGTTCGGCCGCTGGAAGATGATGCCGTCCTCGGGGCTCTGCACCTTGAGATAGGCGGTGCTTCCCGACGTCGTGACCGACGCCAGCCGCATCGTGTTGTCGGCCCACAGCACCATGAGGTGCATCTCGACCTTGGTCAGGGTCTTCCAGGCCGCGACCGCGGCGCTCGGCACCTGGAAGTTGTGAGCGCCGGAGTCCCAGCCGCTGGCGCGGTTGAAATTCGGTTCGCCGTTCGGCCCGAGGTTGGGCGTGCGCGCCCGGATGGCCTTGACGCCGTTGACGTAGAGCTGCCGAAACGGCTTGGTCACGTTGGGGGCAGAAAAGATCCCGGTGGCCGGGTCCGCCGGCAGCCAGCCCGTGATCGGCTGCCCGCCGGTGATGAGCGGCCGTTCGCCGGGATACGCCAGGTACTTGACGTAGAAGCCGTTCTTCCCCGAATCGGCGTTGGCGAACGTCAGCGTGCTGGTCAGCGCGTAAGTGCCGCCGCGCAGATAGACGACGACGTCGGACGTCATCGCGTCGAGGGACGGCCGGATGCTGTCGCGCGCCTTGGCGATCGTCCGCAGGGGCCGCGCGAGGGTGCCGGGATTCGCGTCGTCGCCGGCCGGCGAAACGTAGATTGCCCCGGTGACCAGGTTGCCCGCCGCGCCGCCGGCGGCCGGCGCGCCACCATTGCCGCCGGGCGGCGCGCCAGCGTTCCCGCCCGGCCCACCGCCGGCCGACGCGTGACCTCCATTGCCGCCCCCCGGCGGATGGCCGCCATTGCCGCCGCTTCCGGGGAGGCCGGCCCCGCCGGTTCCACCGCTGGTCGTCCCGCCGGTCCCGCCCGTACCGGCGCCGGTTCCACCCGTCTGCGTGCTCCCGCCGGAGCCCGGCGTACCACCGGTGCCGCCGGCCTGGGGCGAGGACGAGCAGGCCAGGCACGCGACGACGAGAAGCGCGGTCGTGCAGCGCGGGGGGCCCAGCATAGCCGATATTGCGAGATTCGATGGACGTGTTCGATCGTAACCATGGTCATTGCTGCGCACGTTGGCGAAACTGGCGCCAGATCCGTCGCTGGACCTCATGAACGGTCTCGATCATCCTGATGGGCGGAAATGAGCGCGTCCCTGCGGAGCAGCGAACCCGCCGCCGTCGCGGCCGGCTTGCGCGGCCTTCACCGACTCCGCCGCTGCCTGTCCGGCCTCGGAGATCTCCCCGCGTTCGTCCTGCGGCACGACGTCAAGGTCGGGCGCATCGACTGGTGGGAGCTGCTGAAGGACGAGCGCCGCCTGCGACCGTTCGACTTCGAGTTTCATTTCGGCGTCGCCGGCCGGCGCGACGCCTACCACGCCGAGAACCTTGCGAAGGTCCGCGCCACCGGCGAGGCGCAGGTCGCATCGCTGCTGGGGTTCTCCGACCTCTACGTCCCGCTGGTGACGGCCCGCAGCTTCACGCTGGTCTTCTACTGCGGCCAGTGGGCGAAGGAGCTGCCGACGCGCGAGACGATCGTGGGCGTCTGGCGCGAGCTGTCAGGGCACGAGCCCGTCGTCGAGGAGGTCATCTTCCGGCAGTGGGCGCGCTGCTGTCTCGGCGTTCCGGTCCTCCGGCCGGCGGTGCAGGAGGGGCTGATCGAGCTGGGCGCGCTGCTGGGACAGCTCTTCTCGGACCACGTCGAAACGGTCGAGCGGCGAATCGAGCGCCTCCGCGAGCGCGTCTTCCTTCCCGCCACGCACGACGAGAGCTGGGTGAGCTCCTGTTTCGACCTCACCGGGCTCACCCGCCCGCCCTGGGGTCTCGACGAGTTCATGGACGAACGCATCGTCGAGGAGACGCGCCTGCGTCACCGTCCGTCGCAGCTGGCGATCTTGATGCCGAAGCCGTCCGAGGGGGCGAACCTGGATCAGCTCGACAGATGGATCGGGCAGCGACAGTTCCAGCACGGCGCCGCGCTCCTCGCCCGCCAGATGCCCGACTGCGTCGCGGCGCCGCTGGGCGATCACGCGGTGCTGGTGGCGCTCGCGGCCGACCCCGCGCTGCGGGGCCGCCCGCCAGAGCCACTTCGAGAGCCGCTGCCGCCAGCTGCAGCAGACGCTGGAGCAGCAGCTGGGCGTGCCGTCGGTCGCCGGGCTGGGCGTCGAGGTCGCGCCCGGGCAGGGATTGGGTCAGTGCTTCCGCCACGCCACGACGGCGCTGGAGAAGGCGGACCGCGAAGGCAAGTCCCTCGTGTCCGCCTCCGCCAAGCGGCCGGGCGCCGCGGAGTCGACGGCGAACCTGCACCGGGCGGGCGAGCGCCTCAAGCGCGCCTTCGAGCTGGGGCGCGCCGACGACGCCCGCGTCGAGCTGCTGCACTACTCGCGCGAGGTGCTGGCGGCGACGGGCGGCCGCGCGCACGCCATGGCGGTCCATTTCCTGTTGTTGCTGCGCGACGTCCTGTCGTCTCTGGAGGCGCGCGGCGTGCTGCAGCCCGCGCGCGGCCGCGCGCTGCACGCGCAGCTGATGGACGACCTGGCCGCGCTGGCCGACCCGCAATCGCTGATGGCCGAGTTCGAGCGCGCGGTGGCCGGCCTCGGGCGGCTGGCGACCGAACGCGATTCGGCCGACCGCCTGGAACGGCTGCGCGGCGCCGTGGATTGGCTGCGCGAGAACCTGGGCGTTCAGGAGGCGACGGAGGTCTGCGCGCGGCGGGCCGGCCTCGCCACCAGCAGCTTTCGCCGCGCGTTCCGAGTGCAGTACGGCATGCCCTTCGCGGCCTGGCTGCGAGAGCAGCGCCTGAACGCGGCCAAGCGCACGCTGGTCCTGTCCGCGCTGGCCGTCTCCGAGGTCGCCCGCGACTCCGGCTTCGGCGACGTGCACACGTTCATCCGCTGCTTTCGCGCCAAGTTCGGCCGCACCCCCGGCGCCTTTCGCCGGGAGGGCCGCCTCGACGGCGTGGCGTAACCGAAGCCGCCCCGACCGTCAGTCGAACTTGTACGTGAAGTCGTCGGCCTCCGCCGAGACCGCGACGCGACCCACCGGGCGACCCTCGCCCAGGCGACCCAGGATCTCCTGGCTGATGCGCGGCAGCAGCGTGTTCGTCAGGATGGCGTCGATCATGCGCCCGCCGCTCTCCAGCTCCGTGCAGCGGCTCACGATCAACTTCACGACCGCATCGTCGTACTCAAACGGCACGCCGTGCGCGTCCTTGACCCGCCGGGCGACCCGGCCCAGCTGCAGGCGCACGATCGCGCCGACCATCTCGTCGCTGAGCGGGTAGTACGGGATCGTCACCAACCGCCCCAGCAACGCCGCCGGGAACACCTTCAGCAAGGGCGCCCGCAGCGCCGCCGCGATCCCTTCCGGCTCCGGCTTGAGCTCGGGGTCCTTGCACATGTTGATGATCAGATCGCTGCCGACGTTCGAGGTCAGCAAGATCAACGTGTTCTTGAAGTCGATGAGGCGCCCCTCGCCGTCCTCCATCACGCCCTTGTCGAACACCTGGAAAAAGATCTCGTGCACGTCCGGGTGGGCCTTCTCGACCTCGTCGAGCAGCACCACGCTGTACGGCCGCCGCCGGACCGCCTCGGTCAGCAC
>CAZJMY010000947.1:0-6930 GCA_964546845.1 uncultured Myxococcales bacterium | reverse complement strand
CTCGACGATGAACAGCTCGCTCTTGCCGGGATCCGTCGACGCGCAGTCCGCCAGCTTGCCCGGCAGGTTCAGCCGGTGCGAGACGGCCGTCTTGCGCGACACCGCCTGCGCGGCCGCGCGCGACGCCTCGCGCGCCTTCGCCGCCAGCGCGATGCGCTCGACGATCGCGGCGCCGGACGTCTTGTTCTCCAGCAGGAAGCGCTCCAGCGCCGGACGCACCGCGCTGTCGACCTGGGCCTGCGCCTCGGGGCTGCCGAGCCGCTCCTTGGTCTGCCCCTGGAACTGAGGCTCGGACATGTAGACCGACAGCACGCCGACCACGCCTTCGCGCACGTCCTCGGCGGTGACGGTGATGCCCTTCGGCGCCAGGTTGGCCGTCTCCATGAACGACCGCACCGCCTTGACGATCGCCGACCGGAACCCCTGCTCGTGCGTGCCGCCCGCCGTCGTCGGGATCGCGTTCACGTAGGAGCGGATGGTCTCCTCGTGCGACTCGGTCCACTGCAGCGCCGCCTCGATCCGGAAGCCGCCGTCGCCGCCCCGCTCGAAGTAAAAGACCTGCGGCGCCGTCGGCGGCTTGCCGCGGTCGGCGACCACCTTGGCCAGGAAGTCGGCGATGCCCCCCTCGTGCTGGAACGTCTCCTTGGTACCGGCCTTCTCGTCCTTGAAGACGATCGTGAGGCCCTTGTGCAGGAAGGCCTTGGCGTCCAGGCGAAAACGGATCGTCTCGGCGGAGAACTCCTGCTTGCCGAAGATCTCCGGGTCGGGGCGGAAGGTGATCGACGTGCCCGTACCGCGCGCCGGACCGACCTTGCGCAGCTTGGTCACCGCCTTGCCGCGTTCGTACTTCTGCTCCCACAGCGCGCCGTCGCGCTTGATCTCGGCCGTCAGCTCCTCGGACAGGGCGTTGACGACCGACGAGCCGACGCCGTGAAGACCGCCCGAGAACTGATACTGCGCGCCCGAGAACTTGCCGCCCGCGTGCAGCGTCGTCAGCACCAGCTCCAGCGCCGACTTCTTGTATTCCTTCTTGATGTCGATCGGGATGCCGCGCCCGTCGTCGGTCACGGTGACGGACTTGCCGTCCGCGTGAAGGGTGACGTCGATGCGCGTGCCGTATCCGTTGATGACCTCGTCGACGCAGTTGTCGACGATCTCCCAGAGCAGGTGGTGGTAGCCCTTGCTGTCGGTGCCCCCGATGTACATGCCGGGGCGCTTGCGCACCGGCTCGAGCCCTTCGAGGACGGTGATGTCGTCGGACGTATAGCTGCTGGTCGTCACGTCAGTTCAGGAGGGCCGGCGGGTTGGTGGGCAGCGGCGGCGCGGCGCGGACGATCTTCGCCTTGCGCTTGAGCGTGTGACCTTTTCCGCCGCGGCCCGTGACGGCGAAGCGCCCGGGTCCGACGGGCAGCTCCTTGCCGTCGTCGGTCTCGGCGATGAGGACGTCCTTGTCCTTGGCGCCGCCGACGCCGAAGCCGACCACGCCGGCGTCGTCACCCGCCTTGATGACGGTGACGCCGCGCCCCGGGTTGGCGAGGTCCGGCAGCTCGGCGACCTTGCACAGCAACGCGCGCGCGTCGCTGGTCACGACGCACAGAACGTCCTTCTCGTCGGCCAGCGCCACGCCGACAATCTCGTCGCCTTCGCCCGGCCTGGCGAAGCGGCGGCCGGCGCGCGTCGAGAGCTCGCGGTGCGGGTCCAGGTTGAAGCGCAGCCCGAAGCCGCCCTTGCTGACCGCCACGGCCAGGGCGCCCTTGGGCGCCGCCGCGACCGGCAGCGCGCCGACGACCCGTTCGCCGTCGCGAAAGTTGAACAGCTTCTGCACCGGCTCGCCGTAGCCCGTGGAGGCGGGCACGTCGTGGATGCGGATCACGTACGCGCTGCCCAGGTTCGAGAAGATGGCGATCGGCTCTTTCGTCGAGCCGCGGATGACCGCCAGGATCGCGTCACCCTCGCGCAGCCGGGTCGCCGACAGATCCTTGACCTCGCGAACGCGTTTCAGCCAGCCGTCGCGCGACAGGATCACGGTGACCTCTTCGTCGACGATGAAGTCCTCGGCGACGAACTCGGTCTCCTCGCCGGCGCCGCTGATCTTCGTGCGCCGCTTGTCCGGGAAGCGCTCGGCGACCTCGGCGATCTCGCTCCGTACGACCCGCAACAGCTTCTTCTTGTCGGCCAGGATCGCGCGAATCTCCTTGGCGCGGTCCTGCTTTTCCTTCAGTTCCCGCAGGATGGCGTCGATTTCCAGCCGCGCGAGCTTGTAGAGCTTGAGCTCGAGGATGGCATCGGTTTGGGCGTCGGACAGCTCGAAACGCTTGGACAGCTTGACGGCCGCGTCGGCCTTGCCGTCCGACTTGCGGATGATGCGGATCGCCTCGTCCAGGGCGTCGAAGATGATCGCGAAGCCCTGCAGGATGTGGATGCGCCGTTCGAGCTCGGCCAGCTCGAACTCGAACCGGCGGCGGACCGTCTCCTCGCGAAACGTGAGGAACTCGCGCAGCATGGCCGCCAGGTCGACGCGCAGCGGACCGGCGATCTCGCGGTTCTCCGTCGGAACCAGGCAGGTGAGGTTCACGTGGAAGCCGCTTTCCAGCGGCGTGTGCTTGTAGAGGTAGGCCATCACCAGCGCCGGATCGGCGCCGGATTTCAGCTCCAGCACGACGCGCACGTCGTCGGTCGATTCGTCGCGGACGTCGACCAGCATGGGCAGCTTCTTGGCGATGATCACCTCGGCGATCCGCTCGACCACCGCCGCCTTCGTGAGGCCGTACGGGATGGACGTGATCACGATGTGCTCGGCGCCGCCCCGGCCGCCCGACTCGGTCTTCCACTCGCCCCGCAGGCGCACGGGCCCCTGCCCGCGCTCGTAGATCTCGCGCAGCTCTTTCTTGCTGTTGATGACCTGGCCGCCCGTCGGGAAGTCGGGACCCTTGATGTACTTGAGGAGGTCCTTGGTCTCCAGGCTGCGGTCGTCGATCATCGCCACCGCCGCCGCGCAGACCTCGGCCAGGTTGTGGGGCGGGATGTTGGTGGCCATGCCCACGGCGATGCCGGTGCAGCCGTTGACCAGCAGCTGGGGGATCTTGGCCGGGACGACGATCGGCTCCTCGGTCGTGCCGTCGTAGTTGGGGCGGAAGTCGACGGTCCCCTGGCGGATCTCGTCCAGCAGGTCCATCGCCAGCGGCGCGAGCCGGGCCTCGGTGTAGCGGTAGGCGGCCGGGGCGTCGCCGTCCAGCGAGCCGAAGTTGCCATGGCCGTCGACCAGCGGGACGCGCATCGAGAAGGGCTGCGCCATGCGGACCATGGCGTCGTAGCAGGCCGAGTCCCCGTGCGGGTGGAACTTGCCGAGCACCTCGCCGATGATGGTCGCCGACTTGCGGAACTTGGCGTCGGGATAGAGGTGCAGGTTCGCGTACATCGCGTAGAGGATGCGCCGCTGCACCGGCTTGAGGCCGTCGCGGACGTCGGGCAGCGCGCGAGACGTGATGACGCTGACGGCGTAGTTCAGGTAACGCCGTTGCGCCTCGGCGGCCAGCGAGGCGTCGGCAGGCGGGGGCGGCTCGTCGGCGCCGCCGTTCGCGGCGCCACCACCCCGCCGTCCGCGCCCACCACCGGCCCCGCTCGCTTTGCCTGGTGCAGGAAGATCCAGCTGTCGGGAAGCCATGCGCTAAAGTGTCATGGACCCTAAAGGACGAAGATCGGATTTGCAAGAAAAGCCCCGTTCTGGCGGAAGTTTAAGCCGCAAGATGACGATCGCCTTCGTGCTGGGCGCGCCCGCGCTCAGCCCTGCCGCGCCGGCGCCGGCACCTGCCCCGCCCGCGCCGGCCGTGCCCAGCTTCGCCGAGGACGTGGCCCCCATCCTGGACCGCTGGTGCGTCTCGTGCCACGGCCCGGACGAGGCCCAGGCGGGCCTGCGCCTCGATAGCTACGAGGCGGCGATGAAGGGCGGCGACGACGGCCCGGTGATCGTCGCGGGCGACCCCGCCGCCAGCCAGCTCGTCGCCCAGATCGAGCGCCGCGTGCGCCCCCCGATGCCTCCCAAGAAGCGCCTTCCCCGCGACCCCATCGCCGTCATCCGCCACTGGATCGCCACGGGCGCCCAGCCTTAGGGATAAGAAGAAGCGCCAGGACTGCAGAAACGCCAGGATCAGGAGTCTTTGGATGGTCCAGATGGCGTTCCTGGCGTCCCGGCGCTTGACCGAACGGCATGCCCTCGCGCTCGGCGACGGGGGCCGAGCCCCCTCCCTCACAATCGAGCGGAGGGGGGGTTAGTGGCAGTTAGTCAGGTCGACGTTCACCGTGGTGCCGCTGGCGGGGACGATGCCGAGGTCGGCGTTGTTCGAGCACGAGGTGGCGCGCATGACGCCGTTGGTCGAGGTCGTGCAGTCGGTCGGGCCCGAGAACACGTTGCCCTGGGCCGACAGGGACAGCGTCCCCTGCCCGCTGGCCATCGAGACGCAGAGCCCGGTGAGGTCGGCGTTGGCGCCCAGTGAGGCCTGAATCTGGTTCAGCCCGGGGTCGCCCGCCGTCCCGAGGTTGATGCCCGACAGATCGTTCGACGCGGCCGTCGAATCCGACCAAGTCAGGAAAACCCCGTTCAGCTTGTTGTTCAGCATCACGCTGCGACGGACCTTCACCTTCTCGCCGCCGAACAGCTGCACGCCCTGCTTGGCGTTGCCCCAGGCCACCAGGCCCACGACCTGGCTCTGCGCGGCCACGCCGCCGCTCTGGAAGATCTCCAGGCCGTCGAACGCGTTGTTGTTCGCCATCACCGTCCCCTGCCCGTTCGGCGCCGGCGAGACCACGGGGACGCCGCTGATGTTCACGACGGCCGTCCCGGTCACGTAGATGCCGTGCTGGGTGTTGTTGCTGAAGCTGGTCGCCGCCTGGCCCGCGCTGACGGTGATGTTCACGGTGCCGCCCGAGACGTTCAGGCCGTCGTGGTGCTTGGCCGTGCTGCCCGCGTTCGTGACGGTCACGCCCTGCAGGATGTTGAGGGTGCCGTTCGTGACGGCGATGCCGTTGCCGCCCGTGTTCTGGACCGTCACGTAGGAGATCGACGTGGTCTTCCCGTTCCCAGGCGACACCCCGATGCCGATGCCCGACGCGTTGGCGTTGCCGTCAATCGTCAGCGGCGCCGACGGATCCGGCGCGATCACCGCCTGATCGCCCACCAGGCGGAACCCGCCGAAGGCGGTGTCGCTGGCAGCGGGCAGGTTGACGCGGATGGGTCCGGTCTTCGTCGAGATGGCGACGTTGGCCGGCACGACGATGGGCAGCGTCTCGGTCCCGTCGAGCACGACGGTCTGGCCCGCCTGGCCCACGATCACGATCTTGGTCCCCGCCGCGCCGATGCTGCTGACGACGGACAGCGCGTGGGTCACGGTCTTGAAGCTGCAGCTGGGCGTCGCCACGCCGCCGGCCAGGCCGCTGCCGGTCGCGCTGGCGTCGTTGCCGTTCACCGGGTCGACGAAGTAGGTGTTGCCGGTCGCCGCCGAGCAGCCGGTGCAGCTGTTGTTCACGCACCGGTACGGCGATCCCAGCGACGCGCAATCGGCGTCCACGCAGCAGTTCCCGGCCGTGCAGATGTTGTTGCAGCAGAAGTCGCCGGAGTTGGCCGCGCACGGACCGCTGGCCGCGCAGGCCGCCGAGACGCACTGCCCGGTCGTGGGCTGACCGGTGGTCGTCTGGCAGATGCGCGAGGACCCGTACACCGGATCCGACTGGCACTGCGCATCGCTGCTGCAGGAACCGCAGTCGTTGGTGGTGACGGCCCCGCAGATGAGCCCGGCCTTCGAGCCGGTGCAGTCGGCGCTGGTGCCGTGGCAATTCCCCAGCTGGCAGATGCCCTGATAGCAGATGTACCCGGGTCCGTACGCGCCGTCCGACTGGCACTGGGCGTCGTTGGCGCACGGGCCGCAGGTGTCGGCGTGCGAGATCCCGCACAGCTGTCCGCTGGGGCAGTCCGTCGACGGGCCATGGCAATCGCCGGCGATGCAGGCCCCCGCCACGCAGACCGTCGTCACCCCGTAGGCCTGGTCGCCCTGGCAGGAGGCGTCGCTGGCGCAGACGTGGCACGTGCGGGTCGGGACGTCGCACAGCCCTCCGCCCGGGCAGTCGCCGGACGCGCGGCACTGGCCCGCGACGCAGACGTTGTTGATGCACAGGTGCTGCGGGCCGTAGGCGCTGACGCACGCCTGGTCGTTGGCGCACGCGCCGCAGTTGTGGGCGCCGTCGCAGATCTCGCCGCCGCCGCAGTCGTTCGTGCTGTGGCAGGTGCCCGAGACGCACGCGCCGCCGATGCACAGGTGGTTCGTTCCGTAGGCACTGACGCACTCCGCGTCCGCGGCGCACGCCGTGCAGCTGAAGGTGGCCACGTTGCAGATCAGGTTCCCGCCGCAGTCAGTCGAGGTGCGGCACTCGCCCGCGATGCAGGAGCCGTTCACGCACAGGTGCCCGTTGCCGTAGGCGCCCACGCAGGCCGCGTCGGTGCTGCACGCGGCGCACATGTGCGTCGTCAGGTCGCAGACCTCGCCGGGGCCGCAGTTCGCGGCCGTGCGGCAATTGCCGGCGACGCAGCTGCCGCTGAGGCACAGCTGCTGGCCGCCGTAGTTCGCGACGCAGTTGGCGTCGTCGCTGCACGGGACGCACTTGAGGGTGTTCGTGTCGCAGATCCGGCCGCCACCGCAGTCGGCGGTCTGGCGGCAGTCGCCCGCGACGCACAGGTTGTTCACGCAGAGGTGATTCGCCCCGTAAGCGGAGACGCAGTCCCCGTCGCCCGCGCAGGTGGTGCACAGGAAGGACGCGTTGCAGATCTCGCCCGACGGGCAGTCCGTCGCCGACCGGCACTCGCCGTCCACGCAGCCGCCCGACACGCAGATGTGATCGGACCCGTAGGTCGATTTGCACACGCCGTCCGTCACGCAGTCG
>CAZJMY010000946.1:0-4986 GCA_964546845.1 uncultured Myxococcales bacterium | reverse complement strand
CGCTGCGCCGCTGCCTCGACACGCCGAAGGAGGCGCACGCATGACCTGCCCGAACCCGCTCGACTGGGGCACGCTGGTCGACTACTGGGCCGGCGACCTGGACGCCGCCGCCAGCGACGCCGTCGAGGAGCACCTGTTCGGCTGTCCGGACTGCACGACCGCCGCTGCGCGCGTCGCCGCCGTGACCGAAGCGTTGCGCGCCGCCCTGCCGCCCGTCGTCTCGCGCGAGCGCGTCGAGCAGCTGCGGGCCCGCGGCGCGCGCGTGCGCGAGAACGACTTTCTGCCGGGCGACCGGCGCGAGGCCGTCTTCCTGCGCGACGCCGACCTGCTGATCCACCGCCTCGGCGGCCTGGACCTGACGCACGCCGACCGCGTCGATTTCAGCATCGCCGCCGAATCGACGGGCGAGCTGATCGCGGCCGTCGACCGCGTCCCGTTCGACCCCGCCGAGGGCGCCGTGCTGGTCGCCTGCCAGCGCCACTACGCGAGCTTCCCCGCCGACACGGTCATCTCGCTGGCGATCCACACACCCACCGCCCCACCGCGGACCGCCACCTACACGATCCTGCACCGGTTCGAGTAGCGGCGTAGCTGCAATGCCGTTCTCTTAAACGCCAGGACTCCGGGACGCCAACTCGGAGAAATTCTGGTCCAGATATCGATCTCCTTCGTCTGGCGTTGCCTTTGGCGTCCCTGGCGTCCTGGCGTTTAACAACGCCCCGGTGTCGGTCGTGTTCCTGTTGCGTCCGAAGCGAACGGCATTGCGGTTAGGTGGGCGGCGGGCCGTCGGGCTCGTCGCCGCCGCCCTTGGCCGCCTCGTCCGCGGCTGCCCGGCGCCGGCGGAGCGCGATGTAGTTCAGGGAGTCCCAGGCGTTGTGGACCCCGGCGCAAAGCAGAAGCGACGCGCTGCCGGCCACGGCGAACAGCGTTTCCTCGGGGGCGCGCGGTAGCAGGATCGCGCTGACCAGCATGCCCGCGTAGGCCGCCAGCGGCACGATCGTGTGCCAGATCCAGTCTTCCAGCACCGGCTTGTACAGCGTCTGTCGGCGCGCGTGGCGGGCGACCAACAACGTGTAGACCACGCCGGCCGCGCCGAACGTCCCGATCAGGATGGAAACCCCGGTCTCCGAGGGCCACGGCGCGCTCAGGAAGGCGGCGTTCAGCAGCACGGCGCCGAAGTGCACGATGGTCGGCGTGCCGAAGGCGCGCGTGACGCTCTCGCCCCCGACGACGCGCAGCTCGGCGCCCAGCACCGCCGCGACGAACTGCAGCCCGATCAGCGCGGCGGCCGCGCTGCCGATGATCACGTAGAAGCTCTCCCACCGCGACAGGATCGAATGCATGGCGGCCGCCATCTTACGGGCAGCGCGGCGCCAGCGGCGGGTAGGCGCGCCACCAGGCGGTCGTTTGCGGGGCCGGGCGCGCGACCGGCTCGATCGGCTCGCCGAGCATGGGCGTCAGCACGGCGGCCCCGCGGCGCGCCGCCTCGGTCACCAGGGTCTCGGCCGGCTCGGACCAGGCGTGGTAGGCGAGCACGAACGTCCCCCAGTGGATCGGGATCAGGACCTTGGCCCCGCTGCGCGCGAAGGCGTCCAGCGCGCCGACCGGCCCCAGGTGGATGTCGCCCCAGGCGGCGTTCCACTGGCCGATCTCGATCAGCGCGACGTCGAACGGCCCCTCGCGCCGCGCCACCTCGCGCAGCGACTCCGTGGGGCCCGTGTCACCGCTGAAGAACACGCGGTGCCGCGGCCCCACGATCGACCACGAGGTCCACAGCGCGCCCGTCCGCCCCGGCAGCCGTCCGTTGAAGTGGCGCGAGGGCGTCGCGACCACGCGCACGCCGCCCGCCAGCGCCGCGCCCTGCCACCAATCGTGCTCGACGATCTGCGCCGCCCGCACGCCCCAGGCCGCGAGGTGGGCGCCGATGCCCAGCGGCACGTGGAACGCGCCGCCCCGGGCCGCCAGCGCCCGTACCGTCTGCTGGTCCAGGTGATCGTAGTGCTCGTGCGAGACCACCACCGCGTCGACGCGCGGCAGCTGGTCCAGCGGCAGCGGCGGCGGGTGGTACCGCTTGGGCCCGAACCAGGTCGACGGCGACGCGCGTTCGCTCCAGATCGGGTCGGTCAGGACGGTGACCCCGTCGATCTCGACCAGCGTCGTCGAGTGCCCCAGCCAGGTGACGCGCAGCCCGGTCGCCGGCGGCGCCGCCAGGCGCGCGGCCGTGTCGGTCACCATCGGCAGCGCGCAGATCGGTCGGCGCATCTGCTTGCCGAACAGCCACTCGCGCACCGCCCCGAACCAGCGCCGCCCGGACATCAGCGACGTCGGCTCGGGGTTCTGGAACTTGCCGCCGACGAACTCGGGGGACCCGCGCAGGCGCTCTGGATCCGGCTTGCCACCGAAGGCGGAGAAGTGCCCCGTCGAGAACCAGGCCAGCACCACCACCACCAGGACCAGCGCGGCCGCGGCGGCCAGCGAAAAGCCCAAGAGCCGCAACAACCAACGCCACATCCCCCCCAACCTACAACATGCGCCGCGCCCGCGCCGTCGGGGAGCGTGCGCGCTAGCGCCAATGCTGTTCGGACAAGAGCCACGCCAGGACTTCGGAACCGCCAGGATCAGGAATTCTGAATGGCTCGGATGGCGTTCCTTGCGTCCTGGCGCTTAACCGAACGGCATTGGCGCTAGGGCGTGATGGCGGGCGACGGGTTGCCGGTGTAGACGGCTGGGCAGCGCGGCTTGGTCGCGTCGCTGGGGCAGTTGAGCCCCTGGTAGAACGACAGCGCCTTCTGCGGCGGCGAATACCCGGCCGGGACCGCCTTCTTGTTGAGGCTGCTGAAGTAGGTCAGGCAGGCGTCACGCCACCAGCGCGCCTCGTAGTGCTGCGTCTGCAGGAAGCCGGTGACGTCGTTGAACCGCTTCGTGTCGATCCGCCCCTTCACCATCGCCCACTGGTCCTTCATGGTCTGCACGGCGTCGACGCCCAGGCTGTAGCGGTAGACCAGCTCCTCCCAGAGCGAGCGCCCCGACGAGGCGACCTTGTCGTCCCACTTCACGTGCTGGAAGAACAGCAGGAAGTCGTCGGGGGTGGTGCTGCGCGTGCCGAAGGTGCTGGCCACCTGCGCCGCGTACTGCGCGACCGTGTTGCTGCCCGTCGACGTCCGATCGAAGCCGATCCCGTTCGCGTCCGCCTTCTCGAAGTAGGTCGGGTTGGCGTTGGCCGGCGTCTGGTCGCTGACCCACGGCGCCGGGCCGTAGTGGTGGCCCGAGCCCATCATGTGCACCAGCCCCAGCGGCTCCATGTAGTTCACGCAGTTCTGCCGCGAATTCATCATCAGCTGCGTGACGGGCGCGACGACGACCGGGTCGTTCGTGAAAGTCTGGCGGATCCACTCGTCGGCGACGTCCTGCGCCGACAGGTCCGGGTTCCACGCCATCCGCCCGAACGCGTACCAGTTGGCCTGGTTGAAGTGCGACCCCATCCAGTTGGCGTCGCTGCCGATGCCGGCCACGCCGGCCATCGCGCTGACGGACGCGCTGGTCAGGCTGCCGTCGACGACGCGCGCGACCAGCGACCCCTGCCCCTTCGCGTAGGTGTCCGACTGCAGCGTCTCTTGCCACATCGTCCCCAGGTAGACGAGGTGCGTGTCCTCGCCCAGGTACTCCTTCGTGATCTGCAGCTCCAGCGCCAGCGGCGTCTTCGTCATCGCGCCGAAGAGCTGGTGGAACGGCTCGCGCGGCTGGAAGTCCAGCGGTCCGTTCTTCACCTGCACCATCGTGCCGGTGTTGAACTTGCCGTCCAGCGGCTTGAACTCCGTGTAGGCCTGACCGATGCGGTCGGTGCCGTCGTCCTTGTAGACGAAGGCGCGCCACATGACGATGCCGCCGTGGGGCGCCAGCGCGGCGGCCAGCATGTTGGCGCCGTCGGCGTGCGTGCGGCCGTAGTCGGCCGGCCCCGGCTGCCCCTCCGAGTTCGCCTTCACGAGAAAGCCGCCGAAGTCCGGGATCTTCTGGTAGATGCTGTCGGCCAGGGTCGCCCACCACTGCTTGACGCCGCTGTCCAGCGGGTCGGCCGTGCTGAGCCCGCCGATCGCCTTGGGCGCCCCGAACTGCGCCGACAGGTAGACGGCGATGCCGTAGGGCCGGAAGGCCGTCGCCAGCGCGGCCACCTTGGTCAGGTACGTGCTGCTCAGGATTTGCGGGTCGGCGTTGACGTTGTTCAGCACCACGCCGTTGATCCCGATCGAGGCGTTCGCGCGCGCGTAGTCGGTGTATCGCTGCGAGAGCGTGTTCGGCAGGCTGCTCCACTGCCACAGGGACTTGCCGGCGTAGCCGCGCTCGATGCTGCCGTCCAGGTTGTCCCAGTGGTCCAGGATGCGGCGCTGGACCTTGGGCGCGCCGCTCAGCGACAGGCCGGCCAGCGGGCGGTGGCACTGCAGGTGGCGCAGCAGCGCGAACGCGCCGTGCAGCACGCCGACGTCGGTGTTGCCGGCGACGACGATGGCCGCCTTGCCCCCGACGGTGGTGGCCTGGACCACGTACCCCTCGGCCCCGGCGGCGGTCAGCGTCGCCCCCAGCGCCAGCGACTGCACGATGGTCGACGAGGTGGGCGTGCCCAGCACCACCGCGCCGGCCGCTGTCGGCTGGTCGACGACGGGGATCGTCGCGCCGGTCAGGCCGCTCAGCCCTTTGCTCAGCTCGGACTGCGCGGCCTGGAGGGTCGCGGAGGTGCCCGCCTTCACGATCTGGACGATCGCCGCCTGGTACTCGGCCAGCCGGCTGGGGAGCGAGACCTTGGGGTAGCGCAGCCAGAGCTGCGAGCCGTCCTCGTCGGCAGGCGGGGTGGCCGGCACCGGGTAGACGTCACCGCCCGCCGCGCCGGACGTGCCGCCCGCGCCGGTGCCGCCGGTTCCGGACCCGCGCCCGGCTGCGCCGCCCGACGCGCCCCCCGCGGCGCTGCCCCCGGAGCCGGTGGAAACGACGGAG
>CAZJMY010000945.1:0-3116 GCA_964546845.1 uncultured Myxococcales bacterium | reverse complement strand
CAGCAGCTGCAACACCAGCTGCAGCTCGCAGGCGCAGTGCCTGGCCGGCGACGTCTGCACCGGCAACATGTGCCAGGCCTGCTCCACCGGCAAGCCGGCCTGCGGCAACACCTGCTGCGGCAGCTCGACGCCGGTCTGCGTCGCCGGGCAGTGCAAGCAGTGCGCGGCCAAGGCCGATTGCACGGCGAAGAGCTACTACGACTGCGGCGGCAACAACAGCTGCATCTGCCGCCCCAAGAGCTTCGGCAACCTGCTGGTCAACCCCGGCTTCGACACCGATCTGAGCGGCTGGTTCGTGAACGACAACTCGACGGCGAAGAGCTGGAACTCGGCGGACGTGGAAGGGTGCCCCGGCTCGGGTTCGCTGCGCGTGAGCGGTGGAAACGGCGACATCGAGCAGTGCGTGCCGGCCAGCGGCGGCGTGGCCTACAACGTCGGCTTCCAGTTCAAGCAAGCGGTCGGGGACGGGTTCCGCTGCTTCGTCACCTTCTACATGGGGACCGGGTGCGCGTCGGGGGACCAGTTCGGGGACACGACGACGCTCGACTCCAGCTCGATGGGCGCCAACTGGATCCCGTACGCGACCGTCGTGACCGCGCCGGCGGGGGCGGCCAGCATGCAGATCCTGTGCGGCTCCGGCGGAACTGCGAACCTGGACGAGTTCTACATCAACGCCAGCGGCGGCTACTGAGGCCAGCCGGGCGCTACGGCTTGATCGGGATGCTGGCCGACGTGTTGGTCTGGTCGGCGGCGTCCAGGTAACAGCGGGAGATGTCGGCCTCGTCGAGGAGGCCGACGACCTGCCCCTGGGCGTCGGTGACCTGGATCTCGCGCAGCTTGTTCGCCAGCATGGTCTGGGCCGCCGTGCGCAGGTCGGCGTCCGCCGAAACGGAGAACTCGCGCGAGGCGATGGGGACGCCGTTGACCGAGATCATGCGCATGACCGCCCCGACGCGCGTCGTGCGCAGGACGTCGACCGACCGGTGGACGGGCGACTCGCGCCGGCTCTTCACCTGCGCGTGGTACAGCGAGCGGCGCCGCAGGGCCACGAAGGCGATCCCTTCCGCGAGCATCAGCGGGACCAGCAGGTCGTAGCTTCCGGCCAGCTCACACACGAGAACCAAGGAGGACAGCGGCGTGTGCGCGATGCCCCCGTAGAAGGTGCCCATCGCCACCAGCGCGAAGGCGCCCGGGTCGATGCGCGGGTCGTGGATCAGCATCTGCGCCACGCGCCCGAAGGCGCCGCCGAACAGGCCGCCGATCACCAGCGCCGGCGCGAAGTCGCCCGCGCTGCCGCCGCTGCCGATGGTCAGCGACGACGCGACGATCTTGGCCAGGCACAGGAACAGCAGCAGGGCCGCGCCCGCCCAGCCGCCCGGCAGCCAGCTGGCGCCCGTGATAGCGACCTGCACGGCGCCGTAGCCACCGCCGAAGAGGCCCAGGCCTTGCCCGGGTTGCGCCAGGCGCCAGCCGATGAAGACGACGATCGGCACGCAGAAGACGCCCATCGCCAGCCCGCCCAGCCCCGGGCGCGCCCACATGGGGATCGTCAGGCTGGCGGTGATGCGCTGCACGCCGCGCAGGGCGCTCAGGAACGTCACCGCCAGCGCGGACACCATCAGCGCCAGCAACCCGTACAACCACAGGTGGGTGATGACGAAGGGGAACCGCCCCGGGTGCGCGAACAGCGTCGACTCGCCGAAGATCGAGATGACGACCGAGTACGCGGTGACGCTGGCGAGGACCGCCGGGATCAGCGCGTCCGATTCGAAGTCGTCGCGGTAGAGGACCTCGACGGCCAGCAGCGCGGCGCCCAGCGGGGTGCGGAACACGGCGGCGATGCCGGCGGCGACGCCGGACACCATCAGGATGCGGCGCTCTTGCGCGCCCACGCGCAGCAGGCGCCCGCACAGCGAGCCCAGCGCGCCGCCGATCTGCATCGTCGGCCCCTCGCGCCCGCCGGAGCCGCCGGTGCCCAGCGTGAAGATCGACGACAGCGCCTTCACCCAGGACACGCGCTTGCGGATTTGCCCGTCGCCGTGATGAAAGGCGTTGATCATGGCGTCGCCGCCGCCGTACGTCTCGGGCGCCAGCTGCGAACAGATGCCGCCGATCAGCGCGCCCACGGCCGGCAGCAGCGCGACCAGCCAGGGCCGGAAGTGGGCCGGCTGGCCGAGCTCACGGATGAAGGTCTCGCCGCTGGCGCGCAGAGGCCGGTAGCCGCCCAGATCCTCCAGCAGCAGGCGCTGGACGAACTCCAGGGTCGCGAAGAAGGCGGCCCCCATCAGCCCGGCCGCCACGCCGACCATCGCCGCGTGGTACAGCGTCCGTCCCACGACGCGCAGCTCGGGCGGGGTCGCGTCCTTCAGGATCGTCGTCAGCAGCTCGCGGCTGCGCTGGCGAAGCTGGGCTCGGCCGGCCGGAGGGGGAGGCGGAGGGTCTGGGAACCCCCCTGGGGTTCCGGGTTGATCACCGCCCGGATTCATTGCGGCCCGCGCAAATTATGCCTGTGGTATACGGGGCCTGCACGAATTTCCCATGGCCGCCGCAGCTTTTTACGACCTGGATGGAACCCTGGTCCGCACGAACCTGGTCCACGCGTTCGCTTTCAGCGCCCGCAACCAGCAGGGAATCCTGAAAAGCCTCACGAAGACCGCCGCCACGCTGGTGAGCGTGCCGTTGTTCCTGGCGACCGATTTCTTCAATCGGCGCCTGTTCAACGACATTTTCTTCATCAGGTACAAGGGTGAGTCGGAGGATCGATTGCGTTGCCTGGCTGACGAGCTGTTCGACACGGTGCTTCGTCCGTCGATCTTCCCGGGCGCCTACGAGCTCATCGACAAGTCGCGTCAGCTGGGGCTGCGGCAGGTGCTGGTGACGGGCGCCCTGGACCTGACGGTCCGTCCGCTCGCCAAGCACCTCAAGATCGACGACTATGTGACCAACCGGCTGGAGTTCGTGGACGGGTACGCCACCGGCCGACTGCTGCCGCCGGTGATGGCGGCCGCCACCAAGGCCAGCTGGATGCGGGTGTACGCCGAGAAAGAGAACTTGAGCCTGTCGGACTGCTACGGCTACAGCGACAGCATGAGCGACCTGCCCATGCTGTCGGTCGT
>CAZJMY010000944.1:0-6987 GCA_964546845.1 uncultured Myxococcales bacterium | reverse complement strand
AGCCCGACGGAGCCGTTCTGGGTCTACACCAAGCTGGCGCTTTACGGCGCGTTGCTGGTCGCCAGCCCGTTCATCTTCTGGGAGCTGTGGCGCTTCGTCGCGCCCGGCCTCTACAAGAAGGAAAAGCGCATGGCGCTGGTCGTGACCATCGCGACCGCGGCCTGCTTCCTGGGCGGCGCGCTGTTCGGGTACGCGGTGCTGTGCAAGCCCGCGCTCACGTACATGCTGTCGTTCGCCGAGATCTTCCCGGGCAATCTGCACTTCAAGATCGAGCCGGCGGTCATGATGGACGAGGTCGTCGGCTTCATGCTGGCGATGCTGCTGGGGACCGGCGTCGCGTTCGAGCTGCCCGTGCTGCTGGCGGTCATGGGCTGGCTGGGCCTGGTCAGCGCGAAGGCGCTCTGGAAGTTCAACAAGTACGCGCTGATTCTGTCGTTCCTCGTCGGTGGCGTGCTGACGCCGGGGCCCGACATCCTGTCGCAGGTGTTGATGGCCGCGCCGCTGTTCCTGCTGTTCAACCTGTCGATCCTCGTGGTGTGGCTGATCGAGCGCGCCGCGCGCAAGCGGCTGGCCGAGCTCGCCAAGGAGACCGGGGCCGACCTGGTCCCCACCGACTCCGGCTAGCTTTCGGCGCCCCAGCGAAAAATTTGACGGCAGGGATCTGCCAGGGAAGATGAAGCAGGAGATCCATGCTGGGCGAATTTTCTGAGGGTCGTGCGCGCGCGCTGCCGAAGGGTTTCGTGCTGGTTTCCGCCGGGCCGCGGCGTGGGACCGTCGCCGGAATGCAGCGGCGGCTGAGGGCGCGCGATGCGGTGCCCGCCTCGGGGCAGATCGTTTTTCGCGCCAGCAATCAGACGCTGCGCTGAGGACCAGGAGAGGACCAAGACGCGTGTTTCGCCTCCTCAAGCTCGGCATCGGCCTCTTCGGCCTGGTCCTGTTCGCCTGGTTCGGGCTGACTGTGAAGCTCGGCTCGCAGACGCTGTTCCAGCACCTGCACGCCATCGGTGAGAGCAAGGAGTCGCAGGACCTGATGGACGGCACGAAGCGCGCGGCCGGGCCGCTGGTCGACGACGTCCGCCGGCGCATCGGCGGCGGCAGCCAGCTGGCGGCGTCGCATCCCGACGCGGGTCCGCCCGAAGAGCACGTCTCGCACGCCGACCGCCAGGCGCTGCACCGTCTGATCCGCCGCGTCGACCGCTGACTGATCCGCCGCGGGCCGACCGGGGTTCCTGCCTGATCGTGCCCCCGATCGGTTAGGCTTCAGCGCTCATGCGCTGGGCCCCCGCCGCCGTCTTCGCTTGCTGCTTCGCCGCGGTCCCCGCGTGGGCCCGCGACCCCGTGCTGTGGACGCCCGCGCCCCACCAGGTGAAGACCGCGACCGGGCTGGCGGAGCTGGCCGAGCGCGCCCGCGCCGCCGTCGTGCACGTGCGCGGCGAGCTGGCCGAACCCAGCGGCGGCGAAGGGGAGGGGGAGTCCGGGCGCACGTCGATCGGCACCGGGTTCATCATCAACAAGGACGGCTACATCCTGACCAACGAGCACGTCGTGCGCGGCGTGGTGGACTTGCGCGTCCGGCTGTTCGACGGGCGCGAGCTGCCGGCGTGCGTGGCCGGCGCCGATCTGGCGACGGACATCGCGCTGCTCAAGGTGCAGTCGAAGCGGCCGCTGCCCGTGCTGGCGCTGGGCGACTCCAGCGTGGTGCGTGTCGGCGAGCCCGTGATCGCGATCGGCAACCCGTACGGCTTCAACCACAGCGTCACGGCCGGGATCGTCTCGGCGAAAGAGCGCGTGGTCGACCGTTCGACGCTGCACGAGGCCGGCTCCGACGACCTCTACTCGTTCTTCATCCAGACGGACGCGTCGATCAACCTCGGGAACTCCGGCGGGCCGCTCATCGACGCCTCGGGCGCCGTCATCGGCATCAGCGCGGCGTTCTGGGCCGGGCACCCGCTGCAGCCGGCCCAGGGGATCGGGTTCGCGATCCCCGTCAACATGGCCAAGGCGCTGCTGCCGCGGATGATCGAGACCGGCGTCGCCCGCCGCGCCTACCTGGGCGTCGACGCGCAGCCCATCGACCCGGCGCTGGAGGCCGCGCTGAACCTGAGCTCCGGGCGCGGCGCGCTGATCGCCAGCATCGAGAAGGGCTCGCCCGCCGAGGCGGCGGGGCTGGAGCCCGGTGACGTCGTGATCAACTGGAACGGCTGGGACGTCGCGACCAGCGAGGACTTCAAGATCGACGCGCAGCTGAGCACGCCCGGCATGCGCACCAAGATCGCCGTCCTGCGCGACGGCAAGCGCATCTGGCGCGAGGTCGTGCCGCGCGCCGCGCCCGTGCGCGACATCTCGCCGCCGCACCCGTCGAGCTGTTCGCGCACCCCCGAGCCGCTGATGGCCAACGTCGACGACTTCGACGTCGAGCCCACGCCCGCGCGGGCCTCGCGCGCGCCGGCCGGGCGCAGCGTCACCGTCACGCGCGTGACCGACCACAGTGCGGCCGCCCAGGCCGGCTTGCGCGTCGGCGACGTCGTGCTGCGCGTCGGGAAGACCGCGGTCTGGACGCCGGCGGACGTCGCCGAGGCGCTCAAGAGTTACAAACTGGGTGACCCCGTGCCGATGCTGGTGCGGCGGTCGGGGTTCGATTTCTGGATGGCCTTTACGCGGCGGTGAACGTGAGCCTCGACGAAAAACGATACCGGGAGCTTCTGGACGACACCTTTGCGCGCATCGATCGCGCCTACGAATCGGTCGACCCCGACGTGGCGGAGGTCTCGCTGTCGCAGGGGACGCTGACCCTCACGTTCTTCGAGAAGCAGCGGCTCATGCTGACGCCGCAGCCGTCGCCCCGCCAGCTGTGGGTCGCCTTCCGAGACCGGGCCTGGCACTTCGACTGGAACGAAGAGCGCCGCGCCTGGCTGGACGATCGCGGCCAGAACGTGGACCTCCTGGATCTGGTCGAGCGCACGACGCGCGACGTGGGTTCGGTCGAGGTGCGCATCGCACGGCCGTGATGGGGTTTACGTGCTACCACTTACGGCGATGTCGAAGCAGTCCACTGACGCGGGCGGTTCGATCCCCACGGTGAACGCCGGAGTCAGCCGCCGCATTCTTCTGGTCGACGACAACGAAGACGCGGCCGAGCTGCTGTCGATGTTGCTGGTCGACGCCGGTCACACCGTCGAGATCGCCCACGACGCGGCCACGGCGTTGTCGCTGGCGGCGGGCCTGGCCCCCGACGTCGCGCTGCTGGACATCGGGCTGCCGGTGATGGACGGCTACCAGCTGGGCAGCGAGCTGCGGCGGCGCCTGGGCGCGCAGACGCCGGCGCTGGTCGCGCTGACCGGTTACGGGCAGGAAAAGGATCGGCAGCGCACGGCCGCGGCTGGGTTCGCCGCGCACCTGGTCAAGCCGATCGACCCGGAACACCTGCTGACGGTGATCGAAGGTCTGGTCAAGCCGGCTGGCGACGCGGCAGGCACAGCCTGAACGTCGTGCCTTCGGCCCCGGACGAGATGGCCTCGACGCGCCCGCCGTGGGCGCTGGCAATCGCGCGGACGATGTAGAGGCCCAGGCCCAGGCCGCGCCCTTCATTCGACCCGCGCTCGAACGGCTGGAAGATGAACGGCAACCGGTCGGCCGGAATCGGCTCGCCGCGGTTGTAGACGTGAACCTCGACGACGTCGCCGGCGTCCTGCAGCCGCAGGCGCACCTCGCCCTGGCCGTGCGTGATGGCGTTGCGCACGAGGTTGGAGATGGCCTGCGCCACGCGGTTCGGGTCCCACTCGCCGCGCAGGTCGCCGGTCGCGTCGACCTGGATGCGGTCGCCGCCCTCCAGCGCCTGGCACTCCGCGACGACGTCGGCCGCCAGGCGCCCCAGGTCGATCGGCCGGCGGACCACCGGAATGGGGCCCAACCCGGCGCGCGCGTAGTCGGTCAGGTCGGTCACCATGTCGCTCATGCGCTTCACGGTGCGGGCGATCCGATCGGTCACGGTGCGCGTCCGGTCATCCAGCTCTCCGCGCGACAGCAGCAGGGTGCCGGCGGCGATGCTGGCCAGCGGCGTCTGCAGGTCGTGCGCCAGCATCGCGATGTCGCGGTCGCGCGCCGCCAGCGCCTCGCCGCGGCGGTACAGCGACACCAGCGCGCGCACCTTCGCCCGCAAGAGGCCGGATGCGATCGGCTTGACGATGTAGTCCACCAGCGCGGTCCCCTGCAGCGATTCGATGTTGCGCGGATCGAACTCGTAGGCGGTCAGCAGGATGATGGGCGTCTCGCGCGCGAGCTGCATCGTGCGCAGCTTGGCGAGCACCTCGAAGCCGTCCATCTCCGGCATGACGACGTCCAGCAGGATCACGGCGAACGGTCGCTGCTCGGCCAGCTTCAGCGCCTGAGGCCCCGACGAGGCTTTGACCAGCTCGATGTCGAGCGACTCGAAGATCGCCTCCAGCGCCAGCAGGTTCGCGGGGTGATCGTCGACGGCGAGAATCGAGGCGGGCGGCAGGGAGCTATCCTCGATGCTGCTCATCGGTTGTTCCCTCTAGTGACGATCGGCGCCGGGACAAGGGCTCGTAACGCTCCCGAATCCTTTCGTTTGAGCTTCCCGGAAGGGGGCGACGCGGAACCGTCATGGACGGCGTTGACTTATTCAGCGTGCGTCCCATGTTGTACAAAATCGTCATGGGCGTGACAGGTGAGTCCCTTCCCGGCCCTCAGGGTGGCTTGTCCGGCAGCGAGGACCCAGGTCCGCGCGCGCGTCCCGCCAACGACCCGCGACGGTTGCTGCTGGTCGAGGACGACTTCGCGTTGCGGGCCCATCTGGCTGAGCTCTTGATGCAGGAGGGCTACTACGTCGGCTGCGCGGCCGACGGCGCCGAGGCAGTCCGCCGGCTCCAGACCGAGCCGCTGCCGGACGCCATCCTCCTCGACATCGTCCTGCCGCGCATGAACGGCGTGGCGGTCCGACAGGCGCAGCTGCAGTCGCCGTCCTTGCGGGCCATTCCCACCATCGCGATCACGTCCCTGCAGGACCGAACGCCGATGGAGGGGCTGCAGTTCACGGCCGTCTTCCGGAAGCCGGTCGACTTCGATCTGCTGATGCGGACCCTCACCCGCATCTGTCCGCTCGAGTAGACTAGCTCGCGAGCTCGATCATGCGGGTCATGGCGCGGGCGGCCGGCTCGCGCACGGCCTCCGGCACCGTGATCCGGTGGTCGGGCGGCTCGTCGCGCAGCGTGACGTAGACGCTCTCGAGGTCGGTCACCTTCATGTAGTGGCAGAGGCGGCACGGCTTGTAGAACTGCTTTTCGGGGTGATCCAGCTCGAGGCGGACGACCAGGCCGCACTCGGTCAGGATGGCGTAGCGGGTCTTCTCCGGGTGCGCCTCGACGTACTTCGCCATCTGCGACGTCGACATCACTTCATCGGCGGCCCGCTGCAGCTCGGGGCGGACCTCGCCGTGCACGATGACCGTCGCCGCCGGGTCGTCGCGCCGGATGCGCGCGATGTCCTCGACGCTCATCTGGTGGTGCACGTGGCAGGCGCCCTCCCACGCGAACACGTTGCCGCGCAGCCCCTGCTTCTCGCCCTCGCGGATCAGCGGCTCGATCATCTCCGCGTACTCGCGCGGATGGAACTTGTGCGGCTCGGGGGGCGGTAGATAGGTCCGCCGGGTCTTCAGCGCGACCTGGTAAGCCAGGTTCTGGTCGGGCACGAACAGCAGGTCGGGCACGCCCAGGCGATCCGCGATGCGCGCCGCGTTCGAGCTGGTGCAGCACACGTCCGACAGCGCCTTCACCTCGGCGTACGTGTTGACGTAGGTCATCGTCGCGAACCGGCGCCCGGCCGCGCGCAGGAAGTCCTGCCGCTCGGCGACGTCGTCGGCGTCGACCTCGGCCAGCGAGCAGAGCGCGTCGAGGCGAGGCAGGTAGACAGGCCGCTCCGGTGCCAGCGTGTAGCACCCCTCGGCCATGAAGCGGACGCCGCAGAACACGACCATTCGCGCCTGCTCGGGGGGGAGGTCGCGGGCCTTGACCGCCAGCTCGAAGCTGTCACCGACCAGGTCGGCGACCGCCTGGACCTCGGGCACCTGGTAGTTGTGCGCCGGGATGAAGGCCCGCTTGTCGCGCTTCAGGCGGCGGATCTCGTCCCACAGGTGTTCGACGCGCGGGGCGTCCTCTTCGGGGACCTGGCCGCCCTTCACGAGGCGATCGAGCGCCACGAACGACATACGCCATTCTTAGCGCGCCGAACCGCGGCGGTCGAATGCGGCGCCGTGGTAGGTTGGCCGCGCCGAATGCGGATGTTCGATCCAGACGTCTGGAGGGAAGTCACGGGGGGCGAGGTCGCGAACCGCGTGCGGCGGCTGGCCCGCGTCACGCCGCTGGTCCCGGCCCCGTCGCTGGGGCGGCGCACCGGCGCCGACGTGTGGCTCAAGCTGGAGAACCTGCAGCGCACCGGCAGCTTCAAGCTGCGCGGCGCCGCCGCCCGCGTGGCGGCCCTGGCGCTGGCCGGCGGCGGCCAGCACGTCATCGCGGCGTCGGCCGGGAACCACGGCCTGGGCATCGCGCTGGCGGCGCGGACCTTCGGCGTCGACGCCACCGTGCTGGTGTCCGAGCAGGCGCCCGAGTTCAAGCGCGCCGGCATCGCCGCGGCCGGCGCCAAGGTCGAGGTGGCGGGCGCGACCTACGACCAGGCCGAGGCCGAGGCCAAGCGGCGCGCGGCCGCGGACCCGAACGCGGTGTTCGTGTCGGCCTTCGACGACGATCACGTGATCGCCGGCAACGGCGGGCTCATGGCCCGCGAGATCCTGGCCCAGCTGCCCGACGTGCAGTGCATCGTCGTCCCCGTCGGTGGCGGCGGTCTGGCGGGCGGCATCGGCGTCGAGGTCGTGCCGCGCGGGATCAAGGTGCTGGGCGCCTCGCCCGAATCGAACTGCGCGATGCGCCGGTCCCTGGAAGACGGCCGCGCCTACACGACCTACGAGGGCGGCCC
>CAZJMY010000943.1:0-2472 GCA_964546845.1 uncultured Myxococcales bacterium | reverse complement strand
GTCGTCGGCACCAGCCGCTCCGCCGTCCGCATCAGCTTCTCGTACATGCGGGCGGCCGTCCGCTCCAGCGTCTCGGCGGCGGTGTCGCGCAACGAGACGCCCAGCGTGACGGCGCGGATGTCCAGGCTCTCGCTCTCGATCATGCGCAGGACCTCGCGCACCTCCGAGGCGTCAAAGCGCGTCGCCACGACGGCAGTCTATACGCGCTGAAGCGCGTTCACGATCTCTTCGTGCATCACCAGGCAGTGGGCCCCCAGCGCCTCGACCGCGGCGACCAGCTTGCTCTTGAAGTCCGCGAACGGGACCTCCAGGGCGCTGACGTCGACGACGATGATCATCGTGAAAAAGTCGCCGGCCAGCGTCTGCGCAATGTCCAGGATGTCCCCGCCGGCGGCGGCGATGGCCTGGGCGATGTTGGCGACGATGCCCCGCCGGTTCTTGCCGGTGGTCGTCACCACCGCGCGGTGGCCGCGCCGCCGCTCCGCCTCGGCGCAAGCCGCGCACACGTCCGCCGAGGGGCCGGCGCCGCTCGCCGGAGCCGGACGCGCCGCCGCGCGGGCCGCCTCCGTCGTCACCTCGCGCGTCACCTCGGCCACCAGGCGCCGCAGCTCGCGCTCGTCGACCTCGCGTTTCATCCGGGCGGGACGCGCTCGATCTGGATGCGATCGACCACCGCGACGACGGCCGCGTCGATCGGCACGTTGGGCTTGGTCCCCGGGGGCAGCTTCTCGCTGACGGCGACGCGGGCGGCGTGCCCGAACGCGACCAGCACGTCGTCGCCCGGGCCGGCGTCCAGCGTGTCCGCGCAGACGACCAGGTCGTCGGTGGGCTCCGAGGCCTCCGCGCCCGCCTGGACCGCGCCCGGCGCCAGGTCGCCCAGCCGGTACGGGCGCACCAGCAGCAGCTTGAGGCCGCGCGTCTCGGGCCACTTCACCGTCGACCAGACCGTGCCGGCCACGCGACCCAGGAACATCAGCCGGCCCCCTCGACGATCGCGGCGACGGCGGCGTCGCAGAGCAGATCGCGGTTGTCGGCCCCCGGGCGCAGCACGTTGCGCGCGCCCGAGCCGAACGCGACGGTGACGTCCTCGCCGCCGCGCGCGTCCAGGGTGTCCACCGCCACAACGACGCGCCCGGTCTCGGCGCCGCTCGCGTCACGAGCGGCCACCAGCACCAGCTTGTGCCCGTCGAGGCCGCGCGATCGCCGCGCCGCCCACACCTGGCCCAGCACCGTCCCGCGGATCATCGCCCTTGGCGCCCCACCTCGGCGCGCAGCAGCCCCAGCGCCGCGGACAGCGGCCGGCGAATGCCCGGTCCGGCCCCGGGCGACGGCAGCGCGGCGTCGTCCAGCTCGACGCGGTCGACGACGCCCAGGATGGCGGCGTCGACGGGCGTGTCGTTGCTGCCCAGCGATTGCCGCGCCGGCATGCCCAGGCAGACGACCACCTCGTCTCCGATGCCGGCGTGCACCTCGTCGGTGGCGACCAGGTGGCGCGTCCCGAGCGCGGGCTCGTAGATGCCGTGTGGGCGTACGACCAGCAGCTTGGCGCGAGCCAGGCGTGGATCGCGGCGCGTCGCCCAGACCTGGCCCACGACGCGGCCCAGGATCATCGCGCCAGCTCCAGCCCGTCGACGATGGCGATGACGACGTCCTTGTCGGCGACGCCCTCACCGACGGTCAGATCGCGCACGCGGCTGCCGTGGGCGACGATCACCCGGTCGCCGGGACCGGCGTCCAAGCCGTCCACGGCGACGATCAAGCGATCGGTGGGGGGGCCGCCGCCCGAATCACGGGCGCTGCCGGCGGTGTCGGGGCGCACGAGCAGCAGCTTGCGCCCGCCGAGGGTGCCGGCCTGCCGCGCCGCCCAGAGCCGCCCCACCACCCGGCCCAACAGCACGGCGGCGTCCGGGTCAGCCCCGCTTGGACGCGGTCTTGGCGGACGTCTTGCCGGCAGCCTTGGCGGGCTTGTCGCCGCCCTTGGCCGGCCTGGAAGCCTTCGCTTGCGGCTTGGCCTCCTTCTTGGCCGGGGCCTTGGCGCCCGCGGCTTCCTTCGCCTTCGCCTTGCGCTCGGCGATCGTCAGCATGTCCAGCAGCTTGGCGTCCGAGAGGCCGTCCAGCTTGGTGACGTAGTCCTTGTCCTTGGCGCGGTTCAGGCGTTCGGCCGTCGTCGAGACCAGCTTGTCGTGACCGCCCACGTCCTTGGTGCGCGTCGCGACCGCGTGCAGCCGGACCAGCTTCCGGTTGGCGACGCCCAGCAGCGTCTTGCGGAGGTCGTCCTTGCTGCGATCGCCCGCGTCCAGAATGCCGACAAGCTTGTCGACCAGCTTGTCTTTGCCACCAAACTCGTCTTTGACCCGCGCGAGCGGGCTCTTATTCAAAGCAGCGGACATGTGCAGAGGTTCTCCCGGTGTTTCGCAGAGTGAGTCGCGAGCTGAGTCGCAATCCGTGTTGGAAGGCGGGTATTTACCCCAA
>CAZJMY010000942.1:0-1874 GCA_964546845.1 uncultured Myxococcales bacterium | reverse complement strand
CGCCGTCTCTTGCTCGCGGTTGACGGCGGCCGTCTTGCTGTCGTGCAGCCAGGTCGCGGTCAGGTTCAGATCGAAGGTGTCGTCGTCGTCGAAGGCGCTCACGACGCGCGTCACCTCCGCGGCCCGCGCGCGCCCGGCGGCGAGCAAGCCGCCGGCAACGAAGAAGCCGGCCACCGTCGCCAGAATCCAGTGACTCCCGCGTCTGATCTTCGTGGCCCTCAAACCGGCGCCGACGATAACACGGGCCGCTACTTCTCGCGCAATCCCAGCTCTTTCATCTTCGTCTGCAGGCTCTTGCGCGAGATCTTCAGCTTGCGCGCCGCCTGGGTGACGTTCCCACCCGTGGCGTCCAGCGCCCGCTGGATCAATTCGCGCTCGACCCGCTCGGTCTCGACGCGCACGGCCTCCTTCAGCGAATCGGGGGCGGCCTTCCCGGCGTCGTCGGCCGCCGCCGCGCCTGCGGCCTGGGTGGCCGGCGCCGCCGGACCGACCGGCGCGGCCCCCACGACCTCGACGGGCAGGTCTGACACGCGAATCTCCGGGCCCTCGCAAAAGAGCATCGTCCGCTCCATCAGGTTCTCGAGCTCGCGGATGTTGCCGGGCCACTGATACGCCACCAGCCGGTCGATCGCGTCGGGGGTTATCGAGGTGATCTGTTTCTTCAAGCGATCGTTGAACTTCGCGATGAAGTGCTCGGCCAGCAAAGGGATGTCTTCGCGCCGCTCGCGCAGCGGCGGGATGTGGATCGGCACGACGTTCAGACGATAGAAGAGGTCCTCGCGGAACGCGCCCGCCGCGACCTCGGCCAGCAGGTCCCGGTTGGTCGCGGCGACCAGCCGGACATCCACCTTGATGGTCTTGATCCCGCCGACGCGCTCGAACTCCGACTCCTGCAGGACGCGCAGCAGCTTGACCTGCATCTCGACGGGGATCTCGCCGATCTCGTCCAGGAACAGCGTCCCGGCGTGCGCCAGCTCGAACCGCCCCGGCTTGGCGCCGACGGCCCCCGTGAACGCCCCCTTGTCGTACCCGAACAGCTCGGACTCCATCAGGGTCTTGGGGATGGCGGCGCAGTTGATCTTGATGAACGGCCCGGCGTGGCGGGCCGAGTTCTCGTGCAGGGCGCGGGCAATGAGCTCCTTGCCCGTGCCGGACTCGCCGGTGATGAGCACCGTCGAGGGCGTGCTGGCGACCTTCTCGACGACGCCGTAAATCTGGCGGATGGCGGGTGACTGGCCCACCAGGCGGAACCGCCCGCGGCCGGAAGGCTCCTCCGGGCGGGCGTCGCGGCGGGCCAGCGCGTAGGTGTTGATCGCCTTCGCGACGACCTGCCGGATCTGCTCCTGCTCGAAAGGTTTTTCCAGGTAGTCGAAGGCGCCCAGCTTCACGGCCTCGACCGCGCTCTCGACGGAGCCGTGGGCGGTGATCATGACGACCGGGACGTCGGGGTAGTCGGCGCTCAGCTTCTTGAGCAGCCCCATCCCGTCCAGACCCGGCATCTTGAGGTCGGTGATGACCGTGTGGACGCCCTTGTTCATGCCGCCCAGGGCCTCTTCGCCGTTGGCGGCGGTGATCACGTCGTACCCCTCACGGCGGAGGATCGCCTCCAGGACCCGGCGCATGTTGGCTTCGTCGTCGGCGACGAGGACCCGTTTCGATTCCACAGCGGAGGCGGTCACGGCGCGGGCAGCTTACCCCGATCCCCGGGCCTTGCAGCAGCCGGACGCGGCTCGGGCGGGGGCGTTTCGGTCATCGCGACGGCGGGGGCCACCGGCTCCAGCGGCGCGCCCGGCGTGCGCCGCGGGCCGCGGCCAGGAATGGGCGGCGGACGCGTCACCCCGGAGGCGTGGGGCTGGGGCGGCGGCGTCTCGGCC
>CAZJMY010000941.1:0-5205 GCA_964546845.1 uncultured Myxococcales bacterium | reverse complement strand
GAATCCGTAAGGCTTCGTCGGATCGTGTGCGGGGCGCAGCTCCAGCGCCATCTGATGCTCGTCACCCAGATCCAGCACCTGCTGGTGCCGGCGCTTGCGCAGATCCCACACGTGCAAGCGGTGGCCGTACTTTTTGCCCAGTAATAGCTCCGGCACCAGCCCGCCCTCGACCATGTCGGGCGTCCCCCACTCGCTGGAGAGCAGCGTGTCGTACCCCAGGTGCCACCAGAAGTCATACGCCAGCTGCTGGGAGCCCCGATCGACCTCCCAGCGGCCCCGGACGTCGAAGGTCTCGCAGTCCAAGATGAAGATGCCACCTGGACCACCGCCGTCGGGATTGCCAAGCGCGTTCACATAGAGGCCGTCGGGGCCGCAGTGGATGGTGTGAGGCCGAGAGTAGCCGGTCTTGTGCGCGATCTCGCGCGGCTCGATGGTCTTCACCAGCTTCGGTCGGGCGGGGTCCGGCTTGGTGTCGAAGATGTAGATCCGCGACGAGCGCAGGCCAGGAACCAGCAGATATCGCCGTTCGACGTGCGGGTTGGGCGTCCACGGGCAGAGCGACGCGCTGCAGGCATTCCAGCCGAAGTGGTGGAGCTCGTCGCCCACGTGGGGGAGCTCCGCGAAGGAGGCGATCCGACCATAGCCGGGTGACGCGGGATCCAAGTCTACGATGGCGAGCCCGTCGGGCTGGCCACCTGGCCGCCCGAGTGCGCCTTTCGGGTCCAGCGCCGCCACGTAGGCCAGCTTCTCCGGCGGAGCCTCGCCGGCCAGCCGCGGGGACGGGTAAAAGGTCGGGTCGGGCCGGAATGTCACGTGCGAGCTCCCGCTCGTCCCAGCGCGGTGGCGGCGGGAACCTCCACCAGCTTGCCGCTCTCGACCTGGTACACGTAGCCGTAGATCGGGATGTCACCGGGGACCAGCGGGTGTTGGCGGATGCGCTCGACGTCCGTCTTCACACTCTCCTCCTGCTCGCGGATGGTCAACCAGTCGATGAAGTCGCCTTGGCGTGAGCCCCCGCCACCATCGTCCACCCACTTCTGCCCGTCGTGCCGCGCGGTCTTGAGGCTCTGCGCGAGAAGGCCTCGGATCACCTCGTCGGTGAATAGCTCCATGCCGCAGTTCGAATGGTGGATGACGAACCACTCGCGCGTGCCGAGCAGCTTGTAAGAGATGACCAGGGATCGAATGGCGTCGTCGCTGGCCCGGCCACCAGCGTTGCGGATCACATGTGCGTCCCCTTCGCGCAACCCCGCCAGCTTCGCCGGATCGATCCGCGCATCCATGCAGGTCAAGATGGCGAACCGCCGGGCAGGCGGGAGCGCCAGCCGGCCTTTGTCACCGAAGGCGGCGGCGTAGTCCGTGTTCGCCTTCAACACCTCGTCCCGAATCTGGCTCATGATCTCTCCCGGCTGCAGTTCTGTCTGTTATGTAAGACATCTGTCTGCTTAATACAACCGCGAACCGGGGGGGGGCGACCGGAAAACTTTTGCCTCTTGACCTGGTCTGTTGTTATAGACAGATCGTCACGATACTGACGCCGGCCTGGCACGACTCGTGAAGCAGACCGCTTGGAAGCTCAACCTTTTGGCCGTTGCCCTCGTCGTGGCGGCGGTCCTGACGATCGCGGCGAAAAACTGGGAACGGAACGCCGACGTCCGGCTGCTGAACGTCTCGTACGATCCGACCCGCGAGCTCTACCAAAAGGTGAATGCGCGATTCGCGGCCGAGTACTTGCGCCAGACGGGCCGTAAATGCGTCGTCACTCAGTCGCACGCCGGCTCGACACGCCAGGCCCGATCCGTCATCGAGGGAGAGCAGGCGGCGGACGTGGTGACGCTTGGTCTGCCTTCCGACGTCGAAGGGCTTCATGCGCGCGGATTGATCGACGACGGCTGGAGCACCCGATTGCCCAATCACTCGGAGCCTTACTACTCGACGATCGTCTTTGTCGTGCGCCGGGGAAATCCCCACCATATTCGGGATTGGCCCGATCTGGTCAGCGAACCTCTCGAAATCATCACCCCCGACCCCAAGACATCGGGAAACGGGAAGCTCAGCGCTCTGGCTGCCTGGGGCGCGATTGTGACCCGCGGCGGCACCGAGGCCGAGGCGCGCGCGTACCTCAAAACGTTCTACGAGCGGGCGCCGTTCCTCGAAGCGGGCGCGCGCGCGACCAGCTTGGCGTTTGCCGTCGAAAAGCAGGGCGACGTCCATGTGACCTGGGAGAACGAAGCGTTGCGGGAAGTCGCGGAGTCTGGGGGCGATCTCGAGCTCGTGTATCCGCCGGTGAGCATCCTGGCCGAGCCGGTGGTGGCGTGGGTGGACGCGAACGTCGCCAAGCACGGGACGGCGGCGGGGGCGCGGGCGTACCTCGAGTTTCTCTTCAGCGACGCGGGGCAAGAGATCATTGCGGAGACCGGGTATCGGCCGTTCAAGACACAGGTGCTGCGGCGCCACAGCGACCGCTTTCCCGACCTGCACCTGTTCCCGATAGGAGCGGTGGCGCGTGACTGGCAGGACGCCCAGCAACGATTCTTCGCTGAAAACGGAATCATCGACACCGTCTATCAACCCAAGCCTCGCTAGGGCGTCACGCCATGAGCACAGACGAAACGCGGAAATATGGATGGTCCAGCTTGCGCAGCGACCTGCAGGCGGCGATCACGGTGGCCGCGATTTCGCTCCCGCAGAGCATGGCCTACGCACTCATCGCCGGGGTAGATCCGCGCTTCGGCCTGTACACAGCCATTGTATTCACGGCCATCGCTGGCCTGTTGGGGTCTTCACGCCATCTCATCAATGGCCCGACCGGCGCCGTATCGCTGGTGACCTACAGCGCCCTCGCCTTCATCGACCCGGAGGCCCGGCTGACGGCGTTCGAGGCGATGGCGCTGCTGACCGCGATGATAGGTGTCGTCCAGATCGCGATCGCGGTATTCAAGCTGGGCGATCTCACCCGCTACATCTCGGAGTCTGTCGTCACGGGCTTCATGGTCGGAGCCGCGATCCTGACGATCGTCGGGCAGATAGGGAACGCGCTCGGCCTCAAGAACCTGGGCACTGGTCACCAGCACGTGTTCTACCGACTCTCGCTGACCCTGACCCAACCGGCTCACGTCAACTGGAAGGCGGTCGCCGTCAGTGGAGGAGCACTGGCGCTGGCCATCCTGGCCCGGCGCTTGGTTCGCCGCTATCGCCTCCCGCAGCTCGACATGTTCACCGTTCTTCTGCTGGTGGCGGTCCCCGCCTATCTGATGGGCTGGTCTCGTTTTCAAGGCGGCGCCAAACCAGCCCTCTCGCTGATCGAGGAGGTGCCCGCAAGCTTGCCCCGGTGGCATGTGCCCGAGATTCGCTGGAGCTGGCTTGGGCAGATGTCGTCGAGCGCGCTCGCTATAGGAATTCTCGGTCTGCTGGAGGCGCTGGCCATCGCCAAGGCGATCGCTTACAAGACGCGCCAGGAGCTCGACTTCAACCGGCAGTGCCTGGCCGAAGGACTCGGAAATCTGATCGCGGCTTTCTTCCGCTGCATGCCGGGGTCGGGTTCCCTCACACGTTCGGCAATCAACTTTCAGGCCGGCGCGGTGTCTCGGCTGGCGGGCGTGTTTACGGCCGTCGTCGTCGCCGTTCTGGTCCTCATGCTCGGCCCGTTCACCCGCCACATCCCCAAAGCAGCGCTGGCCGGGTTGTTGATCCTGGCCGCCGCCCGTCTGATCGACTTTGAGCGACTGCGTTACCTTGCGCGCGCGTCCCTTTACGACGCGGTGCTGCTGGTCGCGACCTGCCTGGCCGCTCTGGTCGTGGGTGTCGAGTTCGCGATTCTGGTTGGGGTTGCGGTTTCCATCGTCTTGTTCGTGCCGCGGGCGGCCCGGATGCGCGTCAAACCACTGGCCGTCACCGACGAGGGGGTTGTGCGGGAGCGGTTACCGACCGATTCGGTCTGCACGGCCGTCACGATCTACGATCTCGAGGGTGAGCTCTTCTTCGGGGCTGCCACAAGCCTGGAGGCCGCCCTCGAGAAGGCTGCGCGCCAGGCTCGGGCCTGCGGCACCCGCCACCTGGTGCTTCGGCTGAAGCGGCTGCGCAACCCGGACGCGGTGTGCATGGAGAAGCTGGAGGTATTTCTGCGCGACGCGGGCAGCGCGGGGCTGGTGGTCATCCTGGCGGGTGTAAGGGCTGACCTCTTGGCCGCCATGGGGCGGCTTGGCTTTGCAGAATGGTTTCCCAGAGACCGGATGTTCGTCCAGGAAGAGGACGAAGCAGATTCGGCGACCCTGAGGGCGGTTCGAAAGGCGTACGCCTTGCTGGGCCCGGACAACGACTGCTCGCATTGCGCGTCACGCATCCAGGTCTCCGATGAGCAGCGCCACGCCGCCTACTACCTGATCTGAGCCTCAATACTCCACATGGACCAGAACGCCGAAGACCCACACCGGCCCGCGGTCTTGGTTGTAGGCAGGGTGGTTGACGAACTGATCGTCGGGCGTCACCGCCGCCCACACCCAGGGAGCTCCCGGCGGAAATGGACTCCTCGACCGCGGTGAACGAAAACTCCTCCCGGTCTCTTCACACGGTGGGCGCCGACCTCGTCACTGCGCCAGGCCTGTTCCGCAATGGATCGCTCGGCGCGGTCCAGGCGGGCGCCGGGCAGGTACCGTAGGTTTTCGGACGCGAACGCCGGTGCTTCGAAGTGCGCGGGGAAGAGGACTGCCCGCAGGTCGTCCATGATGCCGGCGACGGCTTCTCGCGAAGGCATCGGTCGCCGGGCCGCGCCCAGGTCGAGATTGCGCCGGAGACGCGTGGACGCCCTGGCGAGTGCATAGATCACCGGCTCGAGCGAGTCGTCCGCGCTCCCGTTTGCCGGCTGCGCAGCGCGCCGCCTTCGGTCGGCCGGCGCGGGGCGACTTTTCAAGCGAACCCGAGACATATGTCTTATATATCAGATAACGTCGGTGCAGCCGGTCGGCGACGCACACGGTGTTCGTGTCGAACGCGTCGAGATGATGCAAACATCAGGTGGACAGGCGCTACTCAGCCGACGAAGCGCCCCGAGGTACGGACATCTGCGACATAGGACTACCGTCTTGTATAAAAGACATATACAGTCTGCCCATGTCGGTCCTGACGCTGCCTGGTTCGGATGGCCTGGCCTTGACGGTCCGGGCCAAGGCGTTGGTGTTCGAAGATCCCGCGTCACGCGACCTTCTG
>CAZJMY010000940.1:0-5593 GCA_964546845.1 uncultured Myxococcales bacterium | reverse complement strand
GATGATGTCGACGCCGTCGCCCCAGAACGCCTGCGGGTAGTGAAACAGCTGCCCGAAGCTGAAGCTGTACTGCAGCTCGACGCTGTCGATCGTGCCGGTCACCTTGTCGTAGCCGCCGGGCGGGCCGAAGTAGTTGTCGTGGAGCTGCCAGCCGCCGAACGAGTGCAGAACCTCGATCGCGTCGGCCAGGTAGAGCGCGTTCGTCGCCGAGAGGTGCGAGTACCCGATGTAGCCGTCACCCAGGACGCCGCCCAGCAGCTTGAGGTCGGCGCCCGAGATCACGATGCTGGGCTTGGGGTCCTGCGGGTTGCGCATGGGGGCCATGGCGTTGCCCGGCTGATCCCAGGCGCCGTTCATCCCCTGGTAGGAACCGGCGCGCTCGTTGTCGTTCGAGAACACGTCGATCAGGTGCAGGCCGAAGATCCACTGCTTCTTGTAGACGGCGCCCAGGTGGGCGTGCGCCACGAAGCTCGACTCCTGCGGGACCGGCCCCGGGTAGGGCTCCCACGCGGGGAGGTTCTGGTTGGCGTTGACGGACGCGCTATTGCCCTGCGGCGGACCGTAGAACGGGATCGGCTCCAGCTTGCCGCCGAAGCCGCCCTCGACCTCCACCGTGAAGTCCTCGATGTCCTGGTCGAAGGTCACCGTCGCGCCCGCCGTGTGCGTGCGTCCGAAGAGGTACGTCTCGTAGCGCCCGGCGTCGTAGCGGCCGGCGGCGCCGTAGCGGTTCGTGTACGCGCCGGCGATGACCGTGAGGCGCGCGTCCTCGTCGATGAACTCCGGGTACGTGAGGCTCAGGAACGCCTCGTTGATGCCCAGGTTCGATTCCAGGCGGCGGTAACCGGAGTCGGTGACGTTGTACGACGCGATCTGCACCGTGGCCTTGGCGCGGTCGTTGCCGTAGTGGAAGTTCAGCTCGGTCCAGGGGCCGACCATGCTGTTCGTGTAGCGCCAGTCGATGTAGTTGGCGTCGGGCACCAGCGGCGGGGTACGCAGCTGGGTGCCGGCGTCGCCGACGGCCGTGGGGTTCGGGTCCGTCGTCGTGGGCGGGCCCCACGACAGGCGCAGCGGCGCGCGGAAGTAGCCGGTGACGTCGAACTTCCACTCACCGGTCGACTCTTCGGTCGGCGGGGCCACGACCTCGGCGGGCGAGGTCACCAGACCGCCAACCTGCGGCGCCTCGGGGTTGAGCCCCAGCGCCGGTCCGCTGCCACCCTTCTTCTTCTGGGCGGTCGCTGCCGCGCCCTGGGTCGGGTTCGCCGGCGCGCCCGCAGGCGTTGCCGCGGCGGACGACGCGTCGCCCGGGACGCTGGCGGTGCCGGGCGTCGGCGCAGCCGCCGGCGCGCCCGGATTCGGGTTGTCCTGTGCCAGGGCCGCCGAGGACAACGCGGGGACCGACAGCAGGGTCGAAAGGAGGAGGGGGGTCAGTTTTCGCGTCATGGGGATGGACCTTCTCGGTGGGTTATAGAGTCCCCCACTGCACCAGCAGGACTCGATTTTTGCGGGCGCTGCGTGCTGCTCGGTCGAATTTGCCGCGGAACGCCGACCTTCCGCTGATTCAACCGACGTTGCCAATCTTGAAAACGTCCCAGGCGGGCGTGAAATTACTGACGTTGGACGGCTGATTCCAGAGATACACGGCCGGGTAGGTTTTAATCGGGCCGTCGTCCGGCTTCACGACGACCGTCATGAACAGCTGGGCGATCGGTTCGCCGTTCGCGTCCTTGTCCCCCTGGCGCCAGGACGAGAAGACGAGCCAGTAATAGGTGGACCCGTTGTATTTCGTGACTTCCGGCGACCACCGGCCCCAGGTGTTGTTCATCATTCCCGTCGCCACCGGCTGTCCGGGGCAATTCGCCGCGTCGTTGGCCGCCAGCCGGATGCCGGGCCCCCCCGCCGTGGGCGTCACGTAGAGCTCGGCGGCCGGCTGCATGTACATGCCGTCCCAGGCGCCCGCCGTCTCGGTCGTGTTCAGGTCGGGGTGGGTCGTGGCGGCGACTTTCGCGTCCACCTGGTCGTAGACGATGTACGCGTCGTCGAACGACAACGAGCCGTAATACTGCGCGTACTTGGGGTTCGTCACGTCGTCCAGCCCGGGAATCGGCGTCGCGGACTGCGGCGCCGCCTTCGAGTACGGCACCTGGTAGAGGTGCGCGGTCCCCGTCCCCAGCCGCCCCGACTTCACGTTGCTGGCGGCCGTGAAGACCAGAAAGTCGTTCGCCGCGTGGTGGCTCCACGACGGGGCGGCGGCATACTTGCCCGGCGTGGGCGGGTAGATCCAGTTCCAGGCCGTCCCCTTGAGCGCCGCGAACGGGTTCTGCCCCGCCGGCAGCGCGGACGCGTTCTCGAGGTCGAACCAGGCGAGCCCGGCCTGTTGATCCGTGTCCACCGTGGCCGCTCCGTTCCCACCCAGCGACGCCACCGCGATGTGATCGCCGTTGGCCCAGTGGCTCGCCGAGTAGGTGGTCATTCCCAGCCAGGGCTGGACGATGGCTTTGTACCCGCCGGCCCCGCGGAAGGTCGGCGGCTGGCCCAGGGAATCCGGCTGTCCGGACGCCAGCACGCCACCCCACGGCGAGGCGTTGTTGAACGAGATGAACGCGCCGTCGGGCGTCGACGTGTGGCAGCCGATGCACTGGACGGGCTGCGGATTCAGCCCCTGGTCGACGGTCTGCCAGTCCGTCGCGTCCACGTCGCACTGGAGCACGCCGGTCACTTTCCCGCAGCTCAGAACCTGCCCCACCGTCTCGGCGCCGACGGAGAAGCCGTTCAGGGTCGTCAGCCCCCCCGCGGTGGGGCCGCTGTTCCCCGAGACGTAAACGAGGTTGCCGGTGACGCCGACCGAGGCGACGCTGAACGCCGCCGTGGTACCCGTCGAGGCCGTTCCGGCGTGCGCCGACAGCACCGTCACGGTGATCGGCACGTTCTGGGTGTGGCCGGCCAGCGCCAGCCACATCGCTTTCGGCATCGTCCAGCTGGTCTTGTCCGTGTAGACGACCAGGTCCGGCGTCTGGTTCGGCGCGGTCACGTGAAGCGCGTAGAGGTCGCCGGTGCCCGTGGACGTCCAGCTGAATCGCGGGCGCAACCAGTTCTTGGGCAACAACGTCCCGTCCTGCGGCTCCACCAGGCACGGTCCGCCGGTGGTGGCCGGGGTTCCACTGAACGCCTGCGCGGCGCCCGCCGGAACGGTGCTGGTGCCGTCAGGGCCGAACGGGCTGCCGGCGAAGTCGCTGCAGAAGGCCGCGGGGCACCCCCCCTGCACCGCGCTGCCCCCGATGCCGCCGGCGTGCGAGCCGCCGCTGCCCATGGCCAGGCTTCCCCCGGAGCCGTTCGCGGCGCCGCTGCCGGTGAATCCGCCCGCGCCGGTGCCCGTCCCCCCCGAGTTCGAGGCGCCGCAGGCGAGCCAGAAGCACGCTGGCCAAAGTAGGGCCGACGAGCGTGTCCGCTTCATCTGGCTAGCCCTCGCTTCCTGGGGGGATAAGCAAGTTGGAACATCCCCACGCCCGTGTACGGCATGTACGGCGCCCTGGGACAGCGAGCACACAACCACAGGCAACCTGAGGAGTCAAGGCGAGGTCAGACCCCGATCCGGGGCGAAATCCTCAGTGAGATTCGAGGTTCCGGGCCGCCTCCCGGAACGTCGCGACGGCCGCGGTGGGGCGCCGCGACAGCGCCGGATCCGAGAAGTCGACGCTGAACAGCCCGAACCGCCCGCGCGCGCCGTGGGACCACTCGAAGTTGTCCATCAGCGACCAGAAGATGTAGCCGCGGACGTCGACCCCCTCGGCCAGCGCCCGGTCGACCGCGTAGAGATGGGCGCGCAAGAAGTCCGGGCGGACCTGCCCGCCCGCGTCGGCCAGGCCGCTCTCCGTGACCAGCAGCGGCCAGCCGCGGCGGGCATAGCGGACCAGCAGCCGGTAGAGCCCCTCCGGGTAGATCTCCCAGCCGAGGTCGCTCTGGGGGCGGTCGCCCGCCGGCTGGGCGCGGTAGGGCGGCGTCCCCGACAGCCGCGCCTCGATGCGGTCGCGCGTGTAGTAGTTGATGCCCAGGTAGTCGAAGCTGCCGCCCAGCGCCGGGAAGGGCTCGTCGATGTCGGCCACCCCGGGCAGCACGACCCGCACGCGCCCCAGCGTCACGGCGTCCAGGAACGACTCGTCGTAGAAGCCGTCGGCGATGCCCGCCGCCAGTCCATCCAGCGGACCGGCCGACGCCGGGTCGAAGAGGCGCAGGTTCTGGGCGATCCCGATCTGGGTCGCCCGCCCGTCGCCGTCGGCGTCGGCGCGGTCGTTGGCGCGCAGCGCGGCCGCCATCGCGCCGTGCGCGCGCATCAGCGCCGCCAGCACGCGGGCGCCCCGGGCCGGATCGCGCACGCCGGGCGGCCACTGCCCGGCCAGGTAGCTCTTCGCCACCAGCACGTTCGGCTCGTTGATGGTGCACCACCAGTCGACGAGGTCGCCGAACGCGGCGCCGGCCCGCCCGGCGAACGCTGCCAGCGCCGCCGGCGTGCCGGCCCACTCCCACCCGCCGCGGGCGGCAATCCAGGTGGGCAGCGTGAAGTGATACAGCGTCACGAACGGGGCGATGTGCGCGGCGCGCAACGCCGCGAAGATCGCGCGGTAGCGATCGGCGGCCGCCTGGTCCCAGGTCCCTTCGGCCGGCTCGAGGCGGCTCCACTCGACGCCCATCCGGTACACGTTCGCGCCCAGCAGCCGCAGCGCCGCCACGTCCTGCGGCCATCGGTTCCACGAGTCGTCGAGGCGGTCGGCCGTCAGACCGTCGGCGACGTGCGGCGTGCCGTCCGGGTAGCACCCCTTTTCCCAGTCCGTCCAGTCGTTCCGGTTGCCGCCTTCGGTCTGGTAAGCGGAGGTCGCGGCGCCCAGCAGGAAACCGCGTGGCGCCTGCTGCAGCATCGGGTGCGCCGCGACGGCCGCGGGGTCGAAGCGCAGCGTGTCCCGGCAGCCGGCCGGCGCCAGCGCAGCGGCCGCCACCAGGGCCGCCGCCCACCCACCGGCCGCGCTACGGCACGGTGGCTTCACAGACGAACGTGCGTCCCGGCGCCTCTTGCCTGTCGTACCAGGTTCCGTCGGCGGCCATGGCGGCCCAGTGCGCGCAGGCGCAGGCGCCCCCGGGACCGCTGCATCCGGTGCAGGCGCCGCTGGGCTGATTCGCGCCGTGCCAGTTGTCGTAGGCCCAGGGTTCGCCCGTCACCCAGACGTAGTCGCCGGGGCCGCTGTCGTCGTCGGAGGCCTTTTTGTCGGTGGCGCCGATGAAGAACGTGGGAACGGTCCCCGTCCCGAAGAAGAGGTTGGCCTGCGTCGCCAGGTGCAACACCAGCATGTTCTCCTCGGACGAGAGGATCGTCACCAGCGTGCCGCCCTCGTTCTCGCAGACGGCCTCGGCGCTGTTCCAGTCGATCTGGCTGCCGTGCGCCCAGTAGCAGTGAAGGAAGTTGTCCTCGGGCAACGTCATCGACGCGCCCGTCGGGTAGCCCTTGCAGCTGGGATGCGCGCCGCCCGCGCCACCCCGGCCGCCCGCGCCGGCCATGCCGCCCGCGCCCGCCGTCCCCCCGGCTCCCGCCGTCCCCCCGGCTCCC
>CAZJMY010000939.1:0-7583 GCA_964546845.1 uncultured Myxococcales bacterium | reverse complement strand
TGGCGCGGGCCCAGTCGGTGGCCAGCCGGGCGCCGCGGGCGGGGGCGGGGCGGCCGGCGCAGCCGGGCAGGGCGGCGCGCCGGCCGCGTGCCGTCAACCGTCCGCGAGCGCGGTCTGGACGGCGGTCCCCATCGCGACGGCACGCGGATCGCTGGCGATCGCGGCCTCCTCGTTCGCGGCGCCCAACGCCGGTTGGCTGGTGGGTGAAGGGCTCGTCTCGACGGGCCCGACCTCGGCCGGCTTCATCGATCAGGTGCAGCGCTGGAACGGCGTCGCGTGGACCACCACCTTCGACGGGTTCCCCAGCACGCAAGTGCAGGGCGTGTTCGCGTTCGGACCCGCGGACGTGTGGGCGGTCGGCAACGGGATGTTCCACTGGGACGGGTCGACCTGGGCCGATCTTTCACCGTCCGGCGCGACCGCGGATCTGTTCTCGTCGGTGTGGGGCGTGGGATCGAACGACGTCTGGGCGGGCGGCGACCGGGGGCTGTTCCACTGGACGGGCCTCGGCTGGACCGCGGCGACCGTGGTGCCTCCCCTGGATGTCGGGTTCGACTTCGGCGGGATGTGGGGCGCGTCGGCCAACGACGTCTGGGCGGGCGGCGGCTACCCGGCGTCCCACGACTTCCTGGGGATCTTGCACTGGGACGGCACGAGCTGGAGCCAGGTCGCGACGTCCTTCACCGGGTTCGGGACAGGCCAGCACGGCAAGATCGGCGGCGTGTGGGGCAGCGCCGCCAACGACGTCTGGGCGGTGGGAAGCGTCGACGGCGGCACGTCGCCCCTCTGGCACTACGACGGCACCAGCTGGACACAGGCCGTGGTCCCCGCGCTGAACGGCGTCGGTCTGGCGCAGGTGATCGGCTTCTGCGCCGCCGACATCTGGGCGGCCGGCACCCAGTCGGCCGGAGGCGCGGGCGCCGGGGCCGTGTTCCACTACGACGGGCAGACCTGGTCGAAGGTCGACCTCGGGATCAGCGTCCCCCTGCTGACGACCATCTCCGGCGTCAGCACGGACGACCTGTGGGTCGGCGCGCTTGACGGTACGGTGCTCCACCGCCACCTCTGAGGGGCATCCGCGAACAGTCCGACCGCGGGGCCGGTCGACGCGCGGCGCGGCGGGCCAGCGCGCGCAGGCCCACCGCGGCAAGCGCGACGCCGAACAGCCAGAGCACGCGCGCCGGGACCGCCGGCACCGCGGGCGCGGTCGTCAGCCCGAAGATGGCCACCGTCGATCGGGTGGCGACGAACACCTTGCCGCCGGTGACCACCGGCATCGCGAACTTGACGCTGGGCCCCAGTGCGTCGCGGCCGTTTGCGGCCTGGTCGCTGTTGTAGAGCTCGACGGCGAGGTTCGTGGCGTCGTACGCGCGCAGCACCTCGGCGCCGCCGCCGTTGTCCACCGCCCACAAGATGCCGTTGGCCGTCCCGTTCGACGAGATCGAGGGGCTGGCGCCCGGGAAGCCGTACGTCGTCGGCGACGTGCTGGCGGGCGTCGTCGAGAGGTGCCCGTTCGTGAGGTCGAACATCTTGAGCTTGTCGTGCACGCCGCCCCAGTAGAGATGATTGTGGCCGGCGGCGTCGCGCCAGAAGGCCGGCGTGCTGAAGCTGTCCGCCGCGTTCTCCATCGGATCCGAGAAGTTGTCGACGACCTTCCCGCCGAGCGCGTTGAAGATCTCCTGGACCGCCTGCGCGTCCGCGGGGGTGGTCGACGACGAAAATCCTCCCAGGCGATCGCGGTCCAGAAGGTAGATCGTTCCACTCTTTCCGGACGCGACCAGCAGGTGCGGGTGCACCACCGTCCCGGCGACGTCCGGCAGCAGGGCCACGCCGCCCGAGCCGACGTCGTCGTCGGCGCGCGTGAGTTGCGCCTGGTTGAACGGCGCGAAGTAGTCCGCGACCTGGATGGCGCTGGTGGTCGACAGCTTCACCACCGAGGAGCCGAAGTCGGTGTCTCCGTCGAACGTCCCGTTGCCCGTCGGCACGTACAGGTTGCCGTTTCCGTCGACGGCGGGCGCCGTGCCCGACGCCCAGATGCCGCCGGCGGACCCCGACGGCGTCGTGTTCCAGGCGGCGGTCAGCGACAGGTTGCTGGTGCGGTAGGCGGCCACCCAGCCGTGCCACACGAAGTTGTCGCCGCTGGACCCGAAGGCGACGTAGACGAGGCCGTTCAGCAACACCAGCCCAGGCCGCTGCTGGTGCTCGCCCGGGTCCAGGGTGATCTGCCCGCCCGAGCTGTCGTCACCCGTGCCCGGAGCCGTCGGAGCGACGATCGCGTTCGGCATCCTGTCGGTGCCCGTGGTGATGTCGACGGCGTGAAGTCGAAAAATAGGCGCGCCGTTCTCCTTGGTCTTCGCCAGCACGTACAGGGTCCCGTCCGGACCGATCGTCGGCGTCGAGGTGATTCCGACCTCCGGGTAGATGTCGGGCGGCGTCTCGCCGGGCCCCACGGGCGGGTCGCCCGTGTCCTCGTAAGGTTGGGTGGTGACGCCGGGTGGACTGATGTAGCTGGCGCTCCAGAGCTTCACGCCCGAGTCGATGTCGAAGGCGTAGAGGCTGTCGTGCTCCGTGGCCACGAAGACCACGTCGCGCGCGGCGCCTCCGATCGAGACCCCATGCTTGATCAGCGGTTGCGCGTAGACGTATCCGTCGACCGGCAGCGTCCGCAGCTTCCCGAAGGTCGCGGATCTGACGTTGGCGGGCGTCAGCGCCGTCTCGGTGTTGTTCTGGCCGGTGCGCGAGAAGTCGTACCGCTGCATCAGGACGTCGGGGGCGCTGGCAGGCGCGGCCGGCGTGACCGCGGGCAGGATCGCGGCCGGGCCGATCGAGGGGTCGGCGCTGGACGGTGCCGCGCAAGCGGAGGCCGCGGCCGGGATGACGGCCGCCAGAACCAAGAACGTGCGGCGGCCTCTGGGCACGGTCGCGCAGCGTACGGGGTGCGCGCCGTCCGAGATCGACAACTCGGCAACGGATCGATGACGAGCACGCACGCGACGCGCGGCGCCAACCGCGACAGCGGCGTCATGTTCGACGGACGCGACGGGCGGAGGTCGGCGCGAAACGCCGCGCCTGGCGTGCGGTTGCTTTGGCACGCGCGCTGCAATTCGAGGCCGCCATGCGCTTAGCTTCGTTCGTTGGGCGGGTTGGCTGGCAGGTCCTGCTGCTGGCTTCGGTTGCCGGTTGTGCCGGGCAGGCGAGCGGCACTGCGGGGTCCACGGCGCCGCCCACCGGCACCGTGGGGCCCCCCACCACCGGCGCCGGCGACGCCGCCCAGCGCGCGATTTCGGAAGCGGACATCATCCAGATCGACGGCGGGATCTTGTACGCCATGTCCAGGTCGGGGACGGTCAGCCTGGTCGACGTCTCGACGGAGGGTCGCCTGTCGCTGCTGGGGCAAACGACGTTACCTGGACAGCCGTTCGAGATGTACCGGCGGGGCAGCGTCCTGCTGGCGATGTCGAACGGCGCCGTCGCGACGGACGGGCGCGTCACGTCCACCTATCAATCGCCGGACACCGGGGCCGGCGCGATGGTCGTGGCGGTGAACGTCGCCAATCCCGCGCAGCCGTACATCGCGGCGGCGCTGTCCGTGCCGGGCGAGATCGCCGATTCGCGCGTCGTCGGCGACGTGCTGTACCTGGCGACCTATCAGAACGCCGCCTGCTACGGCTGTGGGGCGGCGCCCCGCACGATGGTGACCACGTTCAACATCGCCGCCCCGACGGCCATCGCGCTGGTCGAGCAGGTGTCGTTCCAGAGCAACGCGCCCGACGGATACAACCTGCCCTGGGGCTCCAACTGGAAGCGCAGCATCTTCGTGACCACGGAGCGGCTGTACGTGGCCGGGCACGCCGACATCGACCCGACCAGCTTCGGGACGGCGGCGCACGAGGGCATCATCGACGTTCTGGACATCACCGACCCGACCGGACGCCTGCGCACCGGCCCGCGCTTGTCGGTGGCCGGCGCCATCCTCAGCCGCTGGCAGCTGGACGAGCGTGACGGCGTCCTGCGCGTGATCAGCCAGCAGGGCGCGGGGCGGACGGGCAACGGCATCGGCGCGCCCCAGATCGAGACGTTCCAGATCATCAGCTCGCAGTCGTTCGTCCCGCTGGGCCAGGCCGCGCTGCGGCTTCCGCGGCAAGAGGGGCTGCGCGCGGTGCGGTTCGACGGCGCCCGGGCCTACGCCATCACCTACAACCAGACGGATCCGATGTTCGTCATCGACCTGAGCGACCCCGTCTACCCGCGCCAGCGTGGCGCGCTCTACATGCCGGGCTTCATGTTCCATCTCGAGCCGCACGGCGACCGCGTGATCGGTCTCGGCATCGACCGCAACGACACGCGCGGCAGCCTGAACGTCTCGCTGTTCGACGTCACCGACCCCGACGCGCCCACGATGCTGGCGCGCGTCCCCTTCGCCACGCCCGGCATCACCGAGGACTACGAGATCCTGAACAGCGAGATCTCGGAGGATCAGGATCGAATCCAGAAGGCGTTCCACGTGTACCCGGACGGGCTGGTGGTGGTTCCGTTCACCGCGCTTCACCCGTACGGCGCGTCCGGCAGCACCTGCGCGAACGACGGCGGCGGCATCCAGCTGGTCAGCTGGCAATCCGACAGGTTGAGCAAGCGCGCGCTGTTGCCGCTGCCGGGCAACCCGCGGCGCGCGCTGGAAAACGGCGTGCAGGCCATCGCCGTTTCCGACAGCAACGTGCGCGCGTTTTCGCTGGCCGACCTCGACGTCGCGCACCAGACCGCGGACCTGGTCATCGGGACCTGCGTGCCGGACGCCGACGCCCCGACCGTCTACCAGCCGCCCATCGGGGCCGGCTATCACCCCGCCGAGGGGGGAGGCGCCCGCGGGATGGCCTGCGCGATGGCCCCCGGTGCGCGATCGTCACGAGCCTGGCCTGTCCCATTTTTGGCGATCGCGCTGGCCGTGGCGCGCCGCCGCCGCCGCCCCGGCGTGACGCCGCCGGTTTGAGCTTGATCTGCGGCGCATTTCGCGGCTGCCTGGACGTATGAGCTCTCGGCGCCTCGTCGTTCTGGTCAGCGCTTGGTCACTGGCAACGGTCGTCGTCCTGGGTTGCGCGGGCGTGGGTGGCGGCGAGCGCGGCGGCGCCTCGGGCGGAAGCGTCGGCTCGGGCGGCCCGACGGCCGGCGGCGGGCGGAGCGGCTCCGGGGGAAGCCCCGGCGCCGGCGGCGTCCCGGCGGGCAACGGGACGGGCGGCCACGCCACGGGTGGTGGGTCGGGCCTGCGCGCCGACGGCGGCAGCGCCGACGCCGCGTGCACGCAGCTCAACATCGGCATCCTCGGCAACCCGGGGTCGAATCCGTCCTCGAACTTCCAGGCCTGGCTGGAGGCCCGGGGGACCTCCGCGCGCCGCTTCCAGACCGACGACGGCACACCGCTGACCGCCGACGCCCTGCAGCCGTTCGACGTGATCGTCATCGACCTGCCCCCGCGCGACTACACGGCGGACGAGGCGGCCATCCTGGCGGCCTGGGTCTCCGCCGGCGGCGGCATCGCGTCGATGTCCGGCTATCACGACGACACGAGCCAGGACTGGCGCGCGAACTCGCTGCTGGCGCCGCTGGGCGTCGCGTACAGCGGACAGCGGGTGTGGGGACCGGTGACGCAGTTTGCGGCTCACCCCATCACGACCGGTCTCACCTCCGTGACGTTCACCGGAGGCTACGGCGTCTCCGACCTGGGCACGCCCGGCAGCACGCGCACCCCGATCGGCTTCTTGCCCGCGAATCCGGGTTCGCTGGCCGTCGCCTACGCCGTGACGATGGGGCAGGGGCGGGCCTTCGTCTGGGGCGACGAGTGGATCGAGTTCGACTCCGAATGGTCGTCGATGCCGCAGATCCCGCAGCTCTGGCTGCAGGTCTTCAACTGGATCGCGCCCCCGAACCGCTGCATGCTGACCGGAATCACGATCAGCTGAGCGTCCGACGGCGGCGCTTCAGGCCGTCAGTAGTGGCGGCCCAGGATGGCCGACTGCAGGGCGGCCAGCGTGGCCGGCGTGCCCGTGAAGAGATCCGCCGGAGGCGACTGCCGGTACTGGAGGATGCCCCGGTAGATCTCGGCGGCTTCGTTCTTGTTGTAGTCCATGCCGGCCAGGAACTGCAGCCGCAGGTTGCGGTCGCGGTTGACCTGCGCGTCCGCCAGCCAAGGCCCCAGATCGGACGCGCGCGCCGCGTACGTCGACAGCAACGAGGTCGCCGAGTCGTAGCCGATCTCGCGCAGCGACCGCACGACGCCGGCCATCTCCGGCTTCTGGAAGAGAGCTTCCAGTCGGTCGACGTCCAGGTGCGTCCCCTCCTTTTGCCCGACCAGCACGACGTCGTAGCCCTGCCCCTGGTTGGTGTTGCCGAAGATCAGGCCCTTGGGGAACGCCTGGAAGAAGGTCGCAATCTCGCTCTTCACGGCGGCGGTTCCGCTTTCGTAGAGCTGCACGAACACCGTGACGACGCCGCCGGGGTTCAAGTGCCGCTTGGCCAGCTCCCAGAACTCCAGCGTGTACAGCGAGGCGGCGCCCTTGACCCACGGATCGAACGGATCGGACGTGATCGCGTCGAAGGTCTGGTCCGTGCTGGTCAGAAAGTGGCGCGCGTCGTCGACGACCACGTGCACCTTCGGGTTGCGGACGACGTTGAAGTTGTAGTCGCCGAAGTGCTCCGCGACGACCTTGGGGACCAGCGCCTCGATCTCGGCGATGGTCTCGTGCTCGACGCGCGGGTCGATGCTGGCGGCCCCGGCCGTGACGCCGGCGCCGCACGCGACCACCAGCACCTTGCGCGGGTGCTCGGGAATCAGGGTGGTCAGGTGGCCGAGCATGCGCTGCAGCCGCATGTCTTGCGGCTGGCTGGACGCCTGGGTCTTGCCCGCGTTGTGGTAGCTGAGGATGCCGTTCTGGTCGCGCGAGACGCCCATCGACGAGTTCATCCCCTCGCCGACGAACAGGAAGTTCTCGTGGTTCTGGATGGTGAGGGCGGTGTGGCGGCCGTGGCCGATCAGGATCGCCGGAACGGGCGCCACGCGGCGGGCCGCGACCACCGCGAAGAGCGCGATGATCACCGCGGCGACGGCCGCCCGTGCCGGCCGGCCGATCCGTCCCGCCACTGAACCCGGCGCCGCGGCGGCGGCGAAGACCGGCCCCAGCGCGATCAGCGCGGAGAGCGCCGCCAACGCGATCAACAGATACTCCGACTTGCGGGTCCCGAACCACGGGATGGCCGCCAGGCTGAAGAACAGCGCGCCCGCGATCGCCCCCACGGTGTTCGCCGCATAGACGCGGCCGACGACGCGGCCACCGTCGGGCGCGCCGCGCACGACGGCGCCCATCGCCAGCGGGAAGCTGGCGCCCCAGAGCAGCGCCGCCGGCAGGATCGCCCAGAAGCAGCGCGCGAGGTCGGTCTGGAACAGGTACCACGCGCCGCCGCCGATGGCCGGGTTGACGGGCCAGTACGGCAGCGAGGCGGTGAGGTTCCACGCGGTCCAGGCGATGGCGGCCACCAGCAGCAGCTGCGCATAGCCGAGGGCGCGCACCGGGTCGCTGGTCCGCCGCTCGACG
>CAZJMY010000938.1:0-10335 GCA_964546845.1 uncultured Myxococcales bacterium | reverse complement strand
GTACCGCCCGCGCGTCCCGCGGTGCCGGTCGCGGCGCGGCCGCCGCCGCCCGAGGTCCCGCCGCCGGCGCTGCCGCCCGTCCCGATCGTCCCGCCGGTTGCGGTGGCGCCGCCGCTGGCCGAGGTTCCCCCCGTGGCGTTCGTCCCGCCCGTGCCGGGCGTGCCGCCCGAGCTCGACGTGCCGCCGGAGCCCGGAGTGCCCCCGGACGCCCCGCCCGTCCCGGTCGACGTTCCCCCGGTGCCCGAACCGCACGCATCGGCAAAAAAACCGAGGGCGGCGATCAGTACGAAGACGCGGCGGTGTGACATGCGAATCTCCTCGGATGGGGCCAGGATGCCCAGGTACCTGTCCGGTCGCGGCCCGGCTTGTCAGGGTTTCTGACCGCCACACCTGTTTGAGCGTCCCGGACCCTTGTAGGTGAATCAGGAGCCTGCCCCCGATGACACGATTTGCGAAGACATCCCTCGTGACGGCGCTTTTCGGGCTCGTCGCGTCGCCGGCCGCCGCGGCGCCACAGCCGCTGATCACCTACTTCAAGCCGATGCCCATCGTCGGGAAGCTGTCGACCAGCGTCTGGGGCGCGTCGATGGTGGGGGCGCGGGATCCCGCCAACGGGCTCGAGGACAACGGCGCCAACGGCGGCGTCGGACCCCAGAAAGAGACGTACTTCTACTGGGACGGCAAGATCGTGCGCGGCAGCGACGGCAAGTATCACCTCTACGCCAGCCATTGGCTGTACACGAACGGTTTCGGCCCGCCCGGCGGCGGTTCCACCGGCTGGGAGAAGTCGATCCCGATGCAGGCGGTCAGCGACGACCCCATGGGCCCGTACGTCTCGCAGGGCGACACGTACGCGAAGAACCAGGAGGGGAACAACATGGGGCACAACGTGACCGCGCTGGTCGCGCCGACCGGAGCGATGCCCTACGTGCTGTCCGTCGGTGAGATCGTGCCGGGGCAGATGTTCAGCGCCAGCTCGGCGAACGGGCCCTGGACCCTGATGGGGCTGACGAAGACGAACGCCAACGGGCACGGCTCGTGCGGCGATCTGTCGTCGAACTTCACCTTCACCGTCGGGCCCGACAACCGGTTCTGGGCCACGTCGCGCGGCGGCTGCGTGATGGACAGCGACAGCGTGCTGGGCACCTACAAGGTCGAGACCGACAGCGTGCTACCGAACCTGGAGAACAACGACAACGGCTCCGCCGAGGACGAGTGCATGTGGTACAGCGGCGGCTATTTCCACATCGTCTACAACTACTGGAACCACCAGCGCGCGTACCACATCATGTCGAAGAACGGCACGACCAACTGGGTCAGCACCGGTCTCGCCTACGAGGGCACGCAGTCGCCGGCCGACGCGAATTCGAAGTGGCTGCGGTACACCGACGGGACGGTGAACGTGTGGCACAACATGGAGCGGGTCGGCGTCCTGGTCGAGAACGGCCACCCGACGCACTTCACCTTTGCGGTGACCGACGTCGACAAGAACAGCACCGCCGTCAATCAGGGCGGCAGCAAGATCCTGGTGGTGCCGTTCGACGGCGTGCGGTTCGACTGCGACAACGGCGATGCGGCCTCGTGCGCCGAGCTCAACGGGGCCGGCGGCACCAGCGGCGCCGCGGGCAGCGCGGGCGGCGGCGGCGGATCCACCGGCGCGGCAGGACGGGGTGGACCCGGCGGAGGGGGCGGGTCGGCGGCCACGGGCGGCACGACTGGTGGCGCGGGGCGATCGGGCGGGACCGGCGGGGTGACGGCGACAGGCGGATCGCTTGGAACGGGCGGCGTGGTGGCGACGGGCGGGTCGTTCGGCACCGGCGGCGTCGCGGCCACCGGCGGCGTGCCGGGGACCGGCGGCGGTACGGCGACCGGCGGCCGCTCCGGCGGCGGAACGGGTGGCGCCGGCGCGACGGGGCCCGGCGGCAACACGCCGCCCGGCGCGGGCGGCGACGGGAGCAGCGGCTGTTCGTGCAACACGGCCCGTGACGTGCCGCTGGGCGGGATGATCTTCGCGCCGCTGGCCGGGTTGCTGCTGTCGCGCCGCCGCCGCACACCAACCTCCTGATCTCCCAGGTTCGTCCACACGAAGCTGGCCCGCGCACCGCGACGGCCCTTCATGATGCCGGTGGAACGCGCCGTCGACGTCATCGTCGAGGCGCTGAAGACGCGACGGGCGCGCGTCACCTACCCGCTTCGCATGGCGCTGCTGGTGAAGGTGCTGCGGGCGGCGGCGCCGCTGCGGCTCTGGGCGCGCTGAGCGCCGTCAGAACTGAGTGATGAACTTCCAGGCCTCGGGCGCGTCCCAGCTGGTGTTTTGCCCCGGGTCCTTCGGCTCCCAGCCGTGCTGGCCGTTGAACACGCAATATTCGGTCGGGTGGCCGGCGGAGCAGCCCTTGTAGTTCGTGCAGGTGTGGGGCTGGCCCGCGGCCGGGAACGTCGTCGAAGCCGGCTCCGGCATGCAGCCGTTCACCGCCGCGAACTGGGCCTGCTTCTTCTCCCCGGTGATGGGCGAAGTCGCGGGCATTCCCCCGCTGTCCTGGCTGGCCTGCGACGCGTAGTAGGCGATCGGCTTCGTCAACGTCGCGGGGCACGAGTTGGTGAGATCGGCGCCCGAGAAGAACGCCACGGCCCGGAACACGTCCGCCCGCGTGCAGGCCAGCGCCATGGCCATGCCGCCGCCGAAGCTGAATCCCGAGGCGAAGACGCGGCTCTTGTCGATGCACAGATCTCCTTCGAGCTGCGTGAGGATCGCGTCGGTGAACGCGACGTCTCCGTTGCTCCAGGTGCCCATGCCGTCCGCCGCGTCCGGCGCGGCGAAGATCGTGTTCTTGCTGTCCTGGGTCGCGAACGTGAAGTAGTTGGCGCTGACGACCTGCGACGCCGAGGCCCCGGACCAGGCGAACGCCAGGACCAGACGGTAGGGGCGGTTGTCGTCGTAGCCGTCGGGCACGCGCAGGATGTACTTCCGCGACGCGTTGTTGAACGACAGCGTGATCGTCCCGTTCTGCAGGGTGCGGGCCTTGCCGCACCCGCCGCTGGGCGTGGCGCCGCTGGCGCCGGCCGCGCCGGAGCCACCGCCCGCGCTGCCACCGCCCGCGCCGCCCGCGGCGGCCCTGCCCCCCGTTCCAGGGGACGTCGTGCCCGCGGCCCCGCCCGAAGCTCGCGCGCCGCCCGCCGACCCGCCGCCCCCGGGCTGGCCGCCACTGCTGGTCCCGCCGCTGCCCGGGCCGATGCGCCCCCCGCTGCCGTTCACCCCCCCGGAGCCAGAGGGCCCCGGCGTTCCCCCGGTGGCGACGGCGCCGCCCGTCCCGACTGATCCGCCCTGGGCGGACGCACCGCCGGTCCCGGGGTTGCCGCCCGACCCGGACGGCGACGAACCACCGCCCGAAGAGCAGGCGCCCGCCATGATGACCAGCGCCGCCAGCGTCGTCAGACCCACGCGCCGGCGCGTCCCCGATGCCCGGTCCATGACCGTTATTGTCGAAAGCGCCGGGAGATTGTCACGGACCGGACGCCGTCAGGCGTCGTCGCGGTCCATGAACGCCTTCAGGCCCCGGTTCCGCGCGGGATGACTCAGCTTCCGCAGCGCCTTGGCCTCGATCTGCCGGATCCGCTCGCGCGTGACGTCGAACTCCTGCCCGACCTCTTCCAGCGTGTGATCGGACTTTTCCCCGATGCCGAACCGCATGCGCAGGACCTTCTCTTCGCGCGGGGTCAGGGTGGCCAGGACCTTGCGGGTCTGCTCGGCCAGATTCGTCGAGATCACGGCGTCGGCGGGCGAGATGATGCTCTTGTCTTCGATGAAGTCGCCCAGGCGCGAGTTCTCGTCGTCGCCGAAGGGCGTGTCCAGCGAGATCGGCTCCTTGGCCAGCTTCAGCACGCGCTGCACCTTGTCCGGCGAGATCTCCATCTTCGCGGCGACTTCGTCCGGCGTCGGGTTGCGTCCCAGGTCCTGCACCATCGACCGGCTGGTCCGCGTCACCTTGTTCATCGATTCCAGCATGTGGACCGGAATGCGGATCGTGCGGGACTGGTCCGCGATCGCGCGCGTGATCGCCTGGCGGATCCACCAGGTCGCGTACGTCGAGAACTTGTAGCCGCGGCGATAGTCGAACTTGTCGACCGCCCGCATGAGCCCGATGTTCCCCTCTTGAATGAGGTCCAGGAACTGCATCCCGCGGTTTGCGTATTTCTTGCCGATCGAGACCACGAGCCGCAGGTTCGCCTCGATCAGGTTGGCCTTGGCCTTCTCGGCCATCCGCTCGCCGGCCTGAACCTCGCGCATCGTTTCGCGAAGCGCGCTCTCGCTCAGCCGGGCTTCGCGCTCGACGGTCTTGATCTCTTTCCTGGCCGCCGCGATGACCCGCAACATGCCGTCCACTTCGCCCGGGCGGATGCCGACCTTCTTGGCGGCCGCGCGCTGCCGCAGGGGCGACGTGCGGATGCCGCGCAGCGTCTTGTGGAACTCGCGCAGCGGCAGCCCGGACCGCTGCTCGCACGCCAGGATTCCACGATTGGCCTCGTCGATGCGGCCCAGGAACCGTTTGAGCTTGAGCACGATGCGGTCGATCTGCGCCTTTTGCAGCCGCATCTCGCCCAGCGCGTCGACGATCTGCGACCGGAGCGCCGCCATCGCGGTGCGCACCTTCTTCTTGGTGATTTCCGACGGCTTGTCGGCCAGCTTTTCGCCCAGCCTCTCCAGCTGGTTCCAGAGCCGGCGGATGTTGTCGAAGCCGGCGCACACGCGGTCGACGTGCGCCTGCTCGTCGAACTCGCCGTCTTCCTCGTCGTCGATGTCCTTGACGACCTCCTTGACGCGGATCTTGTGGTGGCGCAGCTCGTCTGCCAGCTCGAGGATCGACTCGATGGCGACCGAGGAGTTCAGCACGACCTGCAGAACCCGCCGTCGGCCCTCTTCCATCTGCTTGGAGATCTCGACCTCGCCCTCGCGGGTGAGCAGCGCGACGGCCCCCATCTTGCGCAGGTACAGCCGAACCGGATCGACGCCCGCCGACCCACTGTCCGCCGCTTCCTCGGCTTCCGCCTCTTCCTCTTCGGCGTCTTCCTTGTCCGCGTCTTCCTTGTCGACGGCCGCGGCCCGCGACTCGTCGCCGTCGCCCTCGTCCTGCTCGTCCTCTTCGTCGAGCGCGGCGGCGCCGGCGGCCGGGGCTCGCTTGCCCTTGGGCGCAGCGTCCACGATCTCGATCCCTTCGTTGGACAGCAGCGACAGCCACTCGTCCATCCGCGCGGGCGACGTGACGCCGGCCGGCATCAGGTCGTTGACCTCGTCATAGGTCAGGAAGCCCTGGGCTTTCCCCTTCGCGACCAGCTCCTGCTTCTTGCGCTCGGTGTCCTTGTCGGGCGCGTCCGCCGCGCGGGCCACGCCACCGGCGCGCTCGACACCGTCCTGGGTGGCGCCGGCGCCGTTGCGACGCGCGCCCGGGCGCGAAGCGCTAGCGCTCAATCGGGTCACCGGGCGTGTCTGGGCGGATGAAAATCAAGGTGTGTCCGGCCAGGAGACGATCCGCCCGCCGCGAGAGAGACGTGCGCAGGTATGAGCCGATTGGCCCTCATATTCAAGCGGGAACGACCGGAAGGCCAGAAAACGACCTTCCGGCCCTCCGGTCGTCTGAAGGCACGGCCCCTACGTCAGGGGCGCCCGTTCACTTCTTGGCGGCGGGAGCGGCAGCCGGCGCCGGGGCAGCGGCAGCCGGGGCCGGGGCGGCGGGCGCCGCCTTCTTGTGGAGCTCGACGTCCAGATTGAGGGTCACGTCGTCACCGACCAGCACGCCGCCGGCGGCCTCCAGCGGCTTGTTCCAGTTGAGGCCCCAGTCCTTGCGGTTGATCTTGCCCGTCGCCGACGCGCCGCGCGAGAGGCCGCCCATGATGTCCTTCACCTCCGGGGTGGGCCCTTCGACGGCCAGGGTCACCGGCTTGGTCACGCCCCGCATGGTCAGGTCGCCGGTCACCTTGAACTTGCCCTTGCCGGCCTTCTCGACCTTCGTCGACTTGAAGGTGATCTTCGGGTACTTCGCGACGTCGAAGAAGTCGGGCGACTTGAGGTGCGCGTCCCGCTTCGGCTCGCGCGTGTCGATGGTCGACGCGTCGATCTCGACGTTGACGGAGCTCTTGGTGGGGTCCTTCTCGTCCAGCGTGACCTCGCCGGTGATCTTGCCGAAATGGCCCTTCACGTTGGACACCATCATGTGTCGCACCGAGAACTCGGCACTGCTGTGGCTGGGATCGATCTCCCACGTCGTGATCGGGTCGGCGGCGCGCGCCGGCGTCGTCAGGGCGAGCAGGCCCGCCAGCGTGGCAGGCAGGGCGAAGGCAAGGGACCTGGATGTCATCGAATTCTCCTTTGGAAGTCGATGTACATAGGCCCCCCCAGGGCCGTTTGCAAACCGGTCGAGCTTTACGGTTTGCCCACGAACGTCGTGACGGACTTCGCCTCCACCGACGCGGAGAAGCGTCCCGCGGTGACCGGGATGGCCGTTCCGGCCGCCAGCTTCGAGCTGCTCGTCGTCACGTAGGGCGTGACGGAGGCCGGCCAGGCGGTCCCCGCCACGAAGAACGACACCTGCGCCGCGTTGCCGCCGTTCACGACGACGATCGCCACCGTCCCGTCCGACTTGTTCGTGAACGCCACCACCAGCGGCACGGAGCCCGACGCCTTGGGGGCGCCGCTGACGTCCACGCGGTAGTAACCCGGGCGGACGAACTTGCTGAAGTTGCCCAGCGCGTAAACCTGCGGCGGCGGGCTGGCCGCGTTGGGGACGAACTGCTGCGTCCACCAGTAGTGCCAGCCGTTGACCCCGCCGGTCGTGAACGCGGCGTAAACCATGGTGGCGATCGTGATCGGTCCCGTGTCGCCCGGCGTGCACTCCGTCTCCCAGATGTGGTGCGTGTTGTTCGACGGGGGCGCCGGCCGCGCGTAGGTGCCCGCGCTGGTGTTGCCGTAGTCGTGCGTGGCGATCGGACCGACGTACATGTTGGCCATCGGGTCGGCGATGATGGCCGGGCCGTAGCCGTCGCCGCTCCACAGGTTTCCCCAGTTGTCGGGCTCGGCGGCCAGCACCTTGACCGGCGGGCTCAGCGCGGCCAGCTTCGGCCCCAGCGCGTCGATGAACTTCACCATCTGGTTCTTGTCGTAAAGGCACGCTTCGTAGGTCGGGTTGAAGTCCGGTTCGTTCTGCGCGGAGATGGCGTACAGATCGACGCCGCTCTGCTGCTTGTAATAGGCCGGAAAGGCGGCCAGCAACGACGCCCACGCGTCGTAAGAGTCCGTCTTCAACGTGTCATTGCTGGCGCCGCCGTTGACGTTGTTGTTGTTCTTCATGGCGGCCGGTGGCGACCAGGGCGCCGCCCAGACCTTGCAATCGGCGCCCGCATATTTGACGCAGGCCTTGCCGTCGGCGATGCCGGCGTTCCCCATCAGCACGCTCTTGCCCGACACGCTCTCGATGCCGATGCGCAGCAGGGTCAGACCGATGCCGTTGACGGGGTCGAACAGCAGCGTCTGCATGGCGGTCGACGACGACCCCTGCCAGACGTCCGCTTCGCCGAACCCGTCGACGACCTGATAGGTCTTCGTCGGGTCGACGGAGATGTCGCCCGACTGCGCCGTGCCCGGCGTCTTGGTCCCCACGTAGGCGCCGCCCGATCCACCGGTGGCCGGGGGAGTGCCGCCCGTTCCGCCGCCGCTGCGCCCACCCGCCGAACCGGCCGCGCCCCGACCGGCCACACCGGGTGAGCCGCCCGTCGCGGGAACGCCGCCGGTGCCGGGCGAGCCGCCCGTGCTTCCGCCGGTCCCCACCACCCCACCCGTGCTGCTGGAGCCGCCCGTCGCCGGGTGACCGCCCGTCGAGGTCGTCCCACCCGTCCCCGTGCTTCCGCCCTGCGCGGGCGAGCCCCCCTCTCCCCCCAGGGAACCGCCGCCAGCCGAGCAGGCCAGGCTGCCCGCCAAAATCGCCGCAAGCAGCGGCCTCCGAAGGAATTGATGGTCGTGCATGCGGGCTCCTGGGTGTCGCGACACCCGCACGGGTGTCGGTGCGGGCGAAACGCCCCGGGTCGCTCGACGGCTCCCGGAATTCGCGTCTCGCCCGGGAACTGTTCGCCAGCACTGGGCTTTGTCATCTCATAAGTGTCCGCCCTCCCCGTCGGTGGGACGGTCGCCGCCACCTCCGGACGGCGACGACGACCCGCGGGCCTGCGTTGGCGATCGCCAACGAACGAATTCGCGCCACGTTTGCGGCTGGAACGAAGCGGCGTTGTGTCAGTTCGTTGTTCGTTTCATTGACGACATGCGCCGACAGGTGGACCAAGCTGGTTCGGTCACGCATTTGTGAACCCCGCGCGCACCGCCGGCGGTAGAATTGATCGCACGATGTCGTCCCATGTTCCGGGTGCGCTCGTCCCCGGCACGATCATCGGCGCCAAGTACAGGATCGATCGCGAGATCGGCAGCGGCGGCCAGGGGAGCGTTTACGAGGCCACGCACATCCGCCTCCGGCAGAAGGTGGCGATCAAGTTTCTGCACGTTCACCGCGCGCAAAGCGAGGCCCGCATCGAACGGCTCTTCCGCGAGGCGCGCGCCGCGTTCCGGGTGCGCAGCGAGCACGTGGCGCGCGTCATCGACGTCGACATGATCGACGACGCGCCCTTCATCGTCATGGAGTACCTGCGCGGCGTCGACCTCAAGACGTTGCTCGCGACGCGCGGCCCGCTGCCGTGTCGCGAGGCGGTCGGCCTGTTGCTGCAGGCCTGCGAAGGCGTGGCGGAGGCGCACGATCTGGGGATCGTCCATCGCGACCTCAAGCCGTCCAACCTGTTCCTCGAGGAGCGCGCGGGCGGCGCGCCGCTGGTCAAGGTGCTGGACTTCGGGCTCTCCAAGAGCGTCGCGCCCGGCACCGCGTCGCCGGAAGACCTGGATCTCACCGAGCCGCTGGTCCTGCTCGGTTCGCCGCGCTACATGTCGCCCGAGCAGGCGCGCGATCCCCGCCAGGCCGACGCCCGATCGGACATCTGGTCGCTGGGGCTCATCCTGCACGAGCTGCTTACGGGACAGCCGGCGTTCCGGGCCAAGACCAAGGCGGACGTGCTGGCGCTGGTCCTGCTGAAGAACCCGACGCCGGTCTCGTTGCTGCGGCCCGAGCTCCCGCCGGAGATCGAGCGGGTGATCCTCCGCTGCTTGCAGAAAGCTCCGGAGCATCGATTCAGCTCGGTCCGCCAGTTGATGATCGAGCTGGCGCCGTTCGCGGAGGGCGCGCCGAACGGTCCGCGCGCGCCGAGCGCAGAACCGCCTCCCCCGACGCCTGCGCCGCGCCGTTTCGCCCTTCCGCTGGGGGCGGCCCTGCTGGGGGCGGCTGTCGTCGTCGGGTGGGTTCTGCACGTGCGCGGTGCCCGGCCGGCCGCGGCGATCGAAGCGCGGCAGACGACCGTCGCGGCGCTGCCGGAGCCAATCGCCGCCTGGCCCCGACAGTCGATCCCGAGCGCGCCGCCGGCCCGCATGCCGAGCGCGACGCCCGTTGCGCCGGTGGTCGCCGCGCCTGCTTCTGCGCCGCCCGCCCCCGCGACGCCGTTGCTGGCGGCACGCGCGGCGGTGCCCCGCCGGCACGAGCATCGGCGTCCGCACGCGAAGGTCGCGGCCGCCGAGACCCGAGCGGCCAGCGCAGAAGAGGTGGACGACCCACTGGACGGCCGCAAGTGACGTCCCCCGCGTGCCGGCGCGCGTGGGTGGCCCTGGCGACGGCCGGCGCGCTGGTCGTCGCGGCCGCACCACGCGCGGTCGCGGAGACGGCCACCGCCGACCGCGCGATCGCCGAGCGGCTCTACGATCGCGGCAAGGCGCAGATCGCGCAGGGGCAGGTCGCGGCCGCCTGCGACAGCTTCGCGGAGAGCCAGCGGCTGGATCCCGGCACGGGGACGCTGCTCAACCTGGCCGCGTGTCACGAGACGCAGGGCAAGCTGGCCAGCGCCTGGGTCGAGTTCAGGGAGGCGCTCGCGGCGGCGCGCCGCGAGAAGCGGCCGGACCGCGTGCGCTACGCCCAAGATCACCTGACCGCGATCGAGCCGCGGCTCGCGTACGTGACCATCGCCGTGGCCGAGTCGGCGGAGGGGCAGGCCCCGGTGATCACGCTGGACGGCCGGACGCTGGGCCCGGCCGTGTGGGGCATCGCGATCCCCGTCGACGCTGGGTGGCATGAGGCCGTTGCCACCTTCGGCCCGGACCGGTCATGGCGCGCGACGGTCAACGTCCGCGACGGCCGGCGGCGCAAGCTGCAGGTCCCCGCACGCAGCGCGGTGGGCACCCCGGCGGCCGCCGCGCGAGACGAG
>CAZJMY010000937.1:0-11002 GCA_964546845.1 uncultured Myxococcales bacterium | reverse complement strand
CTTGGCGCGCTGGAAGAACTCGACGTCCTTGGGGTTGGACCCCGGGTACCCGCCCTCGATGTAGTGAATGCCGAAGCCGTCGAGGATGCGCGCGATCTTCAGCTTGTCCTCGACCGAGAGGGACAGCCCCTCGCTCTGGGTTCCGTCGCGCAAGGTGGTGTCGAACAGCTGCACGTTCATGGAAGAGCTCCGGCGAAGCCGCGGAGGTTAGCACACCCTTGCGGCGCGCTTGATTCCGGGCGACCCTGAGGCACGTGCGCATTTTGCTGGTCATGTTGTGCCTTCCCGCCGTCTTGACCGGATGCGGCGGGTCCAGCACGTCCGGTACGGCCGGAAAAAACCCGTGCGAGCTCCTCTGCGAGAAGTGGAACAGCTGCCGCGGCGCGACGGCCGAGGCGCTGCCCTGCGCCCAGATCTGCGTCTACGGCGGCAACTTCGCGCCCGGCATCGGCCCGTCGCCCTACTGCCCCAAGCTGGCCGAGCAGACGACCTGCGTGGCGACCGCCGTGCAGGCGAGCTGCACCGCGTACGACACGACGGCGCTGGCCGGTTGCCCCGCCTGCCCGCCCGTGACGGGCGGCCCCTGCCAGACGGACCTCGATTGCAGCAAGTACGACGGGCGGTTCAAGTGCGACGTGTCGCGCCCCGGCGGCTCCTGCACGGCCCCCTGCCACGACGCCTTCGACTGCTCGGAAGCCGGCCCCGAGGTCTGCGCGCCGGCGACGCCCAGCTTCGACCCGTTCGGAAACATCAGCACCAGCTGGTGCCAGCTGGGCTGTGCGTCGGACGCGCTCTGCCGGACCGACCAGGGCTACACGTGCCAGAGCCGCCTCTGCACGCCCGCGCCCTGAGACGCCGCCAGCTGGTCAGGTCTTCTTCTCGGGCGTCTTCTTGGCCGTGATGTCGGGCGGCCGGCCGTAGAAAGGAACGACCGACGCCAGGTCGGCGGCCTCGCCGCGCGCGCGCTGCAGCAGCGCCAGGCGCCCGACGGACACGGCGGTGGGCCCGGCGACGTCGGCGGTTTCCAGGTTCGCCAGCCGCTCGCGATGGCGGGCGGCGCCGTTGCCCGCCACGACGACGGGCCCCAGCGGCGCGGCCCAGCCCGCGACGCCGTCCGGTTGCAGCCGCGCCGGGGGGGCCAGCTCGCGCACCAGCCGCTCGCCGTCGGTGGCGTACGCGCCGACGTAAACCTCGCCCTTGCCGGCGTCCAGGCACGGAATCGCGGCCGGCGACGCCTGGCCGCTCCCGGCGGCCCCCAGGATGTCCAGCGCCAGCGCCTCCAGCGACGACACGGCGTAGAGCGGCACGCCGGTCGGCATCGCCAGACCCTTGGCCGCGGCCAGCCCGATGCGCAGGCCCGTGAAGCTCCCCGGACCGGCTCCGCAAGCGATCCCGGCGAGGCCCGCGGCCCGGACGCCGGCCGCCTGCAGCGCCTGCGCGCAGAGGGGCATCAAATGGCCGGCGTGGCGATCGGCGGTCACCTCTGCGGAAAACCGGACCTGCGCAGCAGCGTCGATCACGGCCACACGCGCCGTGGGGGTGGACGTATCCAGACAGAGGAAGAGGGGCGGCGAGCTCATCGGGGCAGAAGATACCGGACGACGTCGTTCCGCATCGCAAACAACATCAACGTCACGACGACGACCAGGCCGACGTAGGTGGCGATTTCGCGCGCGCGCGGCGACGGCGGGCGGCGCTTGAACAGCTCCAGCGTGAAAAAGACCAGCAGGCCGCCGTCCAGGATGGGGACCGGCAGGAAGTTCAGCAGCGCCAGGTTGATGCTGATGAGCGCCATCAGCCACAGGTACTGGTCGAACCCCTGCTCGGCGGCGACGCCGGCCGCGTAGCCGATCATGATGGGTCCGCCCAGCGTCGTCAGCGGCACGCGCCCGCGCACGATCTGGCCGAATCCGTAGGTCATCGCGAAGATGATCTGCCCCGTGCGCTCGAACGCGTGGCTCAGCGCATAGCCGAAGCGGTTCGTGATGGGGACCGGGGGGTCGGTCTTCCAGGCCAGGCGGCTCAGCGCCCCGAAGACCAGGTGCTGCTCGTCCTGGCGGTAGGCGTCCAGCTCGGACCGGACCTCCTGGCGGAAGCTGGCCTCGCGGTGCTCGCCGCCCGTCGAGCGCCAGCCCAGCTTGAACGTCCGCTCCGGGTGGTCGGCCAGCCGTTCGCGCAGCACGTCCCAGTGGGGCAGCGGCGCGCCGTCCAGCGTTTCGATCTGGTCGCCGCGGCGGAGGCCGATCTGGTCGGCGGGGCTACCGGGCTCGACGGAGAAGACGAAGAGCTCGGCCGACAGGATTCCGGTTTCGTAGTGACGCCGGCCCGTCGCGTCGGCGACGGCGGCCGGGATGACGGTCGCCGAGCCCGGCTCTTGAATCTCGATGTCGGCGAACGACACCGAGGAGTAGCCGCCGCGCAGGTAGTTGAGACGCAGCGGCGCGGCGCCGACGTGCTCCAGCGCGTTCGCGAACTCCGTCCAGGTCCCCACCGGGACGCCGCCGACGGCCGTGATGAAGTCGAACGTCTTCAGCCCCGCCTGCGCGGCGGGCGACGCGGGGTCGATGACGCCGATCTCCGGCAGGTGAAAGCGCGGCGACACGCCGATCCAGCCGACCCGCTCGCGCGTGTGCAGGGGGCCCAGGCGTTCCAGCTCGGTGGGCGTCACGTCGCGCTCTTCGGCGTCCACGCCGCGGCGGATCCCGAAGCGCAGCGTCTTGCCGGCCGAATCCGAGATGAGGCGTTCCAGCTCTTCCCAGTAGCGCACGCGGCGGCCGTTGACGGACTCGACGCGGTCCCCGGGCAGCAGGCCGGCGGTCGCGGCCGGTAGACCGGGCAGGACGGTGCCGATCGTGGGCGGCAGCAACGTGCGCTGCCCCGCGTAGTGCACGAAGTAGATCAGCAGCGGCAGAAGCAGGTTGAACATCGGGCCCGCGATGACGACCGTGTATCGCTGCCACAACGGCTTGGCCGCCAGCGCGCGCGGGCGGTCGACCGGGGGGATCGGCTCGCCGGGGTCTTCGCCCAGCAGGCGCACGTAGCCGCCCAGGGGGACCAGAGACAGGCGGTACTCGGTCTCGTGATGCGTGAAACCGAACAGCTTGGGGCCGAACCCCAGCGAGAACCGCAGCACCTTCACGTCGAACAGCCGCGCGAACGCAAAGTGCCCCAGCTCGTGGACCAGGATGAGGACGCCGAGCAACACCAGCACGGCGGCCGCCCAAGTCAACCAACTCATGGCAGCCGGCTCATGACGACCAGCTCATCCCGGGTGAGCCTCCGCGGAGCGCGGCGCGCCGTCGGCCAGCCGCCCCTCGCGCCACAGCGCCGTCTCGATCGCGTCCAGCAGAGGCCCCGTCGACGCGCGGTCCTGCGCCGACACCAGCGCGGCGGGGCGCTTGCGGTCGCCGCGCGGCAGCTGCGCCTGCTCGCCGGGCGACAGCAGGTCGACCTTGTTCCAGACCAGCAGCCGCGGCGTCTCGGCCAGCCCCAGCTCGGTCAGGATCTTCTCGACCGCGGCGATCTGCTGTTCGTGGGCCGGATCCGAGGCGTCGACGACATGGACCAGCAGGTCGGCCTGATCCAGCTCCTCCAACGTGGCCCGGAACGCGCGCGCCAGGTCCTGCGGCAGATCGCGGATGAAGCCGACCGTGTCGGCCAGGATGATCTCGCGCTCGCGCGGGAACCGCAGGCGCCGCGTCGTCGGGTCCAGCGTCGCGAACAGCTTGTCCTCGGCCAGCACCTCGCTGCCGGTCAGCGTGTTCAGCAACGTGGACTTGCCGGCGTTGGTGTAGCCCACGATGGCCACCACCGGCAGCCCGCGCCGCACGCGCTCGGCGCGCCGGCCCGCGCGCTGCTCGCCATAGCGGTCGATCTCTTTTTCCAGCCGGTGAATGCGCTCGCGCGCGCGGCGCCGGTTCTCTTCCAGCTTGGTCTCGCCCGGGCCGCGGCCGCCGATACCGCCGGTGAGCCGGCTCATCATCGTGTTCTTCTCGTGCAGCCGCGGCAGCCGGTAACGCAGCTGCGCCAGCTCGACTTGCAGCTTGCCGTCGCGGCTCTTCGCACGCTGGGCGAAGATGTCCAGGATCAGCATCGTCCGGTCGATCACCTTGAGGTCGGTGAAATCCGCGATCGCGTGCGCCTGCACGGGCGTCAGGTCGGGATCGAAGATCAGCGCGTTCGCGTCCAGCTGCATGGCGCGAATCAGCACCTGTTCCAGCTTTCCGCGGCCGACCAGGTACTTGGGATCCGGCTCGGGGCGGTGCTGCTCGACGACGCCCATCACGCGCACGCCGGCCGTCCGGCAAAGCTCGCGCAGCTCGGCGACGCGCCCGCCGTTGTCGGCGCCGTCGCCGCCCGGCATACCCTTGGGCCGCCTGCGTTTCAGGTCGACGACCACCAGCAGCGCGCGGTCGCGCGTGTCGGTGGCGACCGCCGCCGGCGCGACGCGCTCGAACTCGTCTTCCAGCGCCTCGATCAGCGCGGCGGCGTCCAGCGCGCTGCGATGGAAGGGCTCCGTCGGCAGAATCCGCCACGGCTCCGTCGCCTGCCCCTCGGCCGGGGGCAGCAGGTGGGCGACGTGCAGGTCCGCCGGGCGGCCGTCGGGCAACAGCCCGATCGCCGCCACCAGGTCCAGCCGCAGCAGCGCCAGGTCGACCAGGTCGTCGCGGGTCAGCGGCTCGTTGCGCAGGTGGGTGTGAACCAGCCGGAGCCCGCGAAAGCGCCCGCGGCCCGCGCGCAAGCGGCCGATCTCGGGCAGGTTGATGCGCGAGGCGTCCCCCACGAAGACGTGCTCGATCTCGCCGCGCCGGTCGACCAGGATGCCGACCTGGCGCTCGATCTCGCGCGAGACCGCGCAGAGGTAGGTCGCCAGCTCCGTCGAGGCGACCTCGGAAGGCTTCACCCGCCGCCGGTAGACACGCTCCAGCGCATGCTTCTGGCTGGGCTTGAGCCCGACGATATTGCCCGTGACCGTGTGCAGGAGGCGGAGGTTAGCACGCGACGCGGCCGTGGCTCACCCCTTCCAGGCGAGCGTCTGCCGGCCGGTGCAGTGTCAGCCACCGTCAACTGTTCACCACCTGAACGCAGCAGGGCCCTGAGCCGCGGGCCGGTCGAGCTGGCACCCCGATTGCGTTACCCGCCGCCGTGCAAAGGGCGGCCCTGGCTCTCGCGTTCTCGACGATCGGCTGCGCGCTCACCACCGCCGGGCCGGCCGGCCCCCTGCGCAGCGGCACCAAGACGCTGATCCAGGTCACCCCGGCGATGGCCTACGGCCCGGCGACCGCAACCGTCGACGGTGTGGCCGTGTCGGGCAACGCCGAGGTCAACCGGGGCGGCTCGAAGGGCCTGCCGCTTCCGGTGCCCGTCACCGCGGGCGTCAATCAGCAGATCGGCTCGTGGTTCCAGATCGGCGGCGACCTGGGCGTCAACGATTCCGGCGTTGCGGCGCGGTTTCGCCTGCCGGTGTTCGAGGACCGACCACTGGTGGTGACCGTCGGCGCGCGGAGCGGCGCGATCAGCCCGTACCGCCGCGACAGCTACCACGCCGCCGTCGGGCTGGAGGCGTATCCCGCCCTGCCGCCGGCGGCCGGAGCCGCGCATCCGACGCATCTCGTGCTGGCGCTGGGCCTGGCGGGGGGCGTCTTCGAACACGACCTGTCGCTGCCCAGCGCCTTCGAGCTGACCTCCGACGCCCCCCACGGCTTCCCGAGCGAAGTCGTGCTCCGCCCCGAGCTGCGCCTGCAAGCCGCCGTCGGGATCCATTGGCTCTCCGTCACGCTCGCCGTTCAACCCTGGATCGTCCTCGCGAGCTCGGACCCGGTCTCCACCACCTGCGACCAGTGCGCCGGCCCCGCCGCCGTCACGGCGTTCTCTCAGCGATGGGGATTGTCGCTGCTGCTCATCCCCTCCATTCCGCTGTAGTCCGGCGGTGGCCGGTCAGTTGGGGTGGAACGTCAGCGCCACGGCGAGCCCCGCGTTCTCAGTGAAGTCGACCAGCCGAACGTCGGCGACGCAGTCCGCGCACCGGGGCGAGGCGACGGCCCCGTGACGGAGCACGAAATACGGCTGGACCGAGAGGATGAGCGACGAGCCCTCGCCGATGACGACGCCCAGCACCGGCTCGAGACGCAGGTCGGGGCGCAGGAGGTCGAAGTGCGCGGCGCCGATCGTGTTGTCGTGGTGAGCAGATGCGTCCAGGTCCGACGGGACCTGGACGTCGTAGTCGCGCAGCCCGTAGCTGACGCCGATCCGTCCGAGCAGCGTCAGGACGCGCGCCACGGGGACCGTCTGTTCGACGGCCAGCGAGGCGTCGACCCCGCGCAGCGACCAGTGGGCGTTCATCGCCGACGCAATCGAGGTCGCCGCGCCCCCGGCCGCCGTGATCAGTCGAACCCGCGCCGTGACCCCGAACCGGCGCCAGCCCGCGTACTCGCCCGTGTCCCAGTCGCCCGTCACCTGGTGCAGCGACGCGGCGGCCGGCATCGGCAGCGTCAGCTCGGTCGCCTCCGGATCGGGATTGCCCCACGTGCTGTCGCCGTTGCCCGAAATCGCCTGGATCGACCCGTCCGGCCGCTGGATGTGGGCGTGCGCGTAGCCATAGTCGATCGACCAGGTGAGCGCCGCCGTCCTGGCCGCCCGCGACGCCGGGGCCACGATGGGCGGTGGAACCGTGCTGCAGCCGGCGAGCGCCGCCAGCGCAGCGACCGCCGTCCCACGCGCCTCGCGCCAGGCCACCCCCGCGACGGCTGCAACGCTCGTTCCACCCCCCCAACCCTGCAGCCGACCAGGCCCTCGCGGCGCCGCCGACGCGCCAGCCGCGACATTTCGATCAGGCGCGGGTCCTCTCACCGGTGTGGCCACCCCGGCGCGGCCGGCCGCGCCCTGGTCAGGGCAGGAAGCGGCTGACGGCTTTCCAGGTCTTGGACTTGCCGGCCTGCATGGCGAGGACGGCGGTCACGGCGACGACCCCGAGGCCGGCGCACAGGTTGAGGAAGCCGAAGGCGTCGGTGACGCGGCCGAGGGCACGCGCCGGAGCCGGGGCGTCTTCGGCCACTTCGCCTTGCGCGTCCATCGGGACCGCGTCCTGCTCGCGCTGCTTCGACATCAGGTTGCCGGTCACGGCCGCGCCGATCGCGGTCGCCAGCGTCGTGCCCACCAGGATGTCCTTGGCGACCACCAGCGCGCTGGTGCTGCCGCCGCCGGCCGCCAGGCCGCCCAGCGTCGCGCGGCCGGCGTACCAGGTGGCCGCCATGATGGCGGTCGCGCCGAGCTGGACGCCGCCGAAGCGGCGCCAGGCGTCGCTGACGACCTGACCGCGTTCTTCGCGGTCCTCGATGTTGCGCACCGACGGCTCGAGCGCGATGCGGCCGAACAGACCGCCTCCCACGGCGACGGCCGTCCCCAGGTCATGCGCCACCCACGCTGCGGTCGAGAGAGCTCCGGGCATGTTCATCTTCCTTTCATTGCGGTCGTTGCATCGTTGCGCCCCTCTCCGTTGCAAGCGAGGGCCCAACGCGCGCCATTGCGTCGCCCGCGCATTTCGCGGCGCACGCGCGCTTTGCGCCGGAGCCTGGTTACCGGCTGGTGCGCGTTCCCGGTGCGTGGTAACGCGCGCCGTTTGTCCAGGACACGCGTCCTGCGCGGATCATGACCGCTGGGTGCGGGCGGCCCACATGTTGTCGACGAGATTCGGGTAGCGACGTCCGGCCTTGGCGGCGCGCGCGCGGGCCCTCTCCTTCGCCGCTGCGCTCAACTTCTTGTGTCCGCCAGCGGCCTTGGGATTCGGCTTCTCCCAGGGGGCTGGCTTACTCGACCGTTTCTTCCCAGCAGTCTTCGACTTCGTTTTCGTCATGGCGACTCCAATCCGTCCCTGCAACGCTGCGGCCACGATCGGTCGGGGCTGCTCCCGCGCCTCGAGGCGCCCGCCCAATTCAGGCTCACGCCTTGCGCGCGGCTCATCGACGCCCCACGGATCCTCTGGGGGTCTCATGGCCAAGCAGGCGGCAATCGGGTTACTCAGGGGGTTGGTGGTCGGGCTCTGCGCGACGGAGGCGCTCGACTGGCTGAGCATCGCGCTCTACGAAGGCGAGAGCGCCCGGACGCGCGCCAAGGAGAACGCGGTTCGCGGAAACCGCCACGCCTACGAGCGCGCGATCGAGAAGACCGCCAGACGTCTGGGTCAGGATCTCACCGACGCGGAGATCGGACGCTGGGGGTGGCGGTTCCACAAGGTCTTCGGGCTGCTGGGCGGGCCGGCGTACCTCGCCCTGCGCCGCCGCGTGCCGGCCTTGCGCTGGGGCTGCGGGCTGGCCTTCGGCGCCGTCTTCTTCCTGGTCGTCGACGAGCTGATGGTTCCTCTGGCCGGGTTGACGCCTGGCCCGCGCGCGTTCTCGTGGAAGGTGCACGCCCGCGGCGCGGCCGCCCACCTGGCCTACGGCGTCGCGGCCGAGGGCGCGGCGCGCCTCCTGGAAGCGCGGCGTCCCTGAGCCGCGCGCGCCCAGAAGCGACAGCTACGGCTTCACGCCGCGAACGTAGGAGCGCCAGCAGCTGATCGTGACGGCACCTCCCGGCTGCTCCGAGGCCGTGAAACCTCGGACCCGCGCGGCCAGCACCTGCGCCCGGACCTCGTCCTTCGGGGCGTCGGGCGTGCCGCGATCGAACCACTCGTCGAAGTCCAGCGTGAACCGCTCTTCACGCGACTCCAGGTCGCCGAGCCCCGCGAGCGTGAACAGGTCCAGCAGCTCGCCGGTGGTGAGATTTCGCGTGTGCGTCCGGTCGCGCGCCTTCTCGATCGCCTGATGCGTCTCTGCCTGCGCGGGCGCCGGGTCCGTCGTGTGATCGCAGGCGACCAGGACACCGCCCGGCGTCAGCCGCGCGACCTGCGCCTGCACGAGCTCCGCCGGGTCGACGACGTGATGGAGCACGTAGCGCGAAACGGCTCCGCCAAACTGCGCGTCGCTGGGCAGGTCCATCACCGAGCGCTGCTGGAACGACGCCCGCTCCCCGAACCGCGCGCAGCGATTTCGCGCCCGCTGGATCATCTCCGGCGACAGATCGACCCCGACCACGGCGTACCCGGCGGCGGCAAACGCCTCGGACACCAGGCCCGGGCCACAGCCCGCGTCCAGGACGGTGGTCCCCGGCGCAAAATTCGCGAACGCCACCAGCCGCGCCAGCATGGCCGGATCACTCTGAACCGGCGCCACCTCGAATTGCGCCGCCTGTCCGTCGAAGGCGGCCGCCAGATCGCGATCGTGAGAGTCCTGGCTCACCGACCCAGTATGACAGGGGCGTGAGACCTTGGCTGTCCTCCGGGCGGCGCTTGACCGCCGAGCCGCGCCCGCGCCCATAATGCGCGCCGCATGCCGACCGTCGAGACCAGAGGCGCACGGATCGCTTACAGCGACACGGGAGCCGGTGACGCCGTCCTGCTGATCCAGGGCGTCGGCCTTCCCGGCGAGGGGTGGCGCCCTCAGATCGACGGGCTGGCCGACCGCTGGCGCGTGCTGGCGTTCGACAACCGCGGCATCGGCGCCAGCCAGCTCGCGGGCGGCGCGGTCACGATCGAAGACATGGCGGCCGACGCCCTGGCCGTCGCCGACGCCGCGGGCGCCCAGCGCATCCACGTGGTGGGGCATTCGATGGGCGGCGTCATCGCGCAGGCCGTGGCGCTGGCCGCACCGACGCGGGTCCGCAGCCTGGCCTTTCTCTGCACGTTCGCGCGCGGCGCCCAGGCCGCCAAGCTCTCGCTGGGCATGTTCGTCACCGCCCTGCGGATGCGCCTCGGTCCGCGCGCCGCCCGTCGCAACGCCTTCATGTCGATCGTGATGACACCGCGCGCGCTCGCCACGCTGGACAAGGCTGGACGCGCCCGCGAAGCCGAATCGCTCCGCGCGCTCTTCGGCCGCGACCTGGCCGAGCAACCCGCGATCGTCATGACCCAGCTTCGCGCGATGACCCGGTACGACGCGCGCGCGGATCTCCCCAAGCTCGCATCCATCCCGACGCTGGTCCTGACCGGCGCCGAGGACCGCATCGCGCGCCCCGCCTACGGCCGCGAGCTGGCGTCCCTGATCCCCGGCGCCCGCTACGAAGAGCTCCCCGACGCCGCCCATGGCCTGACCATCCACCGCGCCCCCGACGTCAACCGCCGCCTCGACGAACACTTCCGCAGCGCGCCGGCCTGACGGACCGAAGACGCCGCGGCGCGACCGTCCGCCCGGATGACCGGGCGGCGGTACGGCGCGAGTGAGGGTCACCGCCTCAGGCGCTGGCCTGAACTTCGGTGCTGGCGGCCGGGCGGCGGCGCGTGATCTTGCTGACCTGGTCGGTGACCTTGGCGACGCCGGCGTTCAGGGTGTCGCGGGCCTTCTGCTCGAAGGCGGGGCGCGCGTCCTTCCACTCCTCGCGCGCCTGCGCCATCAGGACCGGGCCGCGCTCGACCAGCTTCTTGCGGAGGCCGGCGATGAAGCCCGGCGCCGCCTTGGCCGCGGCCACGACAGAGCCGACGGCGGCCTTGGCGCGCATCACGCGGATCTGCATGTCGCTCTTGCCCAGGTACGGGGCGATCTCGACCAGGCGGTCACCCGCCGTGCCGGCCGCGCCGTGCGGCGAGCGGTGCAGCGGCGACGAGAACGCGCCGTGCTTCTCGAAGAACGCCTTCACCGTCTCGGCGTCGGTGCCGAACTTCTCGAGCAGGTCGGCGTACTCCTTCTGGGCCGCCAGCCGGGCCTTGAACAAGAACATCTGCACGCGGCTGTGCACGTTGACCTTGCCGTCGCCCGACGTCTCGATCGCGCAGAAGATGCTCTGCGGATAGAGGCCGGTGATCATCGACTGCACGCCGTCGGACACGCCCGAAGACGGCATGCACCCGAACGGCTTCACCGACAGGGTCATGTGCGTCTTGTTGTGGAGCACGTTCAGGATGAACTTGCCCACCTCCATGTGCCCTTCGCCGCCGCGGACCTGGTTGTTGTAGTACTTGTTCGCCGTCTCGGCG
>CAZJMY010000936.1:0-3976 GCA_964546845.1 uncultured Myxococcales bacterium | reverse complement strand
ACGACGTAAAGCCCCTCGTCGACCTTCTTGAACGCAGGGCTCTTGCGCAACGTCTTCTCGATGAGCTGACAGCTCGTCTTGGCGGCGGCGTTCATGTCAAATCGGTACCACGGATAAAGTAAACTCACCACCGCCGATGCGTGCTTGCCGGCATTGCTCACACGCCAACGCCGACCACTTGAGCTTCTGCTCACAGTGTGGCCGGTGGCTTGGCGCGCCCACCGGCAAGCTGGCGGCGGCAGTCGGGAGTATTCCCGAGCGGGTCCGTGCGCCGGCGGCCTACCTCCGGACGATGGCGGCCACCCCGCGGCCGGCGGGTCTGACCGGGCCGGCCACGGTCGCCTTCCGGGGCAGCATCCCCGGCGGAGCCGTGGCGAAGTCTCCGACGGGGATCCGCTGGGCCGGCGACGCGATCGGTTACATCTACGTGTACCTGCGCGACAAGCTCGACGCGGGCGAGCGCCGGCGGCGGCTCGTCGACGAGCGCGCCGGGGCCGAGGCGTTGCTGACCGGGGCCGTCACCGAGCTGGGGACGACCATCTTGCGCGAGGGGATCCAACACCCCGATCTGACGGGCCTGCTGGAGGCGATCGGCCGGGCCCACGCGCGCCGCGAATCGGCCGCTGCCGACCTGGCCGCGGCGGACACGCTGCAGACCGCCGAGGCAGCCCGGCTGACCTCCCAGGAAGAGGCCGCCGAGGCCGAGTGGCGGGCCAGCGACCGGGCCAGCCGCGACGCCGACGAGATCCTGCGCGGGGCGGCCGACGATCGGGGCGTCGCGGGCGAGCGCCTCGGGCGCGTGAAGGACGAGCGGGCGCGGCTGGCGCGCGACATGGCCAGCGGCGGGCTCAGTCAGGCGCGGGCCGCGCAGCTCGCCCACGAGGCGGTCGGCCTGGCCGACGAGCAGCGCGCGCTAGAGCAGCTCACGGAGCGCCTGGACCGCCAGCTGGCCGACCTTCGCGACAACTCGATCGCCCTGCGGACGGCGGCAGCGGCGGCCAAGGCCAAGCTGGAACAGGCCGTGGCGGCGCGGCGCGCGGCGGCCGCGTCGATGGCCGCCAGCATCGCCGGGCGCCAGCGCGACCGCGTGCTGGCCGAGCGCGAGGCGGCGGAGCTGACCGAGCAGCTGGGGCGGGTGGCCGCCGAGATCCGGGCCCCGCACGGCGCGCTGCTGTCGACGTACCAGACGATCGATCGGCTGACGGCGACCATCGCCGACCGCGGGTCGCAGATCGCGCTCATCGAGCAGATGCAGGCCCACTACGACCAGCGCAAGCTGCTCACGGGCGTCGGGCTGCTCACCAGCCTGCTGGGGGCGACGGCGGCCGCGATCTGGGCCGTGCTGAGGTAAGGCGCGGGCTTCGGTAGCCGCAATGCCGGTCTCGGCCGAAACGGGTGTGTGAAACGCCAGGACGCCGGGACGCCAAAAGGCTGGAGGAGCCGACGAAGGAGATCGATCGTCACGTATCGGAGTTGCTGGACGCTGTCATGAAAGTCCGTCGGATTCTGCAGCCAGGATTCCTCTGAGTTGGCGTCCCGGCGTCCTGGCGCTTAATTGGACGGCGCGTTGGATCTAGCCCGCGCGCGCGGGGAGCGCTTCGGCGGCCAGCAGGGCCCAGGCGGCCAGCAACAAGAGGCCGCCGAGCGGGGTGAGCGCGCCCAGCATGCCGACGCCGGTCAGCGCCAGGGCGTAGAGGCTGCCCGCGAAGACGACGATGCCGGCGGTCAGCAGGGTCAGGATCGCGCGCCCGCGGCGCAGCCGGTCGCCGGCGGCCGCCACGGCCAGCGCCGCGACCGCGTGCACCAGGTGGTAGAGAGCGCCGGTCCGGTAGATCTCCATCATGGCGGGCGTCAGCCGAGCCCGCACGGCGTGCGCGCCGAAGGCGCCCGCGGCCACGGCGGTGAACCCCAGAATGCCGGCCAGGCCGAACCCGCGGCGGCTCACGCGGGCGGCGTCCCCTGGCTGTCGCGCGACAGCCCCAGCGCGCGCATCTTCTTGTGCAGGTTCGTGCGCTCGATGCCCAGCAGCGCGGCGGTGCGCGAGATGTTCCAGCCGTTCTCGTCCAGCTTGATGCGGATGTACTCGCGCTCCATGTGGTCGCGGAACTCGCGCAGCGGCAGCGCGCGAGCCTCGGCGGGCAGCTCGACCCGCGGCAGCTCGGCGGGCGCGGCGGCCGCGTCGCGCTGGCGGCGCGACACCTCGGCCACGATCTCGTCGCGCAGGTCGCCGACGCCGATGCTCTCCTCGGAGAGGATCACCAGGCGTTCGATCTCGTTGCGCAGCTCGCGCACGTTGCCCGGCCACGAGTAGGCCGACAGCACGGCCAGCGCCTCGTCGGAGATCGGCTTCACCTTCATGCCGTTCTCGCGGCAGGCCAGCTCGACGAAGGCGGCCGCCAGCAGCGGCACGTCGTCGGCGCGGTCGCGCAGCGGCGGCGCGCGCAGCGGGACCACGTTCAGGCGAAAGTAGAGGTCCTCGCGGAACTCGCCGGCGGCGACGGCCGCCTGCAGATCGCGGTTGGTGGCCGCCACGACGCGCACGTCGACCTTCAACACCTGTTCGCCGCCCACGCGCGAGAACTCGCCCGACTGCAGGACGCGCAGCACCTTGGCCTGCGCCGACAGGTTCATGTCCCCGATCTCGTCGAGGAAGATGGTCCCGCCGTCGGCCATCTCGAACAGGCCCCGCTTGCGGGCCGTCGCGCCCGTGAACGCGCCGCGCTCGTGCCCGAAGAGCTCGGACTCGATCAGCTCCTTGGGGATGGCCGCGCAGTTCACCTTCACGAACGGCTTGGCGACCAGCGCGCTGGATCGGTGGATGGCCTTCGCGATCAGCTCCTTGCCGGTCCCGGATTCGCCGGTGATCAGCACGCGCGTGCGGGTGGGGGCGACCTTGGCGATCTGCGCCTTCAGCGCGCTCATGGCGGCGCTCTGCCCCACCATCTCCGAGCGTTCCTCGGCCATGGCGCGCAGCCCCTCGACCTCGCGGGCCATGGCCCGCCGCTCCAGCGCGTTGCGCAGGGCGACCATCAGCCGCTCGCGATCCAGCGGCTTTTCGATCAGGTCGTAGGCGCCGGCCTTGGTGGCGCGCACGGCGTCGGCCAGCGTGGCGTGGCCCGAGATCATGATGATCGTGGGCTGCGTCTCGGCCTTCAGCTTCGCCATCCGCTCGAGCGTGTCGAGCCCCGAGATGCCCGGAAGCTGGACGTCCAGCAGCAGCACGTCGGCCGCCACCTCCGGCAGGCGAGCCAGAGCCTCCTCACCGCTGGAGGCCTCCTCGACGTTGAAGCCCTCCCCCTCCAGCACCATCCTCACCGTGCGCCGGATGTTTTTCTCGTCGTCGACGATGAAGATCGTGGAAGACATGCGCGCTAGACCCTAACAGAGAACGCGCGCGCCGGGGCGGGACTAGACGAAGCTATTCGCGCGTGATGGCCACCACGGCCACCTCGTCCCCGGTCGTGACGTCCAGGGCGCGGCGCACCTCTTCCGGCAGGTGGATGCGCGCCTCTGGCTCGGGCAGCGCGGGCCAGCGCGTCGCCGCCCGCACGGCCAGGAAGCGCGGCGGCTCGGGGCGCTCGCGGGCGACCAGCACCGTGCGCACGGCCGCCGTGGGCTCGGGCGCCAGCGGGTCCGCGACGCGCGCGGTCCCGGCCGCCTTCACCACGGAGATCTCGTCGGTCGGCGCGTGAAAGTGCGGCCCGCCGTCGAACGGGTCGATGCGGCTGGCGAAGGAAAAGCCCGCCGCCCGCAGCATCTTCTCGACGCCGCGCGTGTCGGGGCCGACCTGCCCGATCAGCGCCTGCACGTGCGGGGGCAGCAGGGTCACGTAGATCGGGTCCTGCGGGAACAGAGCCCGGATGAACTCCTTGTTGGTCTGCGAGAGGCGGTCCGCCTCCTGGTAGGTGAGCCCGGTGAACTTCCGCCCCAGGGACTCCCACAGCAGGCTGGTCCCGTCGGGCTCCAGCGGCGGCAT
>CAZJMY010000935.1:0-5529 GCA_964546845.1 uncultured Myxococcales bacterium | reverse complement strand
CGGTGCGGAACCCGCTGCGCAGCTGAATCAGGGGCAGCTCAGGTCGGCGGCGCCCGCCGAAGGTGGCGTGGTGCGTTTCTGCTCGCAGGCGACGAAGCTCTGAAGGTACTGGGCGCGCTTGGCGACGACGTCGCGGGCCTGGGCCACGGCCATCTGGAACTGCGCGGGCGTCACGACGGTGTGCGGATCCGACGTGACGGCAGCGGCGATCTGCTGGGACCAGGTGTCGATCCACCCCTGGATCTGGGCGACGTTCCACTTGCCCAGCTGGGCGGCGATGGCGGCCACGTACTGGGCGCGCCAGCCCGGGTCGCTCAGCGCGACGGTCCAGACGGTGGGGGGCGGCGGCTGGGGCTGGGTGCGGTTCAACCACCAGGCGATCGGGTGGGCGTTGGCGGGCGTGATGTCGTTCTGGACCATCCAGTCGAACGTCGAGTCGGTGTCGTTCGGCAGGTAGACGAATCCTTTTCCGCCGTAGTCGTACACGTAGAAGTTGTGCGTCCCCCCGTAGAAGCCGTCGGCGTCGTTGATCAACGCCTCGCCGGCCCATTCCAGCACCGACGACTTCAGGTCCACGATCGCCGCGATGGCCGGCAGGTCCTTGGCCTTTGCGAACGCCATCTGCCGGCTGACGTTGCCGGCCTGCAACGTGGCGGAGGTCTCGGGCTGCTGCCCGGCTTTCCACAGGCCGCCCGTGTTGTCCGGGAAGAACTGGGCGAGGACGCGCTTGTTGGTGTTCTCCTCGGCGACGTAGAGGCCGTAGTAGGCGCCGTTGATCTCGACGCGCGCGCTGGCGGCGCAGCCGGCGGCGATCCCCACCTGCCGGAACCAGGCGTGTGCCAGCCGGTCGTGCAGGAACGTCCAGTCGCTGCGCGGCATGTCGAACACCAGCTTCTCGACGCCGTGGAATTTTCCGTTCGGGTCGCTCTGGTGGAACGAGAGGTCGAACTGGATCTTGGCGCGCGCGCCGTCCAGCATGACCGTCTCGGCCCAGGACGACTGGCCGTGCAGCTTCAACGTGGCGCCCGTGACGGTCTCGTTGCCCATGTGGACGACGACCGGGTGCCGCACCACGAAGTCGTTGCCGCGCGCCAGCAGCGACGTGAGGTCGTTGAACTCGCCCAGGATGCTGCTCCAGACGTCCGGCGCGATGTCGAGCGCGTAGGTCCGCACCTCGTCCTCGTCGAACAGATCCGGACACGGCGGTCCACCCGGGGTCAGCGGCGAAGGGCCGTTCGTCGGCGGCAGGGCTCCCTTGCCGGGCGAGCCGCCGGTGCCGATCGGCGGGCCCCCGCCCGGGTCGACGCCGCCGGTCCCTGGTGGGCCCATGCCGCCCGTGTCACCCGCCGCCCCGCCGCTGCCGCCCGGCGTCCCACCGCTGCCCACCGCTCCGGTGACCGGCGCGTTTGCGCCACCGGCGGCACCCGGCCCCCCGGCTGCGCCGCCCGGACCAATTGACCCCGCGCCCCCGCCGCTGCCGGCCGCGGCGCCGCTGCTGCCGCCCGTGCTGCACGCGAGGGCCCACAGCGCCACCCCGCAAAACCAAGCCCACTTCATGCTCCACGCCTCCTGGTCCCGCTCCGATCCTGGTGCGGATCGAGCGGCGGGTTAGCCCTTGGCGCCCGCCCGAACCGCGAGTCAGGCGCCGGCGGAGGGCGCCGCCAGCATCGACGCCAGCGTCGTGACCGTGTTCCAGTTGCGGGTCGTGGCGCCGACCTTCAACGCGCGCTCGAAGGCGTTGTTGACAAGCTTGCTGCGCCCGTAGCCGTCGGGGCAGTGCAGATAGATCGTCCTCCCGCGGGCCACGAACCGGTCGCGGCCCGAGGCGACGGCCGCCATCTTCTTCAGGCCGGGCGCGGGCGGCGGGGCGTCCAGGAACGTGACGTGCAGTTTCTTCGGGTCGATCCCCTTCTCTTTCAGGAAAGGGTTGCCGGCCACCACGCGCGCGAGGTCCTTGGCCGACAGGACGAGCACGGCGATCGTGAACCCGATGTCCGTCTCCAGCCGCGCCGCGATCTTCTTGGCCAGCGCCGGCGGCGTCCCGGTCTTCGCCGCAAACAGGACGTTGCCGCTCTGGACGTAGGTGCGGACCTGGTCCAGCCGGAGCGCCTCGAACGAGGCGCGCACCGCGTCCATCTTGGCGACCTTGCCGCCCACGTTCACACCGCGCAGCAGCGCCACGAAGTCGGCCACCGCCGTCACTCCTTGGGCGCGCGCAGCTTGGCCAGGCGCTCGGCGATCGCGCGCTCGGCGCCCGAATCGGACGGCGTGTAGTAGCGGCGCCCCCGGAGCGCGTCGGGCAGGTACTCCTGGTAGACGTAGTGCCCCTCGAAGTCGTGCGGGTACTGGTAGCCGGTCCCCCACCCCAACGCCTTGCCGGCGCTGCCGCCGCTGCTGCGAAACTGCGGCGGGACGGGCAGCGCGCCGTGGGCCGTCACGTCTTCCTTGGCCGCGGCGAAGGTCGTCAGGGCCGTGTTGCTCTTGGGGGCGGTGGCCAGGAAGATCGCGGCCTGGGTCATGGGCAGCACCCCCTCCGGCATGCCGACGAACCGGAACGCGTCGACGGCGGCGGTCGCCACCGACAGGGCGCGCGGGTCGGCCACGCCGATGTCCTCCGCCGCGAAGATCACCATCCGCCGCAGCACGAACAGCGGGTCCTCGCCCGACTCCAGCATGCGCGCCATCCAGTAGACCGCCGCGTCCGGGTCGCTGCCGCGCAGGCTCTTGATGAAGACGCTGATGACGCCGTAGTGCTCGTCGCCGGCCTTGTCGTAAAGCAGCGTCTTCTTCTGGGCCGCCTCCTCGACGACGGCGGCCGTGATCGCCGCCTGCCCGGCCGCGTCCGGCACCGCCACCGCGGCGGCCGCCTCCAGCGTGGCCAGGGCGCGGCGGGCGTCGCCCCCCGCCTCGCGCGCGATGAGATCGCGGACGTCGTCTCCGACGACCAGGCCGCGCCCCCCCAGCCCGCGCTGCCCGTCGTCCAGCGCGCGGTCGACCAGCGTCCGGACGTCCTGCGGCGAGAGGCTCTGCAGGCGGACCACCTTCGTGCGCGAGAGCAGAGCGGCGTTCACCTCGAACGACGGGTTCTCGGTCGTCGCGCCAATCAACACCACCGTGCCCGCCTCGACGTGAGGCAACAGCGCGTCTTGCTGCGCCTTGTTGAAGCGATGAATCTCGTCGACGAACAGCACCGTGCGCTCGCCCTGCTGGTCACGCCGCGTCGCCGCCTCGGCGATCGCCTCCCGCAGCTCCTTGACCCCCGCCATCACCGCGGAGACCGACACGAACCGGGCCTGCGCCTCGGCCGCCAGCAGGCGCGCCAGAGTCGTCTTGCCCGTTCCGGGCGGCCCCCACAGGATGATGGACGGCAAGTCCCGTGAGTCCAGCGCCCGCCGCAAGAGCTTGCCGGGGCCCAGCAGGTGCGCCTGCCCGACCACCTCGGCCAGCGTGCGCGGGCGCATCCGTTCGGCCAGCGGTTGCCCGCGCCGGTCCTTCGCCGCCGCCCGCGCGAACAGATCCATGGGCCGAGTCTAGGAGGGCGTTGCCGGAAGGCAACGGTGAGCGTAGCGAACCATGCCCGACGCCGTGTCGCCCGATAGACGACGAAGCGCGCTCGAAGTAGAAGCAGGCGCGCCCCGATGTTACGGTGCGGGCCTTGCGGAGGCCCTCGCGCACTCGACCGTTGCTGGCACGCCATCTGGCCATCAGCCTGGCCATGAGCCTGGCCGCCGCCGGCTCGGGCGCGCATGCCAAGCCGGCCGAGCCCCCCGCCACGGCCGCCCCGGCGACGCCCCCGGCTGAGCCCGAGACGCCGCCGCCGCCGCGCCCCGGCGGGCGCCCGCTGATGGGGTTGGCGCCCCGACCGGGGGCCAGCGGCGAACCGGCCAGGGGTCCGCGCGATCCGGCCGAGCGGCACGCCTGGCTGCAGGCGGAGATCGACGGCGTCTTCAAGGCCCCCGCCCTGGCCAAGGCCAAGATCTCGGCGGTCGTGCTGGAGGCCGACAGCGGCAAGACGCTGTACGCCCGCGACGACAAGACGCCCTTGAACGCGGCGTCCAACGTCAAGATCGTCACCACCGCCGCCGCGCTGTCGCTGCTGGGGCCCGAGTACCGCTGGCGCACCACCGTCGCCGCCGTCGGTCCCGCCAGCGGACCACCGCTGCCGGCCGGTGGCGAGGTGAGCGGCGACCTCTACTTCCGCGGCTCGGGCGACCCGACCCTGTCGACGGAGGACCTGAGCACCATCGTCGGCGAGCTGGTCGGGCTGGGGCTCCACAAAGTGCGGGGCTCCCTGGTCGTCGACGACAGCTTGTTCGAAGGCGGCTACGTGCCCCCGGCCTACGAGCAGAAGAACGACTCGACCGCCTCGCGCACGGCGGCCTCGGCGGCTTCGCTGGACGGCAACGTCGTGGGGGTCACCGTGATCCCCGGGCCGGCGGCCGGTTCCGCCGCGCGCATCGTGGTCGATCCGCCGTCGCCCTATTTCACGATCGCCGGACGCGTCGTCACCGCCGCGGGCGGTCCGGCAGCGCCCGCCGTCGACACGAAGGAGGACGGCGCCCACACGCGGGTGAACGTCGCCGGCCGCGTCCGGCTGGGCGCCGACCCGCGCACGATCTACCGGCGGGTCGCCAACCCATCGCTGTTCCTGGGCCAGACGCTGCGCCAGATGCTCGATCGACGCGGCATCACCATCGCGGGCGGCGTCCGCGTCGGGACCGCGCCGAGCCAGGGCCTGCGCGTGCTGGCCGCACACGACTCCGCACCCCTGGCCGTCGTCGTCCAGGACCTCAACAAGCGGTCGAACAACTTCGCCGCCGAGCAGCTGCTGCGCACGATGGGCGCGGAGATCGGTGGCCGGCCCGGCAGCTGGGACAAGGGCCTCAAGGCCGTCGCACGCTACCTGAACGGCATCGGCATCAAGGCCGGCACCTATCAGATGAACAACGGGTCGGGCCTCTACGACTCGAACCGGTTCTCGGCCACGCAGATCGCCACCATCCTGCGCGCCGCGTCGCACGATTTCCGCATCTCCGCCGAGTTCCTGGCGTCGCTGGCGATCGCCGGAACCGACGGAACGATTGCCCACCGCATGGGCGCCACGCTGGCCGAGCGATACGTCCGCGCCAAGACGGGTACGCTGGCTAACGTGTCTTGCCTGTCAGGCTTCGCCGGATCCCCCGGTCATCTCCCGCTCGTCTTCTCGATCCTCGTCAACGACGTCGCCAACCCCAACGACGCGCGGCGGGCGCAGGACCGAATCGCGGAGATCCTGGTCGCCTACCTGGAAGGCGAGCCCGTCGCGAAATAGCCCGACGGCCGTGCTGGCCTCCGCTCCCCGTAGCCGCTGACCAACCCCTCTGAGCTCTCCCGCCGATCCCGGAGCAACTTCGCTTGCTCCTCGGGTGCCAACCTCTCCCACCCTCTCCCGCCGGCATCCTCGTCCATCGCATCCATCCAATCAATCGAACGCGGACTGATGTGACGCAGCTGCATGATGACCTCCCCGGTGATGCTCAACCTCGCTAA
>CAZJMY010000934.1:0-5443 GCA_964546845.1 uncultured Myxococcales bacterium | reverse complement strand
GATTGATACGGCGCCGCCGGCGAGCCGTACAAGGGGGTCGCGAACTCCCCCTGCGCGGCACGCAAGTCGCTGAACGTCTCCTGGTACTAAAACTGGACGCAGAGCGAGAGCGAGCCGTGCAGCGACGGCAGCGGCGGCGTCTTCGTCCCCATGATCTGGGGGCACGCCGGCAACGAGCAGTCGGCCACCGGGATCGCGGCCAGCGTGTCGGCCTTCGCGGGCAAGCACCAGCAATTCGTGCTCGGCTTCAACGAGCCGGACAACACGACGCAATCGAACATCGCGGTCCCGACGGCCATCAACCTGTGGCCGTCCTTCCTGGGCAACCCGTCCATCCAGGCGGTCAGCCCGGCCACGCAGGCCAACACGAGCGGCCAGAGCTGGTTCTCCAGCTTCATGACCCAGGTGAATTCGGGCGGCCTGCGGGTCGACGTCGTGGGGCTGCACTGGTACGGCTGGAACGCGGGGTCGTGCGAGCCGAGCGCCGCCACGCTGGAGAGCTACCTCAAGTGGGCCGAGGGGATCACCGGCACTCGCCCCATCTGGCTGACCGAGTGGGGCTGCCTCAACGCCAGCGCTCCGGACACCCAGACGGTGGTGAGCTTCTTCAAGGGCGCCGTCGCCATGTTCGCCAAGCACCCGCGCCTCCGCCGCCATGCCTGGTATCCCTGGGCGACGAACAACGGGCTCGTCAACGCCGACGGGTCGCTGACCGATCTGGGCAAGGCCTTCGCCGCGCTGCCCGCCACGCACTGACCCGCGCGGCGCTCGCGCTCAATAGTAGAGATACGGCCACCAGTTCTTGATGGGACGCCCGTTCGCGCCGCGAGCGTGGTTGCCCACGCCCGGCATGCTCTGCCGCCAGTAGATCTGCCAGCCGCCGCCGCAGTCCGGGTAGGCGCTCTCTTGCGCAGCGACGGTGGCCGACGTGTAGGGCACGTAGGCGTCCCCGCCGTCGGCGCCGCCCCCCAGGCCGAACCCGGCGCAGCGCGCCTGCACCGGCGCGCCGTTCACGAAGTCGCCGTGCGCGCGCGCGTTGGGCGGATAGCGCGAGCTGCCGCACCCCTGCCGGAACGGATCGATGCGCCAGGCGCTGCCGTCGGCGTAGCTGCCGGCAGCCACCGTCGAGCTCGGGTAGGTGACGCACTGGTCACCGGCCAGGTCGCAGATGTCCGCGAAGCTGGCGAACTGAACGTCGAAGCGGCTGTCGAAGTCGGCGTTCAGGAACGCGCGGGCGTCCTCCGCCGCGGGCGCCGGCAACGCGTCCCACATGCCGTCGATGCCCCAGCCCCGGACCTGCAGGTCGCAGCCGGGACCGCGCGCCGGATCCAGGTGCGCCATCCGGACCGTCACACCGCAGACGATCTGCCTCAGCGAGCCGCCGCCGCCGACGTCGGGCAGGAAGACCCCCGACAGCGCGTTGCCGGTCTCGTCGTAGGCCTGCTTGCGCTCGACGTTCAGCGGCGCGCGGCGAATGTCGGGCTCGCCGTCCTCGATCCAGACCTCGTTGATCAGCCCGTCCTCGAACAGCTGGCAGAGCGACAGCGATCCCGAGGGCGAGCTCGGGTCGGCGAAGCCGTAGTGGTCATTGAAACGCCCCGTGAACAGCGCCGTCGGGTCGAACTCGCCGGTCGAGGTCGTCGGCAGCAGCGTGCTCGAGGGGTGCGCCCAGCTCGACGGCGGCGGGTGGTCCGTCAGGTCGACCACCTTCACGATCTGCATGTTCAGGAACGGCGCCGCGGCGCTGTCGGCGTAGCCGTGATACCTCGACCCCTCGGCCAGCGCGGCGGCCTGACGCTGCGCGGTCGCCATCGCCTGATCCGACGTCGCGCCGTTGTTGAAGTTCAGGACCAGCACGCGCGGGCTCATCTGGGTGATGACGTCGTGGTGGGTGACCAGCCAGGGATCGGAGTTCTTGCCGTGGTCGGCCGTCGGCCACGGCGTCGGCGCGCAGGCCGGATCGCCCGTCGCCGAGGCCGCGCAGCCCACCGGGACGACGGCGTCGACCGCGCGCGAGCAGGACGCCAGTCCGGCCGCCGCCACCAGCACGGAAATCTTGGCGGCAGCCAGCCGCTTCACAGGCGCGCCCCCACGCCGGCGGTCAGCCACACGCCGGGGCCGCCGACCTCGACCACGGTCACATCGCCGACGCGCACCCTGGTGGACGGCCAGGCGCCCACGGCGCGGGCGTCGAGGGCGACGACCAGCCAGCGCCCCGGCGTCCAGGCCAGGCTCGCCCCCACGGCGGCGATCCCGGACCACAGCGTGCTGCTCTTGCCGGCGAAGCCGCTGGCGCCGTCGCCGGTCACGCGCAGCCGCTCGACGCCGCCGCCGGCGGCGCCGCACGCCCGCGTCGCGCGCCGCACCCGCCAGCAGGCGAGCCCCTCGAACAGGGCCACGTCCTGCCCGATGCGCGCGCGGCCCGCGTCGGACTCCCTCTCGGGTGACGAGCCCAGCCCGCTGGCGGCCAGCCGCGCCCCCAGGTGATTGCGGACCAGCACCAGGCTCAACGCGGGCGCCAGCGTTCCGGCGGCCCCCGCGCGCAGCCAGCCGACACCGGCGACCAGCATCGATTCCAGCGGGCCGGGCTCGGGGGCTGCGGTCGGCCGCGCGACGGGCGGCTCCGCCGGCGCGACCGCGACGACCGGGGTCTCACGCCGCTGGTCGGCGGGGATCTCGGACAGCACGGCGCGCAGCAGATCGACCGCCTTGGCCGCCAGCGCGTTCGCCCGGCGCTCGCCGCCGGCCGGGTCCAGCAGCGGCTCCACGGTCGTGCGGCCCGAGCGCGCGTCCGCCACCCAGACCTCGGGCTCGCCCGCGTCGAAGAAGACCGCCATCGCGGCCCGCACGCCAGGCCCGCGCGCCGCGCGCTCGACGACCTCGCGCGCGCTCCCCGGGTCCGGCTGCGCCGCCGTCTCGACCTCGAAGCGCGCGGCCCGCAGCTCGCCCCGCAGGCGGGCCACCACCTCGGCGGCCAGCGCATCCGGCGGCGTTCCACGCACGACGAACGCGACGCGGCGATCTGAAGGCTGCGCGTGCGCCGGCGAGGGCTGCGCGCGCGCGGCGCCTGCGGCTGCTGCTTGGACGGCCGCGCCGAGCAGCGCGATCAGCAGCGCTGCCCGCCCCGGCGCGCGCGTCATGGGGCGGCGGCGGAAGAGCTCGGCGCGTCCGTGTGGGCGATCTGCCGCGCGGCAGGCGCGTACGGACCGCCGGGGTAACGCCGCAGGTACTCGGCGGCGTCGGCCCGCGCGGCGCCCTCGTCCTGCTGGCGCGCCTCCAGCACCAGCGTGCGCCCCAGCGCCGGCGCCGCATAGGTGCCGGCCGGATCGTCGCGCCGGTAACGCGCGTACCAGGACAGCGCCTCGCGCCAGGCGCCCTGGTCCTCGGCCAGCACGCCCAGGAAGTAGCTGGCCTCCCGCGCCTCGGCCGACCCGGCGAACCGCGAGCGCTCGACCAGCAACGCCCGGCGGGCCAGCTCCGCCCGGCGCGTGTAGCGGGCGGCGTCGGCCAGCGCGGCCACGTCCTTGGCCGAGCCGTGAGCCAGCACGCCCGTGATCCCGCGCCGCTCGGCGCCGGCGATCACCGCCTCGAAGTCCCCTTCGGCGAGCCGGCGGCCCCAGGATTTGTCGGGAGGCGGTCGATCGGCGCGGCGATCCCGCTGTTCGAGCGCGCCGACCCGATCCAGCAGGCTCTCCGTGTCCGGCGCGAGCCCCTGGACCGCGGCCCCTCCCGCGGCAGGCGACGGCGCGCCGGCGGCTGGCGCATCCGGCGGAGCGTCGGCGCCGTTCTCGAGCACGATGCGGTGGTCGGTGGGCCGAAGCGAGAGGTGTTGGTCGCGCCCCACCGCCACGCCGCCTTCGACCAGCGGCCCGCTCACCACGACGGACCCCTTCTTCAGCCACACGTCCAGCTGCTCGCGATCGCGCGACCAGGCGACGTCGAACACCGTCCCGGTGACCCGCACCACGTACGGCCCCGCCAGCACCTGCCAGCGTGCCTTCGGCTTCGGCACGAACAACGTGTGCGCGCGCCCGTCGACCAGAACGATCCCGGCGCCGTGCGCCGCCACGTCCCGCACCTGGGCGCGGGCCGCCTCTTCCAGCACGATCGCCGTGCCGTCGGAGAATCGGATCTGCGTGCCAGGCTCGGTCGGACGCACCTCGCCGGTCGCGCCAACGGAGCCGTGAATCACCTCGAAGGTCAGGGGCGCGGGGCGCAGCGCGAAGACCAGCGCGACCGGTGCCGCCCCGGCCAGGAGCAGCGACAGCCCCACGACCGCCTGGCGCCGCCGCCGCTTGCGCGCCATCCGCGCCTGCAGGCGATGCAGCCCCGATTCGTCGCTGCGCCCGCCGTCGGCGAAGGTCCGCTGGACCAGCTGGACCATCGTCCGCAACCCACCGTCACGCTCGTCCGCCTGCCCCATCATCAGCGTCCCCCAGCCCCGTTCGTCCCGTCGTTTGCGCGTGCCGCCAGAAACGGCGCCAGCGTGGGATCCTTGCCGACCATCGCCGCCAGCCGCTTCCAGGCGCGCGCCAGCCTGCGCTTCGTCGTGGCGGTGGACCAGCCCAGCGCGTCGGCGACCTGCTGAAGCTCCATCTCCTCCACGAACCGCAGCGTGAACGCGGTGCGGTCCAGCGGGCCCAGGCCGTCCAGCGCCGCGAAGAACCGCTGCAGCGCCTCGCGCGAGTCGACGTCCAGCTGCACGGAGCGCGGGTCCCGCGGGGGAACGGCGCCGGCCGGCACCATCCAGCGCCGCACCCACCGCCAGCGCAGGTGGTGGCGGATCTTGAAAGCGGTGATCGACATGATGAACGCCGTCACCGTGCGCGGGTCGCGCAGCGTCCGCACGCGATCGAAGAACGTGATGAAGACCTCCTGCGAGAGGTCCTCGAGCTCGGCCACCGGCCCCAGCGCGCGCAGCAACAGCCGGCGGACCGTGGGACCGAAGCGGTACCAGGCTTCGCGCGTGCAGCGCGGATCGCCGGCGCGCAAGCCCCGCACCAGCGCCTCGTCGTCCGCGTCCGGCAGGGCGGCCGACGGCAGGTACGAGACCGGCAAAGAGACGGGGTCCGTCGGCGCCACCTTGGTTCCCTTCATTCTAGCTTCCCGGAACGGCGCTCGAGCTCGAATCTATTGAACCGCGAACGCGCATGTCTCGGCCGCCTGGGAAGTTCCCCGGCGCCGCGGCCGCGGCTCAGCAAACGTGCGGGTCGCGCCGCGGCGCGCGGTCGGTGCCACGCCCGTGACGGGCGCGCCGGAGAGCCAGCACCAGCAGTCCGGCCGCCAGGGCGGCGGTCCCCGAGGGGCCGTTGCCGCCGCCAGCCGCGTCGCACGAGCAACCACTTCCGCCAGCGGTCTCCCCGCTGCCGCCGGTGGCCGAGCCGCCGGCGCCGGGGCCGGTTCCGCCGGCGCCGGACGTCCCCGGCGTCCCGCCCGCGGCGGA
>CAZJMY010000933.1:0-2715 GCA_964546845.1 uncultured Myxococcales bacterium | reverse complement strand
TGCCGGAGATGCACTTCGTCGTTCGCTGGCCTGACGGCGGCGAGACCCGCTGCTACTCGCCGTCGCTGGTCGTGCGCGAGTACCTGCAGGTCGGCTGCGCCTACTCGCTGCCCGAGTTCATGCAACGCAGCCGCACGATGTTGAACATCGGGTCCGAGCGGGTGCGCGCCAAGTACGGGTATGCGTGCTCGGCGGCGATGGACCAGCTGCACGACCTCGAGTCGCGCGCGGCCGCGTTCGGGCCCGAACAACAGGTCACCGTGACGGCGTTCGAGCTGCCGACGGGAAGCTAGGAGTCGAACCATGGAAGAGAACACCCCAAGGCCGCGCCTGGGCCGGCACCACACGGTCGTCGTGATCGGCGGCGGCCAGGCCGGGCTGTCGATGAGCTACGAGCTGAAACGACAGGGGATCGACCACGTCGTGCTGGAGAAGCATCGCATCGCGCACGAATGGCGCGAGCGGCGCTGGGACACCTTCTGCCTGGTGACGCCCAACTGGCAGTGCCGCCTGCCGGGGTTCCCGTACCACGGCCCCGACCCGCACGGGTTCATGGTGAAGGACGAGATCGTGCGCTACGTGGAAGACTACGCGCGCAGCTTCGGGCCGCCGCTGATCGAGGGCGTCTCGGCGACTGCGCTGCGCCGCGACCCGACGGGCGGCTTCGCGCTGGAGACGTCGGCCGGAGCCTGCCACGCGGACCAGGTCGTGGTGGCCACGGGCGGCTACCACATTCCGGCGATCCCGCGGCTGGCCGAACGCCTGCCCGACGAGATCACCCAGCTCCACGCGTCGGCCTATCGCAACGCCGCCGTGTTGCCGGCCGGCGACGTGATGGTGGTGGGCTCGGGACAATCGGGCAGCCAGATCGCCGAGGACCTGCATCTGGCCGGCCGGCGCGTGCATCTGTGCCTGGGCAGCGCCCCGCGCACGGCGCGCCGCTACCGCGGGCGCGACGTCGTCGCCTGGCTGGACGACATGGGCTACTACAGCATGCCCGTTCACGAGCACCCGCTGAAGGAACGCGTCCGCGGCAAGGCCAATCACTACGTGACCGGCCGCGACGGCGGACGGGACATCGATCTGCGGCAGCGCGCGAAGGAGGGGATGCGCCTCTACGGTCGCCTGCGGGCGGTTCGCGCCGGCCGCCTCGAGTTCGCCGGCGACCTGCGGCAGAACCTGGATCAGGCGGACGCCGTCGCCGAGAGCATCAAGACCACCATCGACAAGTTCATCGCCGAGCGCGGCCTGGAGGCGCCCACGGAAGCCCGCTACGTGCCCGTCTGGGAGCCCAGCGAGGAGCCGCTGTCTCTGGACCTGGCCCGCAGCGGCATCAGCACCGTCATCTGGTGCACCGGGTTCTCGACGGACTACCGCTGGATCGAGGTGCCCATCTTCGACGGGCGCGGCTATCCGCTGCACACGCGCGGTGTGACGGCCGCCGACGGCCTCTACTTCCTGGGGCTGCCCTGGCTCTACACCTGGGGGTCGGGGCGGTTTTCCGGCGTGGCCACCGACGCCGCGTTCCTGGGCGACCAGATCGCCGCCCGCCTGACGCACGCGCTGCGCGCGCCGCCGGCCTCGCCGCTGAACGAGCTGGCGCTGGGCTCGTAGCTCCGGCGCTTCAGAGGCTCTCGACGATCTTGTCGGCCATGGCCTCGATCGGGGCCTCACCGGCGGAGAGCCGCGCCTCGACGACCGCCCGGGGCATGCCGTAGACGACGCACGACTCCTCGGCCTCCGTCAGCGTCCGGCCGCGCGCCTGCGCGATGGCGCGCGCGCCCTCGACGCCGTCGTTGCCCATCCCGGTCAGCACGACGCCCAGCACGGCCGCGCCCGCCGCCTCCGCCGCGCTCTGGAAGAGGACGTCGACGGAGGGGCAGAACCCGGAGCCGACGGGCGCGTGATCCAGCTCCGCCACGAACCGGCGGCCCTGAGCCCGCAGGCGCAGGTGGCTCCCGCCGCGCGCGATCATGACCTGCCCGGGCAGCAGCTCGGCGCCGTCGCTGGCCTCGACGACGTGAACCGCGCAGGCCTCGTCCAGGCGGCGCGCCAGCGCCTCCGTGTATCCGGCCGGGATGTGCAGCGCGATCGCGATGCCGCACGGGAGGTCGGCCGGCAGCGCGGTCAGAAGCCGCGTCAGCGCCTGGGGCCCGCCCGTGGAGGCGCCAATCACGATCAGCCGCGTCCGCCCGGCGGCGCGCCGCTGGATCGGCTGCGCCACGGGCGGCTCGCCGAGGCGGGGCCGGGAGGCGCCAGCGGCGATCACCTTGGCGACCAGCTCGGCGGACATCTCGTAGAGCCGGTCGGTCGCCAGCGCGGTCGGCTTCTGCACGATGTCGACGGCGCCCATCTGCAGCGCCTCGATGCCGAGCACGCTGTTCCCGTCGGAGATGCTCACCACCACGACGCGCGGCGCCCCCACGGCCGGCAGCGCGCGCAGGACGCCGAGCCCGTCCAGGTTCGGCATGATCAGGTCCAGCGTCACGACGTCCGGCTTCAGCTCGGCGATCTTCTCCAGCGCCTCCAGCCCGTCGCGCGCGACGCCGACGACTTCCAGGTCGATGCTGACCGAGAGCGTCTCGCGCAGCACCTTGCGCGCGAAAGCGGAGTCGTCGACCACCAGGACACGCGTCGGCCTCTGGTTGGTCATGACGTCTTCTCGTACAGAAACACACCGTCGCGTTCCTCGCAACGGAGCTCGGTGCCGAACCG
>CAZJMY010000932.1:0-9569 GCA_964546845.1 uncultured Myxococcales bacterium | reverse complement strand
GCACGACCAGCGACGGCGAGTAGCAGCGGGTCTCGCCGCCGTCAGGCCAGCGAACGACGAAGTGCATCTCCGGCATGGGCGCGCATCCTTTCGTAGTGTTCGACGTGACGGGCGGCGACGCGCGCCCAGCCGTGGGCCTGGGCGCGATCCCAGCCGGTGCGGCGCAGAACCCGTCCGCTGGCCAGGGCCCGCGTGATGCCCGCGGCGATGGCGTCGACGGACTCGGGATCGACCAGCGTCGCGCACGACGGGTCCAGGAACTCCGTGAACGGCGGCCGGTCCGACGCGACGACGGGCAAACCGGCGGCCAGACCCTCCAGCGCCGCCAGACCGAACCCTTCGTGCAGCGACGGCAGCGCCAGCACGTCGGCCAGGTGGTACAGCGCGGGCACGTCGTCGTCGGCCACCACGCCCAGCTCGACGATCGCGCCGCGCACCTCGGCGGGCAGCTCGTTGCGGGCCCATTCGAACTCGGCCCGCGCCGCGCCGTGGTCCAGGACGGAGGCGCCCCCCAGGATCCAGAGGCGCGCCTGCGGATAACGCCGGCGCAGGCGCGCGAACGCCAGCAGGATGCGCAGGCTGTTCTTGCGCGCCTCGACGCCGCCCACCGAGAGCACCACCGGCCCGCCTTCCCCCAGCCGCGCGCGCCAGTCGGCGAGCCGCGTGGCGTCGACGCCCTGGAAGCGGCGCACGTCGACGCCGTTGCCGACGACGGGACAGTCGACGCCGAACGACGCCGCCACGTCGGCGCGGGCGGCCGCGCTGACCGTCAGGCAGAGCGCGGCCTCGCGGATCGATCGCTCCTGGCACGCCGCCAGCTCGGCGTCCGCGAACCGTTCCACGTGATGCACGGTCCGGATCAGCGCCAGCGGCGCCACGCCTCGATCGCGCGCCGCCAGCAGCCCGTTCGCGCTGAGGCAATCCTGGGCGTGGTACAGGTCGAAGGCGGCGGCTCCGTTCTCCAGGTAGCCGGCGATCTCGCCGGCCCGCAGGCGGACCAGCGCGGCGGTGGTGGCCGGCGCGGGCGCGGCCGGGATCAGCGCCAGCTTGGCCCGCAGCGGCCGGAAGAAGCCGCGCCCGTCCTTGTCCAGCGCGACCAGCGTCGCGTCCCAGCCCGCGTCCGTCAGCGCGTCGGCCAGCGCCGCCGCGTGAACGACGCTTCCGCGCGGCAGCGTCGAGTAGGTGAAGATCCCGATCGATCCCCGCCCGGGCTTCACGCGCTGGGCTTTCACGGCGAACCGCCTGTGCGCCGATCGGCGTCGACGAAGACGCGACGGGTGATGACGTCCGCGATGGGGACCCGGTCGCTCGCCCGCCGCAGGCGCACGCGCGTCTTGACGCCGTCGTCCATGGTCTCGAACGCCAGGAGGTCGACCAGCAGCGCGTCACCCAGCGGCAAGTTGCCGTAGTAGAAGACGTCGCGCGCGATGGGCGAGACCGCCAGCGCCCAGTCGGCGCGGGGCGAGACGAGCCCCAGGTCGGTGACCACCTTGCGCTCGGCCGTGTCGGCGATCGTCGGGTAGGCCGCGAAATAGAGGAGGCGCGCGCCGTTGTAGTCCGCGTACGGCGACGGCTGGTGGCGCACCCGGCCCAGCGCCGGCTCCGGCGGGTCCAGCGACGGGCCTGCGAACGCGTCGTCGAGGGGCAGGCCGCGGCGCGCGGCGCGCGCCAGCAGCGCCAGCCGGGAGGGCGCGCTTCCCGGCTCCCACAGCGCCGTCAGCCGCGCGGCCGGGAGGGCCATCCGCATGGAGCCGTCCGGCTGCCGCGCGGCGAACGTCGTCACCAGCTCGACGGACAGGCGGTTGGCGCCCACGGCGGCCGACACGCGACCGTGGGCGCAGGCGCCGCCGCACGGAACCATCTCGACGCTGCCGTCGAACAGATCGTTCTCGCGGGCGGTGCTGAGCGGACCGGTGTAGCGGGCCCGCAGCGCGACGACGGTCGGGTACAGGCGTTCCAGATCGTCGCCCCGGATGTCGTCGGACGCGACGCCCAGCCGCTGGCTGATGGCGTCCCAGTGCAGATCGCCCGCGTGCCGAAACAACCACCCCTCGGACAGACCGCCCGCGTCCAGGTGGGGCATGCCCAGACGGACCCGCGGCGGCGGCGGCGGCGCCGGCACCGCCGTCACGACGCCTCCGGGCCGAAGCCGGTCAGCGGTTCACGGGCCAGGTCCCACCAGGAGACCTGCGCGCCGCCCAGCCGCAACTCCACCTGCCGCGTGTCGTCGGCGCTGCCGATGACGGCGGCGGCGATGGCCCGCGCGCGGAAGGCATCCACCACGCGCGCGCTCGCCTCGGGCGCGACGGCCAGAAGGAACCCGTAGCTCGGGAAGGCGAGGAGCCACTGCTCCCACGGCACCCCCGCCGGGCGCGGCACGTCGTCCAGAACCAGCGTCGCGCCGAGCCCCGAGGCCTCCAGCATCATCAGCGCCGTCCCCACCAGCCCGCCCATGCTGATGTCCTTGGCGGCGCGCGCCAGGCCGGCCTCGGCCAGCTGGGGGAGCAGCTCGTAGTCGCCGCGCAGCCGGTCGGGCGGCCCCTCGGTGCTGGCGTTCCAGAACGACGGCCCGTGCATGTGCCCGCGCAGGTCGACCGCCGCGACCAGATGATCGCCGGGGCGCGCGTCGAAGCTGGTCAGCAGCCGCCGCGCCCGCCCGAGCACCGCCGCCGCCAGCGACGGCGCCGGGCTGTGCAGGTTGGTGTGTCCGCCCACGATGGGCACACCGAACCGCGCCGCCCCGTCGGCCAGCCCCTGCAGCAACGGCCCGGCGGCCTCGGCGCTGGTCGCGAACAGCGCGTCGACCAGCGCCAGCGGACGCCCGCCCATCGCGTAGATGTCGCTGGCGTTCACCATCACGGCGCAGTAGCCGGCGAAACGCGGCTCGCGCGCGACCAGCTCCGGCGACATCCCCTCTGCCGCCAGCAGCAGGTGACCTTCGCCGTCGGGGATGGCGGCCGCGTCGTCGCCCAGGCGGACCTCACCCGCGCCCCAGGGGCCGCCACGCACGTGGCGGAAGTGCCGGGCCGCCGTCTGAATGTCGCGTTTGTGCGCCAGGCCCAGCGCGGCGCGCAGGCGAGTCGCGAGCTCAGGCAGCATCCAGGTCCTCCGCCGGGCGACCCGCCGCGTGCGGCCGCCGCTCCGCGACCGGCGCGTACCACGAGAGATCCGCCTGCATCAGGTGGTGCGGCTGGCCGTGCAGATCCACGGTCTCGGCCGTGTGCCAGTGCAGGCGGCGGAAGAAGGGCGCGTTGGCCCACTGGACGGTCGCGCGGAAGCGCCAGGCGCCCCAGGCGCGCGCGGTGCCCACCGCCGTCTGGACCAGGCGCCGGCCGACCGTCGCCGCCGAACGGAAATCGGCGTGCACGCCCAGCCGGCCGCCCCACCAATCGCCGGGGGACGCCTCCCAGATGCGCACGACGCCCACGACACGCGCGTCCGACCCGTCGCCGGCGGCGTGCAGGCAGACGATCGGGTGCGCCTGCGGATACAGACCTTCGTCCAGCCCGTCGCGGTCGTCCGTCGCGAACAGTCCCTGCTCGTCGCAAAAGATGGCGCGCCGCAGGGCGAAGTAGTCGCGGCGCTCGGCGTCCGTGCGAGCGAGCCGGCAGGTGAACGTCCCCCCGCCCGGCGCCGCCGTCACGCCGCCACCTCGTACGCCGACAGCGCCGAGCAGGCGCCGCACCGGCCGCAGCCGGCCTTCATCCCCGCGGACGTGATGCCGTGCCGTCGAACAAGGGCCGCCACCTCGCGATAGAGCGCGTCCATCATCGCGGCCGGCGGCGGCGGGCGGTCGGCGAACGGTGTGCCGGCGATCGGCGCGAACGGCACCAGGAACGGGTAGACGCCCAGGGCCAGCAGCCGCTCGGCCATCGCGACCAGGCTCTCCGGGCGGTCGCCGAGCCCGGCGATGAGGTAGGTGCTGACCTGACCGCGACCGAACACCGCCACGGCGGCGGCGTAGGCCTGCAGATAGTGCTCGACCGGGACCTCCGCCTTGCCGGGCATCACGGCCGCGCGGACCGCCGGCTCGACGGCCTCGAGGTGCATCCCCAGCGTGTCGGCGCCCGCCTGCCGGAGCCGCGCGAACCAGGCGAAATCGTCGGGCGGCTCGCACTGGACCTGGATCGGCAGCTCAGGGACCGCGAGCCGCACCGCCGCCGCGCACGCCGCCAGGTGGGCGGCCCCGCGATCCGGCGTGGCCGGCGTGCCCGTCGTCAGCACCAGCTGCTCGACGCCGTCCAGGCGCACCGCCGCGGCGGCGACCTCAGCCAGCTGGGCGGGCGACTTGCGCGGCAGCGTGCGCCCTTCGGCCAGCGAGGTCCCGATGGCGCAGAAGCGGCAGGCCTTGGCGGCGTCGTTGTAGCGCACGCACGACTGCATGACGGTCGACGCCAGGACGCCGCGCGCGTGCAGCAGCGCGATGTGCGAATACGGGACCCCGTCGGCCGTGCGTAAACCATAGAAGCGCGGCACCCCCGCCAGCCCGACCTCGGCGACCGGCTCGTCGTCACGCAGCAGCAGGCCGCGCGCGGCGTCGCCGGACGCTCCGGCGTCCACGACCCGCAAGCGGTAGGGCGACCCGCCGGAGGCCCGCAGCGGCACCATCACGGTCGCCGCCGCCAGCGACAGCGCGCGGTGGTCGGACGGCCCCGCGCCGCCCCGCCGCCCGCCCGCGGTCGCCTGGGGATGCTCCACGGCCACGCCGCGCGCCTGAAGATCAGTCAAGAGAGCTGCGTCCGCCGTCATGGTCATCTCCGGCATCAGGCGGCGCTCACCCGCGCCAGGGGTGCCGGCGAACGCCCGCGCTCGGCGGCGGTCACCGCCGGCGTCCGGTCGATGAGCAGGCTCAGCAGCTCGGGCCGGCTGTAGTGCCCGACGGAGTCCATCATCCGTTTGCGCTTCGTGATCAGGCTCAGGTCCAGATCGGCGGTCACCATCCCCTCCCCTTCCGTCAGCGGCTTGCCCAGCAGCACCCCCTCGGGTGAGACAATGGCGGTGAAGCAGCCGCCGCTCACCGCCCGCTCGAGCCCCGTCGCGCCTGCCACCGCCACTCGCTGCTCGGGCGTGAGCCAGCCCGTGGCGTTGACGACGAAGCAGCCTGACTCCAGCGCGTGGTGGCGGATCGTCACCTCGATCTGGTCGGCGAAGATCTGCCCGACCAACGATCCGGGGAACATCGCCACATGGATCTGTTCGTGGTCGGCCATCAGCGCGTAGCGCGCCAGCGGGTTGTAGTGCTCCCAGCAGGCGAGCGCCCCGATGCGCCCGGCGCGCGTGTCGACCGCGCGCAGCCCCGCGCCGTCCCCCTGCCCCCACACCATCCGCTCGTGGAAGGTGGGGGTGATCTTCCGGCGGTGCAGCACCAGGCGGCCGTCGGCGTCGAACACCAGCTGCGCGTTGTACAGCGTCCCGTGGTCGCGCTCGTTGACACCCAGCACGACGACCGCGCCGGCCGCGCGGGCGGCATCCGCGACGGCCTCCACCGTCGGGCCCGGGATCGTGACCGCCTCTTCGTAGAGCCGCAGGTGCTCCTTGCCCATCGCGGCGGGCGCCTGGATGAACGAGAAGTACGGATAGTACGGGACCACCGTCTCGGGAAAGACGACCAGCTCGGCGCCGTCGCGCGCCGCTTCCGCGACGGCGGCGCACACCTTCTCGGTCGTGGCCGCGCGCGCGCCGTCGCCCAGGGCGGGCGCCAGCTGCACGGCGGTGGCCCGCACTTTCCGTGCCTCGCCCACGCCTACAACGTCCAGGTGTTCAGGATGAACGCGTTCGCCTTGCGGTGCAGGAGCACGATGTCCAGCACGTCCAGCGGGTTGATGGGGCGGATGCCCGGGATCAGCGCGGCCTCGGTCTGCCCGTACAGCGCGGAGAGCGCGAACCGGCAGGCGTAGACCTTGCCCCCCTCGGCCATGAAGCCGCCGATCTTCTGGTTCACCACCAGGTGGCCCGGGAACGCCTCCGACCCCAGCTTCGGGAAGCCGCGCTGAACGCCGAGCATCACGCCCGGCCCGTACAGGAGCACGCTGGTCTCGAACCCTTTGCGCATGAGGCGCGTGGCCTGCAGCATGTTGACGAGGCCGATCGATCCCTCGAAGGGGACGGTGTGGAAGGTGACCAGCGCCTTCTCCCCTGGCGCGGCTTTGACGTCCTCGAAGACCTTCTCCTCGGGGTTGACCAGGAAATCGCCCTCTTTGTGGGGCGCGTGCGTGATGGCTGCCATGTGACTCCTCCTCGACGGGCGCTGTGAACGTTGTTGCCTCCCCACAACAGCAAGTGCGGCGCCAACCGGCGCGCCGCCGCCGAACCGGCCCCCGCGACGCGAAAATCGAAGGAGCTGTTTCGCGAACGACGGGCCGTTGTTTCAGGTCGGTCCAGCGTCGCGATCGGCGCCGGCGCCGCCACGAAAGCGCGAGATTTCGGCCACGAATTTGCGTTCCCGAAACGAGCCTTCGCGTAGGCTGGCGCCGTGCTTTGGTCGCAGGCCATCCCGTCCGCGTCCGATCAGTTCAAGCAACTGCTTCTCGAGCTCGCGCAGGAGAGATCGCTGGACGACCTGTTGCCGCTGGTGACGCGGCGGCTGGCGGAGCACGAGGACGTCGCGCTGGCGCGCCTGTGGCTTCTGGAACGCGGCGACCGCTGCGGGTCCTGCCGGAACCTCTCCGCGTGCGCCGACCACGCCGCGTGCCTGCACCTGGTCGCCAGCGCCGCGCGCGACCGCCGCACCCACACCGTGGCGGCGACCCGCCTCGACGGCGACTTCCAGCGCATCCCCGTGGGCGCGTTCAAGGTCGGAGCCGTCGCGGCCTCCGGAACGGCCGTGCTGGTCGCCGACGCCACGAACGACCCCAAGATCCGCCGCCCCGACTGGGTCAGACAGGAGGGGATCGCCTCCTTCGCCGGGCTGCCGCTGTCGTCGCGGGGCGAGCTGCTGGGCGTGCTGGGGGTGTTCGTGCGGGCCCCGCTGAGCGCCGCCGCGCTGGACGTGTTGCGCATCGTCGCCAACCACGCGGCCGCCGCCATCGCCACCGCGCGCGCTTTCGCGCAGGTGGACGCCATGCGCCGCCACCTGCTGGTCGAGAACCAGCGCCTGCGGCAGGGGGTCGAGCCAGACGCGCTGGACGATCTCCTCGGCACCAGCGAGCAGCTGCGGGCCATCCGCCAGCAGATCGCCGCCGTCGCCGCCACCAGCGCCACGGTGCTGGTGCTGGGCGAGTCGGGCACGGGCAAGGAGCTGGCGGCGCGCGCCATTCACCAGCGAAGCCAGGTCGGCAGCGGCCCGTTCGTCGAGCTGAACTGCGCCGCCATCCCGCGCGAGCTGGCCGAGAGCGAGCTCTTCGGACACGTGCGCGGCGCCTTCTCGGGCGCGACCCGCGACCGGGTCGGGCGGTTCGAGGCGGCGGAGGGCGGCACGCTGTTCCTGGACGAGATCGGCGAGCTGCCGCTGGAGCTGCAGGGCAAACTGCTGCGCGTCCTGCAGGAAGGGACCTACGAACGCGTGGGCGAGGTCCGCACGCGGCACGCGCGCGTGCGGGTGATCGCCGCGACCAACCGCGACCTCATCGCCGAGGTCGAGGCCGGGCGCTTCCGGCAGGACCTGTACTCTCGGCTGGCGGTGTACCCGATCACGCTGCCGCCGCTGCGGCACCGCCGGGAGGACGTCGCGGCGCTGGCCCCGCGCCTGCTCGAGCGCATCTGCCGGCGGCTCGCCCACGCGCCCGTCACGCTGACGTCCGAACAGCTGGCGGAACTGGCGGCGCGGCCCTGGCGCGGCAACGTGCGTGAGCTGCTGAACGTGCTGGAGCGGGCGGTGATCTCGGCGCAGCCCGGCCAGCCTCTGGTCCTGCCGCCGGCCGATCCGCCGCGCGACCGCGAGGCTGTCCCGGGGACTCAGGCGGCGCCCCCGCCCCTTGCGGGCCGGGCGGACGTCGCCTGCGTGCCCGCCCTGGAAGGGCCGCCTCCCGGCGAGCCGCAGGTGCCGCCCGGGGTGCTGCCGGATCTGGAGATGCGGCGCCGCGAGCGCGAGAACGTGCTGCGCGCCCTCGAGCGGTGCGGCGGCCGCATCTACGGTCCGACGGGCGCCGCCGCGCTGCTGGGCATGAAGCCGACGACGCTCGCCTCGCGCATCAAGCGCCTGCGTCTGTTTCCGCGCGCGGCGGCTTCGTCGAGCCGTTGAGGAGCGCGCCGCCGAATCAGTACTCCGGGGGTCCGTACAGCGACTCGCGGAACTCCGTGTAACCGAACTGCTGTCCGCTGGGCGCCGCGTACTTCGCGACCAGCGTGCCGGACGGCGAGATCTCGTGGATCTGCCCGCCGGTCGAGAACGTGACGAGCATGTTCCCGTTCGGCAGCACCTGCGCGTCCCCCAGCACGTTGCTGGCGGCGCCGCTGGCGGTGTAGTGCATGACCTGCGTGGCCTTCATCGCCGACGTGTCGAGCTTGTAGTTCCACAGCTCGTTGGCGTTGTTGTTGAAGAACACGAACGTCCCGTCCGCCGTCAGGTGATGGCCGTGGTTCACCTGCCAGGTCGTGACGCCGGAGAAGATCTTGGCGGGATCCTTGGGGCTGGTGCCGCCGAACTGCCAGACCAGCTCGCCCGCGCGCGTGATCTTGACGTACAGGCTCGGGTTGCGGTCCCCGATCGTGTAGCTGTTGTCGCGCGCGTAGTAGTGGATCGAGTTCGTGTGGAACGTCTTCGACGCGTAGACCGTGGAGACGTCGGCGACCACCGTGGTCTTCGCGCCGCCGTCGGTGAATTCGACGATCGAGCACGGTGCGTCCATCCCCGAGCTGTTCCACATCGGCGTGGCGAGCCCGCCCGGAATGGCGGCCAGGTCGTGGTGCGAGGCGGCCACGCCGCTCAGCGACGTCGCCGCGGAGCCGTCCATCGGCTGCAGGAGGATCTTGCCCGCGCCGCTGTTCATCACGTTCAAGGACATCTCGTACATCTTGGTCGCGTCCCAGCTCAGGTGGACGCGGCTCGGCTGCGACGGGACGCCGCTGGGCGCGACCCACACGACGACCCCGTCCGGGTCGATGATGTACGCGCTGCTCCCGTTCGTTCCGCTGCTGGTGATGACGAAGCCCTTGTCGTGCTGCGCCGCCGAGGAGACCGTGAGCGTCGGCTTCGGCGCGTTGGCGAGCGCGCCCGTCGTGATCGCGTAGTCCTGGCTGGTGCAGGTTCCGACCGCCGAGCGCGCCACGATCCGGTAGACGTAGCCGGTCGCGGGCTTCATCCCGACCAGCACGGTCTTGTAGCCCGCCTGCGCGAGATCGACCGGCGCGGCCATCGTCGCCCCGCCGGCGGCGGGACCGAAGTCGACCTCGGCCCCCGTCACGCCCGACAGCGTCGTCGACCAGGTGACCGTGAAGACGGTGGGTATCGCGGCGCTCTGCGCGGATTGCGCGGTGAACGTGCACGCGGTCGTCCCGGTCGTGCCCCCCGAGCCGGTCGCCCCGCCGGAGCCGGTTCCGCTGCCACCGGAGCCGCTGCGCCCCGCCCCGCCCGGGCTGCCCCCCGCAGACGCCCGGCCGCCCGTGCCCGTCCCGCCCGCGGTCGGTCCGCC
>CAZJMY010000931.1:0-1795 GCA_964546845.1 uncultured Myxococcales bacterium | reverse complement strand
CTGGCCGGCGTCCGCCCGTCGCTGATGGATCCGGCGCGCTACGCCGACGTCAACGTGACCGGCACCCAGCGGGTGGTCGACGCGGTTCGCGCCGCGGGCGCCCGCCGGCTGGTGTTCGCGTCGTCGTCCTCGGTCTACGGCCTCGACAGCCAGCCGCCGTTCAAGGAGTCGGACCCGTGTCTGAAGCCGGTGTCGCCTTACGCTTCGACGAAGCGCAGCGGCGAGCTGCTGCTGTTCACGGCGCATCACCTGTATTCGCTGGACGTGACGTGCCTGCGGTTCTTCACCGTGTTCGGCCCGCGCCAGCGCCCCGACCTCGCGATCCACAAGTTCGCGCGCCGGATCGCGGCCGGGCAGCCGATCGAGCTCTACGGCGACGGGACGACCAGCCGCGACTACACGTTCATCGACGACATCCTGGACGGCGTGGTGGCGGCCGTCGATCAGCCCGCGCCCGAGCCGGCCTTCCGCATCTACAACCTGGGCGGCTCCCGCCCGGTGCCGCTCGCCAAGCTCGTCGAGCTACTGGGCGCAGCGCTGGGCACCAAACCGGTCGTCACGTACGGCGTGGAACAGCCGGGCGACATGAAGCGCACGCTGGCCGACCTGACGCTCTCGCAGAAGGAGCTCGGCTACGCGCCCAAGATCTCGATGGAGGCGGGCATCGCCCGCTTCGTCGAGTGGCTGAAGACGCAGCCCGGCTGACGGCCCCCGCCAGTCTCTAGTCGCCGCCCGGATTGTAAAAGCCGGGCAAGCGCGGTCCGCGGTCGCGGTTGCGGTTGAACTCGCCGCCGCCACGGCGCTGGTCGCGGTCGCGCCCTCGCCGACGGCGTCCGCCGCCACCTCCGCCTCCGCCCCCGCCGTTGTACGGACCTTTGCCGTTGAACCCGGGGCGTCCGTTGCGCGGCTGGCCGTGGTGGCCGGCATGCTGCTGCTGGTGGTGGCCGTGCGGCGGCCGCTGCGGCTGTCCGTTGCCGTTCGGGCGAACGGTCAGGACGGGCAGCGCGACCGGCGCGGCGGGCCGCCAGTGCAGGTACGGCCGGATGTTGGCGTCGCGCGCGGCGGTCCAGCGCGCCTCGACGTTGTCGCCGTCGGGCGGCAGCACACCGTCGGGGCTCGGTGGCGCGGCGTCCGCCAGCACCACCTCGAGCTCCGGCGGCGACGCCCAGTCGTCTGCCGGGTCGATGACCACCTCGCCCGCCAGCGCCTCGGCGGCGACCTCGTCGGCCGCCATCCACACGGCCTCGTCGAAGGCGTCGGCGCCCTCGGGCGGCGGCGGGATCTCGAATTCGGGCAGCGGCGGCAGCAGATCCGTCGGGATCGCCGTCTCGAACACGGGCGCGGGCGGCGCCGCGGCGACCGCGGGCGCGGCCGGCATGCCGGGCGCCTCGTACCCCGGACGGCCGCGACGTCGCCGCCGTGGCCGCGCGTGGAAGTCCGTCGCCGCGTGCAGCCCGTGGCGCGCGTCGTCCTCGCCGGGATCGAAGACCTCACTGTCCAGCCCCGCGCACGAATCGCACAGGCCGCACTTGTCACCCTCGGGCTCGCCGAAGTAGGCGCGCAGCATCTGCACGCGGCAGCGCTGCGTGTTCATGTACGACAGCAGCGCGGCCAGCCGCCGCCGGTCCGAGATGCGCCGCGCCTCGAACACCTGTGCGGCCTTGTCGATCTGCTCGCGCGAGGGGCGCGGCTCGACGCCCTTCCAGCGCGCCGCCTTTACTTCCTCGGCGACGCCCATCGCCTCCAGCACCGACAGGATGACGCGCACGCGGCGCTCGGGGATGGCCATCGAGAG
>CAZJMY010000930.1:0-3131 GCA_964546845.1 uncultured Myxococcales bacterium | reverse complement strand
CTACGCGCGCAACCGCGTGACGATCTTCTTCATCACGCACGACCTGGAAGAGGCCATCTTCCTGGGGACGCGCGTGGTGGTGATGTCGTCGCGTCCGGCGCGTCCCAAGCTGATTCTGGACGTCGACCTGCCGTTTCCGCGTCGGTACGACGTGGTCACGAGCGACCACTTTCGACGCCTGTTGAAGGAGGCCACCGAGGTGGTTCACGACGAAGCCCTGAAAGCCTTCGAGCTGGGCGAGCGCGAAGGCCGCCAGGACCTGGAGCTCCACGGAGGTCGACCGTGACGGCTGAGGCGATCACGGCCCCCGTCCCCAGCGGCCGCGGCTGGCGCGTGCGCCGCCCGGCATGGGCACAGCTGCTGAACGCGGCCCTGCCCCGCGCACGCCGGCGAGCGCTGATCTCGTACGCCGTGGTGGCCGTCGTCTGGCAGCTCGGCGCGACCAGCGGCCGCTGGCTGGGACACCCCGTTCCCTGGCTCGGGAACCTGCCGGCGCCGACGGCGGTGCTGGCTGCCTGGGGCCACCTGGTGCGGGACGCCGGGTACTGGTGCAGCTGGTTGCTCAGCTTCCAGCGCGTGGCGATCGGCTTCCTCGCCGCCGTGGCGGTCGGCATCCCGTTCGGGCTGGTGATGGCGCTCAGTCGGACGGTGCGCGGGCTGGTGTTCCCGGTGTTCGAGCTGCTGCGCCCCATCCCGCCGCTGGCCTGGGTGCCCGCCGCCATCATCTTCTGGCCCACCCAGGAGCTCTCGATCGACTTCGTGATCTTCCTGGGTGCGTTCTACACGATCGTCCTCAACGTGCTGGGCGGCGTCGACGCCATCGACATCCGCCTGATCCAGGCGGCGCGCTCGATGGGCGCCTCGCGCTGGAACGTCTTTCGACGGCTGATCCTGCGCGGTGTGCTGCCGTCGGTGCTGGTCGGCATGGACGTCAGCATCGGCATCACCTGGGAGGTCGTCGTGGCCGCCGAGATGATCTCCGGCGGGGGCGCCGCCGGCTCGGCGGCGTCGGGGGGCGGCCTCGGGTTCTTCATCTGGAGCTCGTACGTCGGCGGCTCGTACCCGCAGATCGTGGTCGGCATGATCTCGATCGGCATCGCAGGGTACCTGTCCAGCTTCGCGCTCCACCGGCTGTCGACCCGGCTGACGCCCTGGCTGAGGGCCGACGCGTGAGCCGCCTGTCGCTGCGCGGCGTGGGCAAGACGTACGGCCTCGGCCCCGCGCGCCGCGAGGTGGTGCGTGACTGCTCCTTTGACGTCGAGGAGGGGCAGTTCACCGTCATGATCGGCCCCTCGGGCGCGGGCAAGAGCACGCTGATTCGCCTGATCGGCGGCTTCGAACGTCCCACCAGCGGCGAGATCCTGGCCGACGGCCGCCGCGTCACGGGGCCGGGGCGCGACCGCCAGGTCGTGTTCCAGGAGACGGCCCTGTTCCCCTGGATGACGGCCGGCGAGAACCTGCTCTACGGGCCCAAGGCGCGCGGTGAGATGGGACCCGCGACCCGCCGTCGCGCCGACGACCTTCTGGACCGCGTCGGGCTGCGCAGTTTTCGCGACCGGTACCCGCGCCAGCTGTCGGGCGGCATGCAGCGCCGCGCCGAGCTGGGGCGCGCGATGGTGAACGATCCCGGGGTGATGGTCCTCGACGAGCCGTTCCGCGGCCTGGACGCCCTGACCAGGCAGCTGATGCTGGAATACTACGCTGGCCTGGCGCGGGAACAGCGACGCACGAACTTCTTCGTCACCACGGACGTCGACGAGGCGGTCTTTCTGGCCGACAGGCTGCTGGTGATGACCCATGCCCCGATGCAGGTGCGGGCGGTCATCGAGGTCGCCCTGCCACGGCCGCGCAGCCTGACGGCGCTGGTCACCGACGACCGCGCCAACGCCCTCAAGCTGCAGGTCCTCTCGCTGCTGCACGACGAGGCGATGAAGGCCTTCACCGCCGGCGCCGGTCGGACGGCGGCGGCCGACTTCATTGCCGCGTTCCAGAAGCGAGGGCCGAACCGACAGGCAAGCTAGCCGCCGGCAGGGACAGCGCCGCTGCCCGCACGTCGGGGGCCCGCCCGATGAGGCGCAGCTTCGCGAACTCGTCGGCCAGCACCTGCTGTTCGGACCAGACCTCGTTGTCGATGGGCCGCAGCCCGAACTGACTGCGGCGCAGCGCACGGGTCAGGATCTGCGCGTCGATGTGCGCGTCTGCCGCCAGCAGCGTGGCGGCCTCGTCGGGCGCCTGCTGGATCTGCCGCTCGGCATCCGCCAGCGCGGCCAGCAACTGATCGTACGCCGGGCGGTGCGCCTGCGGCAGCTCGGGGCGGACCACCAGGAACTGCCGGTACGAAAACCGCGGCAGCGGCCCCTGCAGCGGGCGCGCGCGCAGCTGTTGCTGAGCGGCGGCGTAGTACGGGTCCCAGATGGCCCACGCGTCGACGCTGCCGTGCTCGAACGCGGCGCGGGCGTCGGGCGGGGCCAGGTACACGGGCTGGATGTCGGCCCAGGTCATGCCGGCTGCCCGCAACGATTCCAGCAGCAAGTGCTGCGCGCTGGACCCCTTCTGCAGCGCGACCTTCTTGCCGGCCAGCTCCGAGATGCGGCGCAGCGGCGAATCGGCCAGGACCAGAACGGCGGCCGCCTCGGGCTTCGGCGGCTCGACGGCGGCGTACGCGAAGTGGAGGCCCCCCGCCTGGGCGAACAAGGGGGGCGCGTCGCCCACCAGCGCCACGTCGACGCTGCCGGCGTTCATACCCTCGAGGATCGGCGGCCCCGCCGTGAACTCCAGCCAGCGGACCTTGGCGCCGGCCGCGGCCAGCCGCGCGTCCAGCCAGCCCTGGTGGCGCAGGTAGAGAAACGCCCAGCTCGATCGCTGGTAGCCGACGGTCACGGTCAGCGCCGACTCCGGCGGTGCGTCGGTCGCGGCGGCGGGCGCGCCGCGGCGGCACCCGCCCAAGCCGGCAAGCAGGCAGGCTGCCGCCAGCGCGAGTCGCCCCCGGCTCATGACCGCGCGTCCGTCCAGCGCACGCCGAACAGGTCGGTCAGGTTGTTCTGCAGGAAGTCGCGGCGCTCACCCTCGCCCAGCTCGGGAAACGCCTCGACGTAGCGGGCCAGCACGTTCAACCCGCCAGAGTCCCAGTG
>CAZJMY010000929.1:0-4782 GCA_964546845.1 uncultured Myxococcales bacterium | reverse complement strand
ACGGGCGGCGAGTACTTTCACGCCGATTCGCGCCGCTTCGGCGTCGAGGACGTCGAGCGGGCGCTGGCCGGGCTCACGCACACCGAGAACGAGGCGCGCGTCGTCCGGCAGTACGACGAGATCTTCGAGCTGCCGCTGTTCGCGGCGTTCCTGCTGCTGGTCGGCGAGGCGTGCATGACCGAACGCCGCAAGCCGAGGCCCGAGCCCCGGGCGGAGGCGGCGTCGTGAGGCGCGCGGCCGAGCTGGCGGCGCTGGCGGCGCTGGTGCCGTTCTTGACCGGGTTCTCCGTGCTGGAGAAGCGCGACCCGGAGATCGAGGCCGGCAACGCGGCGCTGAAGGCCGGCAAGGCCGAGGACGCGCTGGCGCACTACGACAAGGCGGTGAAGAAGCTGGCCGCCGACGCGGGCGCGCACTTCGATCGCGGCGCGGCGCTGTACGCGCTGTCGCGCTTCGACGAGGCCGGCGAGGAGTTCCTGAAGGCCACGGACGCCAAGGACGCCGCCCTCAAGGAGGGCGCCTTCTACAACCTGGGGAACGCCTTCTTCAAGAAAGAGAAGTTCAAGGAGGCCGTGGCGGCCTACACGCGCGCGCTGGGGCTGCGCCCCGACGACAAGCAGGCCAAGTGGAACCTGGAGATCGCGCTGAAGAAACAGCAGGAGCAGGACCAGAAGAACAAGGACGACAAGAACAAGAAGGACGACAAGGACCAGAAGCAGTCCAAGGACGACCAGAAGAAGGACGACAAGTCCAAGCCCGACGACCAGAAGAAGGACGACCAAAAGAAGAACGACAAGCCGCAGGACCAGGCCCAGAACGACAAGAAGAACGACCAGAAGAAGGACGAGCAGAAGCAGCAGCCCAAGCCGCAGCCGGCCGACGACAAGCAACAGACGGAGGCCGTGCTGGACAACCTGGAACGCAGCTCGAAGGACCTCGAGAAGGAACGCGCGCGCGTCCGCGCGGTGCGCCGCTCGCCGCCGGAGCGCGACTGGTGAAACGAGTTTCCGTCCTCGTGGCGCTGGCCGTGGCCGGCTGGTCGGCGCACGCGCTGGGCGCCGCATTCCGCGCGTCGCTGGACCGGGACGCCGTCGCGCCCGGTGAGCCGTTCCTGTACCAGGTGAGCCTCACGGTGGCGAACGAAGACGTCACCGACTACCGTCCGCCCGACTTCCACGGATTGCAGGTGCTGCAAGCCGCGCGTTTCCCCAGCCGCTCGACGAACATGCAGATCATCGGCGGTCAGACCACCGTCGAGAACGGCTTCAGCTGGACGTACCAGCTGGCCCTGCCCTCTGACGCGAAGGGGACCGTCAAGATCGGCGCCGCCCACGTGCGCGTCGGCGGCCGCGAGATGACCACCAACGCCGTTCCCGTACGGGTCGGCGCCAGCAGCGGCCCTCCGCGGAACGCCCGCGGGGCGCCGCCGGGCGCGCTCAACCCGCTGCAGCAGCTCTTCGGCGGCGGCAACCCGCTGGGCGACGACGACGCGGCGGCGGTCGCCTCCTCGCCGGGCGCGGCCTTCATTCGCGTCATGCCGGACAAGAGCCGCGTCTTCGTCGGCGAGCAGGTCACGGTCGGCTGGTACCTGTACCTGACCCAGAACCAGAATCGGTACGAGACCATCACCGAGCCGCACACCGACGGTTTCTGGGCCGAGGACATCCCCTCGACGAACCCGCAGGGGCGGCTCTCGTTCACGGAACAGACCCTGAACGGCCGCACCTACAACGTGGCGCTGCTGTTCAAGAAGGCGCTGTTCCCGCTGTCGGCCGGCAAGCTGGTGGTGACGCCCATGGAGGCCGAGGTGTCGCAGGTCGACTTCTTCGGGACGCCCGTGCGCGCGCGGCGCCTCAAGACCGATCCGCTGATCATCGAGGCGATGCCGCTGCCGCGGGCGGGTGAGCCGGCCGGGTTCGACCCGGCGAACGTGGGCAAGTACGAGATCTCGGCGGCCGTCGATCGGGGGTCGGTCGCGGTGGGGGACGCCGTCACGTTGCGGATCGCGGTGAAGGGCTCCGGCAACGTCCGCAACGTTCACGCGCCCGCGCTGCCCGCGCTGTCCGGCTGGAAGAGCTACGAGCCGAAGGTGGACGTGGCGGTGGAGGCCGCCGACGTCGTGACCGGAACGAAGACCGTCGAATGGCTGCTGCGCGCCGAGCGGCCCGGCAAGACGACGTTGCCGGCGCTGGTGCTGGATACGTTCGATCCGGCGGCCAAGCGCTACGAGACGGCCAAGACCGCCCCCATCGAGCTGGTCGTCACCGGCGAGGCGTCCAGCGCGCCCGTGGCGGCCGATTCCGGCGCGGCGGCGGGCGGGGCGGGCGACGCGACGGCGGGGGTCATCCGCCCCATCCACGCGCGCGGCGGTCTGTCGGCGGGCGCGGGGGCGGCGTTCCTGAACAGCGGCGCGTTCACGGCGACGCTGGTGGTGCCGCCCCTGGCCTGGGCGCTGCTGCTGGGGTTCGGGCGGGCCCGCGCCCGGCTGTACGCCGACGAGTCGCGCAACCGCCGCCGCCGCCTGCGCAGCCTGATTCGCCGCCGCCTCCGCGATGCCGAGGCGCACCGGGCCGCCGGACGGGTGGGGCCGTTCTACGCCGAGGTCGACCGCGTCGTGCGCGAGGCGCTCTCGGAGCGGCTCGGCACGCCGGTCGCCGGGCTGCACTTCGACGAGCTGCGCGCGCTGCTGGCGGCGCGCGGCCTGGGCGAAAAAGAGGCCGCCGAGGTGATCGAGGTGCTGGTGGCGTGCGACGAGGCGCGGTTCGCGCCGGGCGCGGCCGCCGCCGACCCCGCCGCGCTGGCCGCGATGGAGGCGCGCGCGGCCGATCTGGTGGGCGCGCTGGAACGCGCGGCGCTGCGCCCGCAGGTGCAGGCATGAGGCGTTTGGGCGTGAGGCGCCGGCAGGTCGGCGTCGTTCCGCTGCTGGGGGTGCTCCTGTGCCTGGCGCTGGCGGGCCCGGCGCGCGCCGATCGCCTGGACCAGGCCTGGCAGCGCGGCAACCAGGCCTACCTGCACGGCGACTACGCGGGGGCGATCGCCGCCTACAGCGAGCTGCGCGGGCAGGGCGTGCGGTCGAGCGACCTGTTCTTCAACCTGGGGGACGCGTACTTCCGTTCGGGCGCGGTCGGGGCGGCCATCTGGTCGTTCGAGGAGGCGCTGGTCCAGGACCCCGGCAACGAGGACGCGCGCTTCAACCTGGCCGCCGCCCGCAAGCAGGCCGAGCGGCTGGCCCGCGGCGGCGACACGGCGGCGGAGGCGCCCGCCCAGGATCGCGACCCGCTGTGGGTCCGCATCGCGACGGCGCTGAGCGCGTCGGCCGAGACGTGGCTGTTCCTGGCCGCGTATCTGGGGCTCTTCGCTCTCCTTTTCGCGCGGGCGCTGGCGCGCGCCGAGCTGCGCCCCGCGCTGGGCATCGGGGCGGCGGCCTTCGGGGTGGCTGCGCTGCTGACCGGGGCGCTGCTCTTCGCCCGCGTCCAGCTGGAGCGCCTCTCGTTCGGGGTGGTGCTGCCCGCGAACGTCGAGGTCAAGGAGGGCGCCGACGCCAGCGCGCGGACCAGCTTCGCCCTCCACGCCGGCGCCCGGGTCCGGCTGGTCGACACCGACCAGGACTGGGTGCGGGTGCGCCTGGGGAACGGCCTGGAAGGTTGGCTCCGCGGCAGCGACGTCGGAAAGCTATAATCGCCGCGGATGGCATCCCCCCACTTCGAGAAACACGTCTTCATCTGCACGAACCGGCGTGAACCCGGCAACCCCAAGGGGTCCTGCGCCGAGAAGGGGAGCGACGCCGTTCGCGACGAGTTCAAGCGCCTCCTGCACGAGCGCGGGGTCAAGGGGCGCATGCGCGCCAACGCGGCCGGCTGCCTGGACCAGTGCCCGCGTGGCGTCGCCGTCGTCGTGTACCCCGAGCAGGTGTGGTACGGCGGCGTCACGGTCGCCGACGTCCCGGAGATCATCGAGAGTCACCTCTTCGGGGGCGTTCCCGTCGATCGCCTGCGGATGAAGTGAGCGGGTTGGCCGAGGAACGCGCCCCGCTGCCAGCGCCCCCCGAGCCCGCGACGGCTGCGGCCCGCTGGACCGTGCTGGAGGTGATCAAGTGGACCATGGCGCGGTTCACCGAGCGCCGGCTGGACACGCCCCGCCTGGACGCGGAGATCCTGGTGGCGCACGCGCTGGGGCTGTCGCGGGTGCAGCTCTACGTGCAGTTCGACCGGCCGCTGCTGCCCGACGAGCTGGCCGCCATTCGCGCGCTCATCAAGCGGCGCCAGGCGGGCGAGTCGGTGGCCTACGTCGTCGGCAAGAAGGAGTTCTGGGGGCTGGAGCTGGCCGTCGACGCGCGGGTGCTGGTCCCGCGCCCCGACACCGAGTCGCTGGTCGAGGAGGGGCGGGCCCGCCTGGACGAGGCCGCCCACGCCGACGAGCGCATCGGCGACGTGGGGACGGGGTCGGGCGCCGTGGCGCTGGCGCTGGCCAAGGTGCGGCCGGCGGCGGCCGTGTTCGCGGGCGACCTGTCGGCCGACGCGCTGGCCGTGGCGCGCGGCAACGCCGAGCGGCTGGGGCTGGCCGTTACCTTCGTCGAGGGTGACCTGGCGTCGCCGCTGGCCGCGTACGCCCCGTTCTCGCTGCTGGTCGCCAACCTGCCTTACCTCCCGACCGGCGAGCTGGCCGGCCTGCCGCCCGAGGTGCGCACCGAGCCGGCGCGGGCGCTGGACGGCGGCCCCGACGGGCTGGACCTGGTGCGCCGCCTCGTCGCGGAGGCGCCGCCGTTGCTGCGGGTCGGGGGCGCGC
>CAZJMY010000928.1:0-11285 GCA_964546845.1 uncultured Myxococcales bacterium | reverse complement strand
ACCACGCCGCCCGTGGCCACGACGCCGCCCGTTCCGCCGGGGACGCCGCCGGTGGCGGCGCCGCCCGTGCCCAGGCTGCCGCCGGTTCCGCCCGCGCCCGCGCCGCTGCCGGCCGACCCCGAGGCGCCGGTCCTTCCACCGACGGAACCACCCGCGCCGGCGGTTCCCGCCGCGCCTGCCGAGCCCGCCGGCGACCCGTCCACGCCGCCCGACCCATCGGCGAACGGCTCGGTGGGGGCCTCCATGCCCCGATCGGCGCCAGCCGGAAATGGCCGAAGAAGGTCGTCATGGGGGCATTCCGTTGGACCGTGGCGGCGGCCCTCATCATCAATCGGTCAGGCGCGCGGATCGGTAAAGGCGCCGGCCGGCGGACGTCTGTCGGAGAACGTCGCACACCTGCGTGGAGCACCCCCGCCGGCAATCAACCGCCGGCGGCGTGCACGGCAAGGGTGATAGTTTCGCCGCCCGTGCCGATCACCACGCAGCAGCGACGGACGATCCTCGGCGCGCTCACCGTCGGGTTCGTGATCGCCGCGGTCGCCTGGACGATCGCCGCCGCGTCGGCGCTGTCATACACGTTCGACGAGCCGCACCACCTGGCGACCGGGCTCGAGTGGTGGCAGTTCGGGACTTACCGCTGGTGGACCGAGAACCCGCCGCTGCCCAAGATCGTCACCGCCCTGATTCCCTACCTGAGCGGCATGCGGCTGCCGGGCCGTCCGGAGACGCTGACCCCGGATCCGTGGATGCCGGGCGTCGAGCTGCTGGAAGCAGCCCCCGATTACGTGCGCACGCTCATGCTGGCGCGCCTCGCGACGACGATTTTCCTGCTTCTCACGCTGGCGCTGACGTTCGTGCTGGCGGGCGGCAGGAAGCGCCTGCTGTCCGCGTTCGCCGCCACCGCGCTGGTCGCGACCTATCCGCCGCTCCTCGGCCACGCCGGCCTGGCGACCACCGACGTCGCCGCGGTGGCGACGGTGCTGCTGTTTCTTTTCTGCCTGGACCGCTGGGCGAACGGGCCTTCGCTCCCGCGGGCGGCGGGCGTCGGGGCCGGCCTCGCGTTGGCGGTGCTCTGCAAGCTGACCGCCCCCGCGTTCTGCCTCGCGCTGGGACTGGCCTGGCTCGCCGCGCGCCGCTGGTCGACGGGGGCGTGGACCGCGCCCCGCCCCGCGGCGGACGGGCGGCGCGCCGCGCGAACACTGTTCGCCCAGGCCGCCGTCGCGAGCGTCGTCGCGTTCACGATCGTCTGGGCCTGCTACCGGTTCTCCGTCGGCCGCCTCGACGATCTGCCGCCGATGGACTACATCGGCACGCCCGTCCTGCCGCCGCCCGGCCAGCGCTCGGCGCTGATGGCGTGGTTCTGCCGGGTGCGGCTGCCGGCGCCGGAGTTCTGGGACGGGTTCCTGTTCCTGAAGGCCCACGACAAGCATGGGCACTCGGCGTTTCTGTTCGGGCACATTCGCGACCGCGGCGGATTCTGGGACTTCTATCTCGTTGGCCTGCTGCTGAAGTCGCCGCTGCCGTTCCTGGCGCTGCTGGCGGCCTGCGCGCCGGCGCTGCTCCGCAAAGGGCGGGCCCCCCTGGACGCGCGGTCGCTGGGCGCCGGTCTCGCGGCTCTGGCGGCGCTGGCTCTCTCGACGCTGTTGACCGTCAACATCGGGCTGCGGCACCTCCTGATCGCCGTGCCGCTGCTGGCGATCTTCATGGCCGGCGCGCTGGCCCCCTGGCTCGAGGAGCTCGTCCAGCGTGGCGGTCGCGCGCGCGCGCTGGGCGTGGCGGCCTTCGGCGTCGTGCTGCTGTCGTCGGTCGCGATCGTCGAGCGTGCTCGCCCGCAGCTGATGGCGTACTTCAACCCGCTGGCCGGCCCCGAGCCTGGCCACGCGCTGATCGACTCCGATCTCGACTGGGGGCAGGACTTCCTGCTGCTCGCGCGCGAGCTGCGGGCGCGTGGGATCTCGGAGGCGCACTACGGCTTCTTCGGCACCATGAACCCGTGCCGCCCCAACCTGCCGCGCCTGCTGCCGCTGCTCCCCAAGGTCCCCGTCACGGGCTGGGTCGTGCTCAGCGAGCAGTTCTACCGTTCGGACTTCTTCGTCGGCGTCCGCCGCGACTCCTGCACGCCGCCCCACTACACGTTCGACCTGTTGCCCGGCGATTCGTTCGACTGGCTCAAACGCTACCAGCCGGTAGCCCGCATCGGCGCGACCATTCGCCTCTACGACATCCCGGAGCGCTGAACCGCGGCACCAATTCGGGGCGGGATGGCCCTCGTAGAGGGACCATGCGGATCCGCCCTTCCAAAGTCTGTCTGTTGTCGATCCTCCTCGCCGCCGGATGTGGCGGTTCGGACGGCACTGCCACTGAAGGAACCGGCGGCGCCTCCGCGTCGGGTGGCTCCTCGGGAACACCCGCGACCGGCGGCCAGCCCGGCGCGGGCGGAAGTAGCGGCGGAACCATCGGTACCGGCGGCGCGGTCAGCGGCACCGGTGGCGCCAGCGGGTCCGGTGGCGTGTCCGGCAGCGGCGGCACGACGGGCGCGGCCGGCCGCGGCGTGACCGGGACTGGAGGATCGCAGGGATCGGGCGGCACGCGCGCCACCAGCGGAGCAGCGGGCGGGAATGGGACAGCTGGGAGCGGCACCGGCGGAAGCGGGACGGGCGGCGTGGCCGGCGGGACCGGCAGCGGCGGAACAGGCGCCAGCGCGTCGTCCGCGGGCTGTGGCATCAACACGACGCCACCCAGCGCCAGCGCGCAGCAGACGATGCAGGTCGGGGGCAAGACCCGCTACTACCTGCTCTACGTCCCGTCCGGTTACTCGAACACCAAACCCATGCCGCTGATCTTCGTCCACCACGGCCTAGGCGGGACGAACACCTGGGCGTCGATGCCGCCGGACAGCAAGGACTGGTACGGCCGGTTCGCGCTGAAAGAGGCGACGAACGGCGCGGCCATCATCGCCTACCCGATGGGCACGACCACCAATCCGGGCTCGCCCGGGACGTCCGAAAAGCTGCCGAGCGCGCTTGGCCAGTCGTCGTGGGGCAGCGGCGACCTGCCGTTCTTCGACGCGCTCCTCGAGCACATCGAATCGAGCTATTGCATCAACAAGAAGCGGGTCTTCGCCACCGGTTACAGCATGGGCGGCATGTTCTCGAACATGCTCGCCTGCGAACGGTCGTCGGTCATTCGCGGCATCGCGCCGGTCGCCGGGTGGGGCCCGAATGGCGCGCCCGGCGGCACGTCGGTCAGCTGTGCGACGGCCTCGAAGGCCCTCGGCGACATCGACACGCACGGCACCAAGGACGGGACTGTCGCGTTCGCGTCCGGTCAAGCGTCGGCGGCCTTCTGGGCCAAGACCAACGGCTGCGGCACGACGCTGACCACGTCGAGCACCTACCAGAACTGCCAGGACTACCAGGGGTGCCCGGCCGGCAAAGAGGTCCACTTCTGTCCGTGGTCGGGCGATCACCAGGTGCCGTCCTGGGCAGGCGCCAACATCTGGAAGTTCTTCAGCAGCCTTCCCGACCTGCCGTGACCGCGCGCCGCCCAGGCCATCGCGCGACCATGTCGAAAGGGGCTTAACCGAGCGGCGCCTTCGGGCGTCCTCTCTTCGATGCGCTGGTCACGGTGGGCGGTGCTGGTGGCGGCGGGTGCGGCGGGGTGCGCGGGTTCCTTTCCGCGCCCGATGACGGCGGCGGACGTCGCCAAGCTCGACACGGCAGACGCGCTGGTCGCGTACCTGGCCCAGCGCGACGCCAGCCCGTCGGTGTGCGACGTCCGGTCGACCGGTGCCCACGTGGCCCGCTTCGACCACGACATGGCCAGCGGCCTGATCGGCGCGGTCGCCGGCGGCAAGATCGAGCTGACGCTGGCGCGGGCCTGCATCGACGCCGTCATCGCCCAGGGGCCGCCACCCGCGGCTACTCAGCTGCTCGGCGCTCTCGCGGACGGGTACCGTTCTCTGGCCCTCGATCCCGCGCTCGAGACGACGCCCAGCCTGCAGGCGCGGCTGGCGATGCTGCAGGCCGTCTACTTCGAACGGCCGAACGGAAAGAACGGAGATCCGGAGACGATGAACGGCGTCTTCGAGGACCTTCGCCGCAGGTTCTTCGGAGGACACTTCGGCCCGGTGGCGGCGCGCGACGTGAACGACCTGCTGAGCGTCGTCGACGTGGAACGCGAACGATTCGGCGGCCAGCCGATCGACGGCGCAACCATCGACGCCGCCGCTGCGCGTGGCGACGAGCTGGTCCTGCGGCGGTTCGCGGACCGACTCACCGCCGCGGACTTGCGGGTCGCGTCCCGGCGCAGGCTGATCGAGCTCCGGATCGCTGCCTCGCCGTTCCCGGAGGTCCGCGCGCAAGCCGCCACCGTCGAGGCGCGCGTGATGCGGACGGGGATCAACCGCGTGTCGCTGCGCGAGCAGCCCCCCGTGCGCGCGTCGCTGGACCTCGCGAAGCTACCGGCGCGCAGCGTTCTGGTCCGGCAGGACCTGCCCCGGCAATCGGCCACGCTCGCCGCTTACGCGAGCCACGGCGCGCTGTCCGTGGTCCCGCAGTTGCGCCTCGGCGGCGCGCTGTGGGTGCAGGTGACGGGGCTGTCGCGCCCGATCACGATCTGCGGCGCGCCGCGGTCCGACGACCCGACGCCCTGCGTGGGCGGCGACGACGTCACGATCGACAATCCGCTGGCCCTGTCCGATCGCGACGGAACGTTCCGCTTCCGCGACACGGCCACGGAGTCGGACGTCTGGGGATTGATCCAGGCAGGAAACGCCTTTCCGCTTTCCGTCGACGTCGGCGGTCGCCCGCTGGTCGCGTGGCGCTGGCCGATCCTGTTCCAGCGCCCGGCCGATCTCGTGCTTGCGCCGAAGCGCGGTCGCATGCCGCCCCTCCAGGTGGAGGTCACGCACACCGATCCGTTTCTCTACCTGTTCGCGGTCTCGGGCGCGGACCGCCCCTATCGGGTCGTGATCCAGAAGGCCGACCTCGGCAAGTTCCACATCGTGTCGCGGGGGGCGGCCGGCGCGCCGGGAATGGACGGAACGGCCGGCGTGGACGGGGCCCCCGGTTTCAACGGCGTCGGGGCCAGCTGCCCGAACTTTGCTGCAACGGACGGCAGCCCGGGCGACAACGGCGGTCCGGGCGGCAACGGCGGTCCGGGGGGCAATGGCGGCGACGGCGGTGACGTCCTCGTTCAGGTGCGCTGTGGCAGCGTCGCCTGCTCGGCCGACGACCTCGCCTCGTTGCGACAGACGATCCTCAGTCGGGGAGGTCCGGGCGGCGCGGGGGGCGCCGCGGGTCCGGGCGGAAGGGGCGGCAGGGGCGGCGTGGGTGGTTGGGGGACCACCTGCGTCGATGAGTCGACGGACACCAGCAGGAGCGTGAGCGGGGGCAACGACGGACCGAGTGGGATGGACGGTTCACCCGGCGTCGCCGGCCCGGACGGGTCGCCCGGCCGCGCGGGCGTCGTGCGCTTCGAGGTGGTCCCGCCGCCGCCGTCGTGACCCGCCCGGGACCTCGCGATCAGAGCCTGTCCGCCAGGAACGCCTCCATCATCGTCACGGCCAGGTCCGGCAGCGGCGAGCCGGGGTGGGCTCCCTCGACGGCGCCCAGATACGTCCCGTGCGCCGACCCTGGAAAAACCGCCAGCTCGCCGTTGTGCAACAGCCGCGAAAGCTGCGCGGAGTGTTCGACGGACATGACGTCGTGATCGCCCACCATGACCAGCGACTTGGCGGCGATCGCGCGCAGCGAGGCCTCTGGGAGGTCGCGGAACCCATCCATCAGGGCCACCTGCTTCGCGAAGCGCACGGGCACCTCCGCCTTGTCGGGGGCGGCCGCCACGAAGGCTGCCCGAAGCGGCGGCGGCATGTCGTTCATGGTCGCGTGCCCGAACCCCTGCCAGAACTGCGGCGGCATCGCCGAGCGCGCGTAGAACGACGAGCAGAGGATCAGCCGGCGCACGAGCCGCGGGTGGCGAATGGCGAGCTGCATGGCCACCACGCCGCCGTTCGAGAACCCGATGACGTCGGCCTGCGCCACGCCCAGACGCTGGAGCAGCGCCGCCGTGTCGTCGGCCATCTGCTCGAACGACAGCGGCCCCGGCCGGTCACCGCTGTGCCCCAGCGCCTGCTGCTCGGGGGCGATCACGTGGTGCTTGCGTGCCAGCGCCGGCAGGATCGCGCCGAAAGTCGTCTGCACGGTCGACCCGCCGCCGTGCAGGAGGAGCAACGGCGGCCCGCTGCCGTGCTCCTCGACGTACATGTGCAGGCCGTTCACGTCGACGAAGCCGGCCTTGTTCGCCGGTGCGCCCGCGGCCGCGGTTGCGGCCAGCGAGGCGGAGACCAGCGCCAGGGCGCCTGCCGTGCGAAGCCGAACGCCCCGCGTCCTCACGACTGCACCTCCGGGATCCACCAGCGGTGTCCGTTCACGCGCACCGGCACGTCCAGCTCGCCGCCGAGGTCCGTGAGGAAGTCGGGGTTGTAGAAGTAGTTCTCCAGACGCGCGACCCGATCGCCGTCGATCTCCAGGGTGGTGATCGCGCGGACCGCGTCGCCGTCGGCGTGGCGGTGCCAGTGCAGCAGCAGCCAGCGGCCGCGGTGCAGGCGCGCCTCGACGCGCGGCGGTTCCTCGGGCAACGGCGCGTCCGCGAAGCGCGCGTCGAAGAAGGCCCGCACGCTGGGGTCGGTCAACCGCTTGAAGCCGAACAGCATCCCGAACAGCACCGTCCGGCGAGCCGCCTCGGGTCCGTACTGCGTGGTGGCGCCCACCACCTCGACGACGGCGTTGTCCAGCAGCAGCGCGGTCAGCCGGTCGATGTCGCCCGCGTTGAAGGCGGCGCAGAAGGCGTCCAGCGCCCCGGGCACGGGGGCCGTCGTCGTGACGCTGGCGACGGCCGCTGGCTCCTCGGCCAGCTTGCCGCGCCCGCGATGCAGCGCGGTCTTCACGGCGCCGGTCGTGGTCCCCAGCGACTCGGCGATCTCGTCCAGCGAGAAGTCGAAGACGTCCTTCAGCAACACCGCGGCCCGCTCTTGCGGCGACAGCGTGACCAGCAGCGTCCCCGCCGCCTCGCGCGGCGCGCGCGGCTCTGCGGCGGGTGCCGCCGGCTCGGCGATGTCGACCGCGGCCGGGAGCTCGCGGTGCCGCCGGGTCTCGTCGATCCAGAGGTTGGACGCGATCCGGAACAGCCAGGCCCGAGGGTTTTCCGGCGCCTGCCCGTGCATGCGGCCCAGGGTCACGAAGGCCCGCGCCAGCGCGTCCTGCGCCAGGTCCTCCGCGTCCCAGGGGCTCCGCGTGAGGTACCGGCAGTAGCGGTAGAGCGGCGAGCGCAGCGGTTCGTAAGTCTCGAGAAACCGCTGCCACGAACCTTGGACGGCGGTTTCCAGCTTCGATGTCGTCGTGGTCATGGATGCGAGACGGACGGGCGGGCCGAAAAGATACCGGGCTGGGCTCCCCCGCCGCCAAGATCGTCGCTATAAGAAATCCCCGAACATCTGAACCGTCATCCCACATGCCACATCAAGGATAAGGAGATCCCATGAACCTCGTTCGCATCGTGTTCCTCGGCCTCGCTGTTCTCCTGCCGGCCGCCTGGACCGTCGCCAAGGCCGAAGACGCCCCCGCGGGCGACACCACGACCAAGACCACCAAGAAGACCAAGAAGACGAAGAAGAAGGCGGACGGCTCGGGCGAGACCGAGACCAAGACCGACACGAAGACCGAGAAGTAGGCCGCAGCTGGGCGAGGGGGACCGCCCCCTCGCCCCTGTTTCAAGGGCTGCCGTAGATGACGCCGCGGCCACCCGTCGTCAGATAGACGCGGCCGAACACGTTCTCGTCGCCGCCGATGTAGTTGCCCTGCAGCCAGCCGTACTGGTGCGCGCTGTCGTTGACGCGCGTCCAGCTGGCGCCGGCGCCGTCGTCCGAGCGGAAGAAACCATACTGTCCGCCGACGGTGCCGATGATGAACACGGCCGGGTGCGACTGTCCGGAGGCCGCCATGCCGAAGCCCACGCCGGTGACCGATGAGGCGGTCGCGATCTGCGTCTTCGTGGCGCCGGAGCCCGTGAACCGGTAGAGACCGCCCGCGGCCACCCACACCTCGCCCGATTTGCCGAAGACGGCGCGCGGCGCGCCGCTGCCCGTGAAGGTGTTGACCGCGGAGAAGGCGGCGCCGCCGTTAGTGCTGGCGTACAGCGTGCCGCCGCTGGTCGCGTAGAACGTCCCGGACGTCACGCGGTCGGACGCCAGCATCGCGCCCGACGGCAAACCGCTGCAGGTCGTCCAGCTGGCGCCGTTGTTGGTCGTGTAGGCCGGGCTGCCGTGCCCCGCGTAGGGCGCGACGACGAAGCGGGTGCCGTCGGCGGAGACCGCCACCGACTGCATCTGATTGGGGCCGCTGTACCCGGGGACCGCCGCCGGCGCGGCGTGCCAGGTCTGGCCGTTGTCGGTCGAGGTGGCGACGTCCGAGGCGGCGGTGCCGCTGTTGCCGACGCGCACGACGACGTTGGGGTTGTTCTCGGCAAAGTCGATGCCGTTGACGTTGCTCTGGATCGGGTTCGTGTATTCGCCGCTGCTCGAGTACGCGTCGAGGTTCGTGTTGCGCATGCCGCCCAGGTCGCCGATGGCGCTCAGGAATGCTCCCTTGATCGCCGGCATCACGAACAGAGGGACCGTCTCCTCGAGCCCGGCGTCCGTGAAGGTCCAGGTGACGCCCTGCCCGGACGAGCCCGTCGCCGACTGGATGTTGGTGCTGGACCAGATCCCCGCGCCGGTGCCGTACATCGCGTGGCTCGAGCTGAACGGGTCCAGCGCCACCGCCTCCACCCAGTTCGTCGCGCCCGTGCCGATCTGTGGCCCGCCCGCGAACCAGTACTGCGCGCCGTTGACGTTGTAGGTCGAGCCGTTCGTGTTCCACGAGACGGGCGGCTGGGCGATGACGCTCCAGCTGGCGCCGGCGTTGGTCGTGGCCAGCAAGCGATCGGGGCTGTACCAGTCCAGCGTCGAGACGATCACGTGCTGCGCGTTCTGCGCGTCGACGCTGATGCCGCCCGCCATGCCGCCCCAGTTCGCGCTGGGCGGCGTCACGTTGGTCCAGGTGCTGCCCGACAGCTTCCATACTTGCCCGACCAGCGACACGCCGGTCGTGTCGTACGGACCGTAGTCGTTCGAGTAGGCGAGCCAGAGGGTCCCGTCGCTGGCGATCGACGCATGGTGCGCCATCAGACCGGACGGGCCGCCCGCCACCAGCGCCCAGCTGGCGCCGGCGTTCGTCGTTCTGTACAGGTTGCTGCCGGCGTTCTTCGACGCGGCGGCCACGTAGATCGTGTTGGAGCCGGCGCTGGTGCCGCCGCGCTTGTCGAACACCACGACCGGCAAGCCGTAACCGCTGTCGCCCGTGGCCGGGAACGCCGTGACCCGCGACCAGGCGGCGCCGGAATTCGTGCTCTTCCAGAGGCCCGCCGTTCGCGAGCCGAAGTACAGGATGGTGTCGTTGCTGGGATCCACGGCCAGGCGCTCGCCCATGCCGCGGCCGTTCTCGTTTCCGCCCATGGGAACCGGGATGTTGTTCGTCGTCCAGGTCCGCCCTTGATCCGTCGAACGCAGGATGACGCCGTTGCCGTTCGCCCGGTACATCCCGGCCGCCGCGTAGACGATGTTCGCGTTCACCGGGTCGGCGGCGATGCTCTCACCCCCCAGGAAGTTCCCCTGCGCCGCGGGGAACGCGTCCGTGAGCGGCGTCCAGGTGCTGGTGGCGCCGTTCCAGCGATAGAAGCCGCCCACGTCCGTGCGCGCGTAGGCCAGGCCGCTCTGCACGGGGCTGAACACGATCCCGGTGACGAAGCCGCCGCCGCCCACGGCCACGTTATTCCAGGTGTAAGCGCCGCTCACGACCTGCAGCTTGAACAGCTGATTGGCGCCGCCGTTGGCGGTCCATTGCTGCAGCTTCGTGCCGTCCGCCGTGCCGCCGTTCGACACGTCGAGAAGCTTGCCGCTGTGGCGCGCGGTCACCGTCTCGGCGCCGCTCGAATCGGCGAACGACCACTGCTGATTCGAACCGGTGCCGCACGTCCACTGGATGACGGCGGCACCGTCTGCCGTCGAGGCGGCGTTGACGTCCATGCACAGACCGCTGCCCACGTTGCGCAGGTGGTAGGTGCCGTTCCCCTGCGCGTCGAGCTTGAACTGCTGCCGGGGCGAGGTGACGCAGGTGGCGACGTCCAGCTGCACGCCCGTCGAGGTGCTGCCGTTGGGGACGTCGACGCACTTGCCGCTGCCCACGCCCACCAGCGTGTACGTCGCCGTGGTGTCGATCGTGATCGGCGAGACGACGGCGGTGACCGCTCCGTCCTGTTCCGCGCAGCTCAACGCGACCAGGGCGGCCAGCAATGACGCGTTCAGCTGCGAGCGTCTGGTGCGCGACGGCATCATTCCTCCAGTGGTCGACCACGGTAACACCGTCGAACGAGTCGGCGGCCGTCGAGTCAGCATTGGCAATCACGATGCACAAGAACGCACATGACCGCGCGACCGGCGCGCGCGCGTCAGCGTTGCAGGAACAGCGCGGCGACCTGCTCGCGCGTGAGCGCCGCGGCGTAAATGCGCAGCTCGTCGAGCTCGCCGTCGAAGTTGGGGTCGCCCGCAAACTGCGAGCGGCCCAGCCAGTCGTTGACGGTCGTCCCCAGATCCGCCGGACGCAGCTTCAGCGCAGCGTTCGTCTGCGTCGCCGCGCCGTTCACGTACAGCACGCCGCCCGCCGGTCCCAGCACGATGGCCACGTGGGTCCACGTCCCGCCCGGCAGCGGCGCGGCCGCGCTGAGCCCTTGCTCGTTCTTGTTGCCGCTGACCGTGATCCCGAAGTGCGCCAGCTTGTTGTCCGCCGAGTAGCTGGTGAAGAACATGTAGCTGGTCGTGTCGGAGCCGAAGTCGAACACGCGCTGCCACGCGTTCGCGGAGCTGGCGTTCGCGCGCGGCCGGACCCAGAACGCGATCGTCGTGTCTCGCAGCGTCGCCAGCAGACTGGACGGGAGCCTGACGTAGCTGCCCGTCGCGCCGTCCAGCACCAGGGCATTGCCGATGACGCCCGTGTCGAAGCTGGCCGTCCCCTCGAGCGCGCCGCCCCGCCCGTTGCCCGAGGCGTCGGTCAGCGCCGGCCCGGCGGTCTGGTCGAACGGATAGCTGACGAAGACCGGTGGCAGCGCGCTGCCGGCCCCGCCGCCCGCGGCCGGCGTTCCCGCCGCGCCGGACGCGCCAGCCGTGGCTCGCCCGCCGGCGCCGCCCGACG
>CAZJMY010000927.1:0-2046 GCA_964546845.1 uncultured Myxococcales bacterium | reverse complement strand
CACGACTCGAACTACCTCGACTTCAACACCGGCGTCGACGCGGGAAACTCCACGTTCATCGCCGACGGGACGATGTTCAACCCCGGTGGCCGGCCGGGGCACGTCTTTCAAAGCCCCACGCGCAAGGGCTTCGAGAACCTGGGGCTGGGCGTGACCTGGGCGGTGTTCAATCAGAACCGCGACGACACGAAGCCGACCTGGACGCTGGGGTTCGACGCCTTGCTGGATGTCTTCCAGGACATGCGTTACGACCAGCTGAATCCGAACGCCAACTCGGCGGTCGGCCTCGGCTACCACCAGCTGATCTGGTCGACCTGGGTGTCGAAACGGTTCCGGCACTTCGATCCCTACTTTGGCGCCTCGTACATGCTCCCCATCCGCACGAACGGGAGCATCTTTCAGGACCTGGGCGGCGGCCAGACGGTCGTCAACCCGCAGCAGGTGGGCGCCGTCGTGATCGGCGTCGAGGAGATCGCCTGGGAGAACCCGGCGCGGCAGCAGCGGGTCACCATCGAGCTGCAGGCCCACATGGAGGAGCACTTCGCCGGGCGGAACTACTCCGAGCTGTGGGAGCCGCTCGCCGGGTCGCCGTCGTGTCAGGCCGGCAGCACCGACCTGACGAACTGCCGCCCGGCGTTCGACCAGCTAGCGCAGGCGCCCGTCATCAACGGCGTGACCCAGCCGCTGACCGTCAAGGGGGCGCCGTACCCCGGCGTCAGCGACGTCGAGGCCTACGGGACCTTCGGTGGCGACGTCGGCCTGAACGTGCAGGTTGGGCCGTACGTCCGGTTTCGCAGCCTGTTCGGGCTGACCGTCGACGCCCCGCACTTCATCACGGACGCTTCTCCCGGCGTTCCCGGTCCGAACGGGCGCGTCGACTCGACCAACCCGGACCAGGCGAATCCCGTCTACCGCGAGTCGATCGATCTGCCCGGGCGCCGCTACCGCATCGAGCAGAGTGAGACCTGGCACCTGTTGGTCCAGGGCTCGCTGATGTTCTGAGCGCGCCCCGGGGCCCCGAACGGCCCCCGGCTGGCGATCGTCGTCAGGTGGCGCGTCAGCGGCGCGCGATCAGGTTGTAGACGTCGCGCCGCGGCCGGCCGGTGGCGGCGGCCAGCTGGCGGGCGGCGTCGCCCGTCGATTGGCCAGCCTCGATCAGCTCGGCCGCGCGGGCGCGGATCTCGTCGTCGTCCAGGTCCTCGGCGGCCGCTCCTTCGTCGGCTCCGGCGACGACCAGGGTGACCTCGCCCAGCGGCCGGTCCTCGGCGTAGCGAGCGGCGAGCGCCCCCAGGCTGTCTCGCACCAGCTCCTCGTGCGGCTTGGTCAGCTCGCGGGCGAGGCAGGCCGGTCGAGCCTCGCCGAGCACCGCCGCCAGGTCGGCCAGCGTCGCGCCCGCCCGCAGCGGCGATTCGTAGAACACCAGCGTGTAAGGCAATGTCCGCACGCTCTCGAACAACCGGCGCCGCCCGCCGGTCTTGCGCGGGGGAAACCCCAGAAACAGGAACCGGTCGGTCGGCAACCCGGCCGCCATCAGGGCCGCCAGGATGGCCGAGGGCCCGGGGACGGGGACGACGCGCGCGCCCGCGGCGACGGCGGCCGCCACCACCCGGTAGCCTGGATCCGAGACCAGAGGGGTCCCGGCCTCGGAGATCAGCGCGATCTGGGCGCCGCCCGCCAGCCGTTCGGCGACCTCGGCCGCGCGCGCGGCCTCGTTGGCGTCGAAGCAGGAGACGACGGATTTCTGGCCGGCGCCGATCTCGCCCAGCAAGCGCCGCGCGCTGCGCGTGTCCTCGGCCACCACGAGCTCGACCCCTCGCAACGTGTCGGCCGCGCGGGGCGACAGGTCGCGCGGGTCGCCGAGCGGCGTGGCGACGACGAAGAGGGTTCCTGCGCCTTTCACGAAAGGATTCCGACCCCGGCAGATACCGTGGAGACTCCCGAAGATACCGCGATCTCTGCGTGCAGCGCGGCGAAGGGCTGGTTATCATTGCTCGGGTCCATGGATCTCATCGACGGTCCATCCGGCGACCCGACGTCGCCCTCCTC
>CAZJMY010000926.1:0-8703 GCA_964546845.1 uncultured Myxococcales bacterium | reverse complement strand
CGCCTGGAGCGGATGGACGACGCGGCCAACGCCCGCCAGGCCCGACTGGTGGCCGCGCGCTGGTGGCTGCTGATCGGGCGGCTGGTGGAAGCCCGGGCGGCGTTGCGCGCGGTGGACCTGCACGGCGCGTCGCCGACGCTGGTCGCCCTCTACCAGCTGGGGCTCGCCGAGATCGCGATCCGGGAGGTGCGGGCGCGGGACGCGGCGCGCGCGCTGGGGGCCGCTCGGGCGGCGGCCACGGCGGCGGGCGTGGCCGCGCTGGTCGCGGAGATCGATCGGGCGGCCGCTGCGCTGAACCGGCCGTGCGCCCGGCTCGCGCGGCGCGGCGCCTGGACGGACGTCGCGCTGGGGACCGTCGAAGAGACGCTGGCGTCGAACGACCTGGTCGTCGACGCCGTCCGGCGGACGGTGGCGTCGGTAGGGAAGCGGGCCGAGCTGCGCCGCCGGCCGGTCCTGTTCGCGCTGGTGCGGGCGCTCGCCGAGGCCTGGCCCGGCGATGCGCCGCGCGCGCGCCTGATGGCCGAGGCGTTCGGCGCGCGCGCCCCCAACGACGCGTTCCGTGCCCGCCTGCGCGTCGAGATCGGACGCCTGCGCGTCGCGCTGCGCGGACTGGCGGCGGTGAGCGCGACGCAGGCGGGCTTTCGCCTGTCGCCCGCGAGCGGGCGGGGCGTCGCGGTGCTGGCGCCGCCGCTGGAGGACGGCGCGGCGCTGGCGGTGACGGTGCGCGCGCTGGTCCAGGACGGCGCCGCCTGGTCGACCGCGGCGCTGTCCCAGGCGACCGGCGTCAGCCCGCGCACCGTGCAACGGACGCTCGGCGAGCTGGCCGCGCGGGGCGTCGTGCGCCCGCTGGGCGGCGGCCGCGCGCGCCGCTGGCTCGCGGCGCCCCTCACTGGATTCGCGACAACTTTGTTGCTCCCCGCCGCGACGGGGACCTCCTAATTCATCGACGGAGAGACACCATGACCCGCTCTGCCAAGACCGCCACCGCGACCCAGCCCGCCGAGATCGTCCGCGAGTACGGACCGCTGCCCGGCATCGAGCACGTGGCCGGCGTGACGTTCGACGGGCGGCGGGTCTGGATCGCCTGCGGCGATCGCCTGAACGCGCTAGACCCCGACAGCGGCGCCATCGTGCGTTCGATCGACGCGCCCGCGGACGCCGGGACCGCCTTCGACGGCCGCCACCTCTGGCAGCTGGCGGGCGGCGTGATCCGGCAGATCGACGTCGAGACCGGCCACGTGCTGAAGACGCTGGCGCCCGCCATCGAGGGAAACCCGTCGGGCATGGCCTGGGCCGAAGGGACGCTGTGGGTCGGCGACTACGCGGGCGGCAAGATCCATCAGATCGATCCCGAATCCGGGGCCGTCCTGCGCGCCATCGAATCGGACCGTTTCGTGACCGGCGTGTCCTGGATCGACGGCGAGCTGTGGCACGGGACGGGCGCGGGTCCGGACGCACCCGCCGAGGTGCGCCGGATCGATCCCCGGTCCGGCGCGGTGGAAGCCCGCCTCGTCTTGCCGGACGGGGCGGTGGTCAGCGGGCTGGAAGGCGTGGGCCCGGACCTCCTGTTCTGCGGCGGGGGCAAGACTGGAAAGCTGCGCGCCGTCCGGCGCCCGCGGAAGGTGGCTGATTGACGGGCGGAGCCGCGTCGGGGAACCTTCACCCGTGAATCGGGGCGTCGTCATCGCGGTCGTGGTGCTGCTCGCGGGCGCCGCGGCCATCATCGGGTGGCGCGAGAGTCACCGCCCGCCGGCGCCGTCCATCGCCGCGCCAGCGCCGCCGCCCCCGCCGCCGCCGGCGCCCGTGCCGGACGCTGCCGCGCCGGCCACTCACCACCCGGTGCCCGAGGCGGACCGGCGCGGGTTGCCGGCGCTCGACGACTCCGACGGCTACGTGAAGAAGGCCCTGATCGATCTGCTCGGGCGCAAGGCGGTCGGGTCGTTCCTGCGTCTCGACGGGGCGGTCCGCCGGTTCGTGGCGACCGTCAACAATCTGGCGACCGACCAGGCCGGCGCCGGTCTGTGGCCGGTCAACCCGACGCCGGGCGCCTTCGAGACCGAGACACGCGACGGCGCGCTGGTCATCAGCGCGCGAAACGCCGAGCGCTACGCTCCGTTCGTCGACTTCGCGGAACACGTCGACAGCCGGCGCGCGGTGGCGCTGTACTTTCGCCTCTATCCGTTGCTGCAGCGGGCGTACGAGGACCTGGGGTTTCCAGGCAAGTACCTCAACGATCGGGTCGTCGAGGTGATCGACAACTTGCTCGCCACGCCCAAAGTGAGCGGGGCGATCAGGGTCAAGCGGGTGGGCGCCGACGGTGGCGCGTCCGCGAGTGGCCTCTACCTCTACGACGACCCTGCGCTGGAGTCCGCCAGCGCCGGACAGAAGATCCTTTTGCGCATAGGCACCGACAACGCCGCCAAATTGACGGCGAAGCTGACGGAGCTCCGCGAGGCAATCGCCTCCGGTCCCCGGCGCTAGCCGAACGCGATTTCTAGTACAACGTCGTGGCCCTGCCGACAGTAATGCGGCGAGGGAGCCCGTCGATGGGCGAGGAACGACTTCAAGGGGGCGAGATGTGGGCGCTGATCGAGCGCGGCCGGGAGGTCCGGCCGGCGCCGGATCTGGTCCGCGCGCGAGCGCTGTTGCGGGCGCGGGCCGCGGTGCTCGCGGGGCGTCCGCTGGCGACGGCGGACTGGGCGGTGAGGCGCGCCCGTCGCGTCCGCGTCGCCGTCGCGGCGCTGCTGGTGATGACCGGCGGCGCGGTGGCGACGGCGGTGGGATACGCGCTGCCGCGCGAGTCGGCGCAGGCGAACGCTTTCGACGATCGAGCGCCGGCCCGCGCACCAACGCCCGGGCTCGGGCGGCGCGACGTTCACGGATCGCCGAAAGCGGGTCGCTCGGCAAAGTCGGTTCGCGGCGCGCGCAGCCCGGTCACGCTTCAGCCCGGCGAGGCCGAGCTCCGTCTGTTGCGGCGCGCCGAGGCCGCGTACGTCCGCGGCGAGCAGCGCGCGACGCTCGCGCTGGTCTCGGAGCACGCGCAACGCTTCCCCGACGGCCGCCTGGCCGAGGAGCGGGACGCGCTGCGCGTGCAGGCTCTCGCCGAGGGCGGCCGGCCGGAGGCGGCGCGTCGCGCGGCCGCCGCATTCGCGGCGCGCTATCCGCACAGCGTGCTGCTGCCGCAGATGGAGAAGGCCGCCGCCGGCGACGAGCTCAGCGACGGCTCCCGCCAGTGAGCGGACGCGCCCGATCCGAGCGAACTCTGCGTGACAAGAACCGCGGGCCGGGGCCAATCCCCGGCATGCGGAACCGCTCCGGGCATGTGTCCGTTCTCTTTGCATTTGTTGCAACCCTCTTTGCATTTCCGGCAGCGGCCGCTTCGTTGCAGCAGGTGACCAGCTGGGGCGCCAGCGGCGTGCCGACGTACATCGCGATGTACATCTACGTGCCCGACAAGCTGGCCACCAAGCCGCCGATCCTGGTGGTCTCTCATTACTGTAGCGGCGACGCGGCCGGGGTCTTCAACGAGGCGAAGAGCGGCGGCATCGTCGCCGCTGCCGACACGAACGGCTTCATCATGATCTTCCCGCAGAACCACCTGCCGGGCACGACCCGCAACTGCTGGGACGTGGGGTCGACCGCGTCGCTCACGCACGACGGCGGCGGCGATACCCAGGCGATCGCGCAGATGGTGAAGTACACGATCAGCAAGTACGGCGCGAACGCCGATCGCGTGTACGCGACGGGCACGTCGTCCGGGGCCATGATGACCGAGGCGCTGCTGGCCGTTTACCCGGACGTCTTCAAGGCGGGGGCCGAGTTCTCGGGCGTGCCGGCCGGCTGCTGGGCATCCAGCTACGCCTCCAGCAACCAGTGGAGCGGCCCGTGCGCGGGCGGGACCGTCTCGAACACGGCGCAGCAGTGGGGCGACATGGTGCGGGCCATGGACAAGGGGTACACGGGCCCCCGGCCGCGCGTGCAGCTGTGGCACGGCACCTCCGATCCGACCATCAGCTACAACAACCAGACCGAGGCCATCAAGGAATGGACGAACGTCCTGGGTTTGCCGACGGCCCCGACGTCGACGTCGACGGTGTCGCTGGCCGGCAAGACCTGGACGCGCCAGAGCTGGCAGAGCTCGTGCGGCGTCACGGTGCTGGACGCCTGGGCGGAGCAGAACGGCCCCCACGGCACCAGCGCGAACCTGAACGCGACGTACACAATCCCGTTTCTGGGCCTCGACAAGGCCGGTGACGTCGACCCCGAGATCGCCGCCTGCGGTGGCGGCGGGGGCGGCGCCTCCGGCAGCGGGGCCGCCGGCGCGTCCGGCACGGGCGGCAGCCGCGGCAGCGGCGGGACAGCGGGACGAGGCATGACCGCGACCGGCGGCGCCGGCGGCAGCGGCGACGTTGCCGGTGGTGGGCGCTCCGGGACCGGAGGCACCGTCGTCGTCACCGGGAGCGGCGGGACGCCGGCCGGCACCGGCGGGGGCAACGGCGCGGGCGGCAGCGGGACGGGCGGCGTCACGGCGACCGGTGGTCACGGCAACGACGCGACCGGCGGCACCACGACCACCGGCACCGGCGGCAGCCCGGGGACCGGCGGGCCGACCGAATCGGGGGACAACAGCGGCTGCAGCTGCGGCCTTGGCGGCGCTCCGGGCCGCTGGCCCGCCGGCGTTGCCGCGTTCGTGCTGCTCGCGCTGGCCCGGCGCCGCGGCTCGACGCGCCGTCGCGTCTAGCGCGCGTTCAAGCGCCAGGACGGCAGAAACGCCATCTGAACCGTCTCAAAATTTCCGAGCCTGGCGTTTCCGAAGTCCTGGCGTGTCCTCTCAATCGGGCCGGCCTCGGATCTCAGCGCCGGCGCCGGCGGGTGAGCGCCAGGCCGGCGATCAGCAAGGCTGCCCCGAACCAGCCGCGCGTGGCGCCGCGGTCGGCGACCGCGCACGAGCAGCCGGAAGAGCCCGACTGTGCGGGCGTCTCTCCGCCGGTCCCCGTGGTGCCGCCGGTCCCGGTCGTTCCCGTGGTGCCTCCGCTCGAGACGGTGTGGCCGCCGGTGCCGGGCGTCCCGCCCGTGCCCGTACCCGCGCCACCCGTCCCCGTGACGATCGCGCCCCCGGCGCCGGTCGCGCTGCTGCCGCCGGTGCCGCTGTTGCCGGAGCCGCCCGTACCGACGGTGCCGCCGCTGCCCCCGGTTGCGCCGGCCCGGCCGCCGCCGCCGGCCGTGCCCCCCGTGCCCACGACCGGGCCACCGCCGCTGCCGCCGGCGCCGCCGGGCGGCGAGATCGTGTAGAGCAACGCGCCGTCGTGGGGAACCGTGACGGAGATGCCGGTGGTCGCGCCCGCCAGCGGCATCCGATGCCACACGTCGCGCACGACGGGCGTGCCGGTCACGCCCAGCTGCGAGAAGGTCACCGAGATCATGGTGTCGGACGTGTTTCGGTTGAACAGCGCCACCGCCTTGCGGCCGCCGCTGAGGTCGCGCACCCAGACCTCCGTGTTGTTCTGCTGCGAGAGCCGCTTGGCGCGCGTACCGGCCGGGTCTTGATTGATGGCCAGCATCTCCGGGTTCGTCAGCAGCGCGATCGACCAGTCGTCGCCCGTCAGGTACGTCGGGTTGCCGCCGAAGATCAGCGGCGACGGCAGGATGCCCCAGAGCGACATGACCGCGACCTGCTGGTTGTGCAGCAGCGCGCTCTGCCGTCCACCGGGCTTGGACGCGCCGATGTACCCCAGCGGCAGCATGTCCGCGTCCGGCCAGTGCCCGACGGTGAGACCGGCCGTCGCCTGCCATTGCCCGGCCGCCGAGAACTCGTCGTCCAGGCTGCTGAGGCCGTTCTGGTCCCAGAAGTCGTTCACCATGCGCCACATGTTGGCGTTGGTGTTCAGGTTCGCCGCGTCCTGGGTGTGCATGGGCCCAGGCGACAGGCTCAGCAGGATGGACCGCCCCGTCTTGCCGATGGCGGCGTGGATCGCGTCGGTCTCCGACCCGTGGTAGTTCGAGCCGCTGACCATGTCGTCGACCTTCACGAAGTCCAGCCCCCACGCGGCGTATTGCGTGAAGATCGAGTCGTACCAGGCCTGCCCGGCCGCCGTGTTCCCCATGACCCCGTACATGTTCTGGTCCCAGGGGCAGGTGTCCGACGAGTTGCCGGCCTGATTGGCAGTGTAGGTGGAGTTCGCGATCGCCGTGTTGGCGTTGAAGGTCGCGCGCGGGATGCCGCGCATGAGGTGGACGCCGAACTTCAACCCCATCGCGTGGATCTTGTCGGCCAGCGGCTTGAAGCCCAGATCGCCCGTCGCCGACGGGAACCGGTTGAGCGCGGGCAGGAAGCGCCCGTTCGAGTCGAAGCGGGCCGTCGACGGATCGCCTTCCTTCGAGTTGTACCAGTGGAAGTCGATCACGATCGTGTCCCAGCCGTAGGGCGCCAGGATCGTCTTCATGGCTTGCGCCGCCGCCAGCGTCTGCTGCTCGTTGATCCCGCCGCCGAACGAGTCGTAGCTGTTCCACCCCATCGGCGGCGTCAGGGCCAGCGTGTCGCCGGCCTTGATCGTCAGCGCGCCCGTCGCGGTGCCGGCCGCGTTCGTGACGGTGATGGAGACCGGGTACGAGCCCGCGTCCGGCGTGGTGCCCGAGATCGTCCCCGAGGCGGCGTCGATGGTCAGCCCCTGGGGCAAGCCCCCGGCCGCGAACGTGAGCGGCGCCTGGCCGGTCGCCGGGATCGTGAAAAGAAACGGGCTGCCGGGCTTGGAGCCGACGATGCCCGGAAGATTGATCTGCGGCGCCGCGGGGGCCGCGGTCATCGAGATGGAGATGTCGGTCGTCGCGGCGCGCGCGTCGGCGGCGAACACCAGGAGAAGCGCCGCGGTCAGCGCGGCGGGGGTCCGGAGAGCATGCGGGGTCATGGGCTATACTGTCGGGCGCCCCGCGCCTTTGGCACGCAATCTCGCATTCGTGGCTGTGCGCGCCGCCCGGGTCTCCCCACATGGCGCGGGGCGGCACCCTGCAGCGGCCGGAGCGGGGTCGCGCTTTTCGCCGCGGAGAGGGCGGGGCGGCTGCTCAGCGCCCGCGGGACGCCGGGCGGGCCGGGGCGCGTCGGCGGAGGGTCGGCAGCTCCGGCGCGGTGACCACGGCGCGCACGGCGGGCTGGGCGCCGGCGGGCGGCGAGTGGCCGGCGGCGTGACCCTGCAGCGCCAGGAAGAGCATCAGCGGCAGCAGGCCCAGGGCGACCAGCGCCTCCAGCCGGTGTCGCTCGAGGATCGTTCGCCACAGCTCCGCGGTCCGCGTTCGCCAGCTGTCCCGCGCCAGTCCGGCGTCGCTGCCGGCGGCCGCGCTGCCGTCGTCCGGCGGCGCCGCCTCGTGCAGCCGTTCCCCCTCGCGAAGCCAGCGGTCGATCAGCTCGGAGAAGACGACCGGCGGGGGCGCGGGCTCGGCGGTGGGCAGCGCGATCTCCGGTTCCATGGATTCCATCGGCGAAGGGGCAGGCAGGCGGCGCGACAGCCACCTGGTCTCTCCTCCTGCTAGTGCCGCGCTGCCCGGCGTTTCATCGAATCTGGTGAAGCCGCCGGGCGCCTGTTCGTGGCTGTGCTACTGTTGGCGCGTGCGAATCGTCCGGAAGGTCCTCGCCCTCTGCGCCGTCGCGGCGCTGGCGGCGGCGTGCCTGACGGGCGAGCCGAGCGGCATGCCCGGTGACGACGGCGACGACGAGGTGGCCCTCGCGTTCGATCTGTCGGCGGCGCTGCCGGCGAGCCGCGCGGAGCCGCCGCCGGAGACGCTGGCCGCTGCCGGCGCCGTGTTCGCCGAAGATCAGGCCCCGCAGGGGCGCCTGCCCGAGCTCGACATCTTCCGTCCGCCCCGGCGCGCGATCTAGTCGTCGTTGGTGGAACAGTCGGCCGCGTGCGCGGCCGGCGGGGCGCGGGCTGCGCCGGCCGTTCGACGGTCGCGCGCGCCCGGGCCTGGATCCGTCGCCCATGGTGTGTCGATGCTCGTGTCCGTCCGTTCTCCGTTCGCTGCGTCTTTGCTGGTTCTCGGCCTCGCTTTTTCTCTTTCACCTCGGCCTGCGCGCGCCGCCTCCCCGCGTCTGGTCACCCTCGCCGAGGCACTGGCCCGCGCCGAGGCGGCCAGCCCGCTGGTGCGGCGCGCCCGCGCCGAGCGGGACGTCGTCGCCGCCCGCGACGTCGGTGCGTCGTTGCGACTGCCCGCCAATCCGGTGATCGCCGCCGCCGGAGGTCCGTACCGGGAGCCGGGCGCCAGCTCCGTCGAGCTCCGGCTGCACGCCGAGCAATCGATCGAGATCGGCGGGCAGCGCGCTGCCCGCCGCGCGGTGGTGGGGCGCGCGCTGGAGGTGGCGACCTGGCGCGAGCAGGTCGCCCGCGTCGAGACCCGGGCCCGCGTGCGGGCCGCCTACGTGGGGGCGCAGCTGGCCCGCGCGCACGAAGAGACCGCCGCCGCGCGCGAAGCGCTGACGGCCGCCGTGCTGGACGCCGTCCGCGCCCGCGTGTCGAGCGGCGCTTCGTCGAACGTCGACCTGGAGCTGGCCCGGCTGGAGCAGGGGCTGGCCGCCCGCGAGAGGGCGGCCGCCGTCCTGGCCACGGGCGATCTGACGGCGCGGCTGCGCGCGCTGATCGGGCTGCCGCCCGGTGAGCCGATCGCGCTGGAGCCCCGGGTGGCCGCGCCGGCGTCGCGCGCCGGCGGGCTGCCGGC
>CAZJMY010000925.1:0-3306 GCA_964546845.1 uncultured Myxococcales bacterium | reverse complement strand
GCCCGCCGTGCCGCCGCCCGCGGCGCCCGCGGGCGGGTCGGCCGAGCAGACGTCGGCCGCCCAGACGCCCATCGAGACCTCGTTGTCGCAGATCGCCTGGCAGGCCGCCTTCAGGCACGGAGCGATTGCCGTCACGTCGGCGTACGTGATCAGCCCCTGCCAGGTCGTCCCTTCGTCCGACGACGTGCCGATCGCGTACCCGTCGCCGAAGTTGTCGGCGGCGGCGTAGACCAGGCCGCCCCGCTGCGACAGCGCGCGAATGGCCGGCGGGCGCGCCACCATCTCGAACGTCCCGCCGCCGTCGCGCGAGCGGAACAGCCCAGGCGCCGTCGAGTACTCGACCATCGCCGCGATCAGGATCGTGCCGTTGGGCAGGCGCGTGTAGGCCGTGAAGTTGCCGTTGATCGTGACCCGCTTGGTCGCCGACGCGCCTCCGTCGGCGGTCAGCGCGATCGACTGGTCGTTCGCGCCCAGGAAGGTGAGCAGCACCCGGTTCGGATCCGCGGGGTCCACGGCGACGATGCGCACCAGCCCCGGACCCAGGTCGGCGCTGAGATCGTGGACGGTGAAGTGCGCGCCGCCGTCGCCCGAACGCGCCAGCAACGGCGCGCCGTCGGCCGCGTGAATCGCCAGATAGATCACGTTCGGGTCCGAACGCGCGATCTCGACGCCGGTCATGGTCTGCCCGGCCATCCCCTGGATCAGCGCGGGCGCGAAGGTCACGCCGCCGTCGGCCGACGGGAACAGCGAACAGATCTGGTTGGCCACCCCGATCGCCAGCACGCGCATGCCGCCGCCGGGGTCCAGGTACGGGTTGACGTACGCGTCGGTGATCAACTGCCCGACCACCGCGCCGCCGGCGGTTTGCCAGCCGCAGCTTCCGTCGTCGGAGAAGGCGAGCTTCTGGTTGGCGACGGTGAACAGCCGGTTCCTGGGCAGCGGCGCCAGCTGATAGAAGGCCCCCAGCGCGTTTCCGTCCTGCTCGCAGGACCAGAGCCAGGTCTTGCCCGCGTCGGTGGTCGTGATGAGCCCGAAGTTCGTCACCAGAAGGATCTCCCGCGGGCGATCGTCCGGCGTCAGGATGCTCTCGGAGTCGGGGAAGGCGCCGTTCGCGCCCGCCGGCGAGGGGGCCATCAGCGCGAGCCCGGCACAGACGCCGAGGGCATCAGCCCAGCGGCGCACGCCTGGGCCTCCGGCGCGCGCACAGCATCAGGCCGGCCAGCAAGCCCAGCACTGCCGCCCGGCCCAAGCGGCCCGCGGGCGCCGTTTCGCACGAACAGCCGCTGGTGCCGGCGTCGCCTGGCGTGCCGGTGGGGCCGCCGCCGCCCGCGCCCGCCGGCGTGCCGGTCCCGCCCGTGCTTCCGCCGCCCGTGCCGGTGGCGCCGGAGCCCGCCGCCGACCCGCCGCTGCCCGGAGTGATCGAGCCGCCCGTGCCCGCGCCGCTGGTCCCGCCGGTCTGTGTCCCCGGGCGGCCGGCCGCTCCCGATCCGGTGCTGCCGCCCTTCGCGCCACCGCCGCCTCCGCCGGCGCCGCGACCACCCGAACCCGCGGCGCCGCCGCGCCCACCACCCGCCCCGCCTTGGCGCCCGGCGCTGCCGCCGGTGCCCGTCGCCGTGCCGCCACCGAACAGCGGCCCGCAGCTGCTGGCGCCGGGGCCGGGCGCGGTGAACGCCGAGCTGTCACCGCACGTCAGCGCGCCCGTGCCCGTCGTCGTGATCGTCACGCTGGCGCTGGCGTTGTCGATCGAATCGACCGTGACGGTGAAGCCGCCCGACGGATCGCTGTAGCTCTTGCCGGCGGTGAGGCCGGCGTCGTTGAGTGTCGACGTGCCGGGGTTCATGTCCAGCAGATAGACGTACGGCGCCGCGCGATTGGCGGCCGGTAGATCCGGGCCGATCGAGACCAGGATCATCGGCCCCAGGCCGCTGTCGAACCCGTACGGCGCCCGCATCTCCAGGTAGTAGTGCGTCAGCATCGGCGCCGCGCCCTGGCGATCGCCGGCGACGCCGGGACCGGGCCGCGTCTTCGGCGCCGGGATCTGCACCAGCTGCACGCCGTCGCAGGGCAGCTCCTGCGGGACCAGGGTCAGCGTCGTGCTGGTGCCGGCCTTCACCAAATTGCAGCCGCTCATCCACCCCTGGTGGTACTTGTGCAGCGCCGACGGGTGGTGCGCGCCGCTGCCCATGAACGACAGCGCGTTCGCGTACTCCATGTGCTGGCAGCTGGCGGTGTTGTCCGAGAAGGTCACGCCGCCCGTGCAGGTGCGGTTGTTGGCGACGGTGCCGCCGCAGCACATGACCGGCTCGTGCGTCATGCCGAAGTTGTGGCCGACCTCCTGCGCGTAGCCGACGATCTGATGGAACGAGTAGCTCGAGTAGACGGCGATGCGGCCGGGCGACCCTTCGTCGCCCCAGGTGCCGCAGTTCGCGCCCGACGGCGGGGTGCCGTAGACCCAGAAGTAGTGATTGAACGTCATCCCCAGCGCGTCGATCTCGGACTGCACGGTCGCGCCGTTCCCCGTCTGGTCCGAGGACGGCCCGCAGCACGCGATGGTCAGGCAGTTGTGGACGGGCAGCGTGTAGGGGCCGAAGTACATCGGCTGCAGGTCCTGGATGCCGTACGAGATCTCCTGGAACATGTGGCGCTGCGACGAGCCGGTCCCGCCGATCACGTTCATGATCGTGGTGGCGTTGGGCGGGCCGCTCCCGATGTCGAACATCATGGCGGCGATCGTGCGCGGGGTCTTCGACGGCGCCGTGATCAACGCGCCGTGCGCCTGGGAGTCGTTCCCGCTGGCGCGCGGGCTCGGCTGATCGACCGCGCCCGCGGTGTCGTCGTCTTGCGGTGCGCAGCCGCCGGCCACGCCCGCCGCGTATAGCCCGCAAACGACGGCCAGGACCTGCTTGATGCGACGGGACATCCGACTGTGCATGGACTCTCCCCTCGAATGAATGTCCGCTCATGGGTCGTCCGCGGCTCATTTTTCGTCCGGCGCGAAATCGCCGCGTGCCGACGCGGAAGTCACCCACGGCGGGTGAACCGGCTGGACATACAGAACACATCATGACCCCCTCCTCGCGTTCGGCATCGATTTCGCTGGTCAGCGGTCTCGTCGTGATCGGCGCGTGCGCAGGCGGAGGCAGCGTCACGCCCGACGGAAGCGGCGGAAGCGCCGCCCCCGGCGCAGGCGGCACGACCACGACCACCGGCAGCGGCGGCAGCCGCGCCACCGGCGGCAGCCCCGGCACGGCCACGGGCGGCAGCGGCGTCACGGGCAGCGGCGGCAGCGCGACGGGCGCGGCGGGC
>CAZJMY010000924.1:0-1101 GCA_964546845.1 uncultured Myxococcales bacterium | reverse complement strand
AGGTCGCCGACCTGGTCGAAGGTTTTTTCACCCCGTCCTCGACGGACGCCCACAATCGAGAGATCATCATCTCGGACTATGACGAAGAGCCCGAGATGCTGGAATCGGACATTCGCCAGAGCTGAGGACGAGAACCCCATGAGGGGTCTCGTGATTCATTGACGGCGGCAGCCGCCCGCGGCTTGTTCGGGGCGCTCACGCCGTTCGACGAACGCGCGGCCGACGAGCTGTTCGGGCGCGCCGACGAAGTGGCGCTGCTCGACCGCTTGCTGTCGGGCGAGGCCAGGCTGGTGGTCTTCACGGGGCCGTCGGGCGTGGGGAAGACCTCGGTGCTGCGCGCCGGTCTGTCCCCCGCGCTGGCGCGGCGTGGCGTCGCGACGCTGGTGCTGGGCTCTTACCAGGACCTCGAGAGGGAGCTGGTTCGCGAGACGAGCCGCCTCGGCATCGCGCCGCCTGTTCCCGGACAGGACGCCGGCGACTATCTCGGCAGCATCGCGCGCGACGCCAAGGGGGGGCTGGTCCTGGTGTTCGACCACCTCGAGGAGGCGCTCTCGCCCGACGGGACCTTCGCGGGCGTCGATCTGGCGGCGCTGGCGGCGCAGCTCATCGAGGAGGGCGGGGCGATGTTGCGCATCGTCCTGTGTGCCGACGACGTGGCCTTCGCGCGGCTCGAGCCCTTGCGAACGGCCCTGCGCAACAAGATCGGCGCGCGCGCGTCCACCGCGTTGCCGAAGCTGTCCGAGGCCAAGACCGCCGAGATTCTCGAGCGCAGCGCGGTGCAGTCCGGCACCCCCTTCGAGAGCGGCCTGGCGGCGGCGGTCGCCGCGGACCTGTGCCGCGACGGGCCGTGCCGCGCCATCGACATCCAGATCGTCGCGCGCGCGATCGCCGACCTGCGGCTGGGCTCGCTGCGGCGATACCGGCGCAGCGGCGGCGCCGCCGTGCTGCCGTCGGTGTGGCTGGATCGCGTGGCCGCCGACTGCGGCGGCGCCGTCGCCCGCCGGGCGCTCATCGCGGCCGCGACCCAGGGCGCCGTCGAGCCCGACGACCTCGGGGCCCGCACCCGCAACGGCCGCGATCCGGGCGCCGACGCGCTGGCCG
>CAZJMY010000923.1:0-3383 GCA_964546845.1 uncultured Myxococcales bacterium | reverse complement strand
CGGCGCCCCAGCGGCGGCGCCGCCCCCGTCGTCGGGCGCCAGCAGCGGCACCGTCACCGTCTGGTGATCGGCGGCCGCGCCCACCACCACCGTCGCCGAGAACGGCTGCCGTCCCGGCGCTGTCGCCGTGACGAGGTGGGGACCCGGATCGCTGGGCGCCGCCGTGGACCATGCCGCGGCTTCCAGCGTCACCCCGTCGCGCTGGACGACGAGCCCCGGAATCCGCGCGACGGCCGCGGGCACCGCGATGTCCAGGGTGGAGAGCCGCGGCTCCAGCGCGCGGGCGTACTGGCGGGCAGCCTCTTCTCGATCGGGGCGGCCCTCGCGCTTGGCGCGCGCGATGACCTCCAGATATTCGGCCCAGGCGCTCGCCAGGTGGCCGTCGACCTCGTGGCACATCGCCAGCGCGAGCAAAGTCCCGGTCGCCCGGTCGAGGCGCAAGCTCTCCGCCAGCTTCGGGCAGGCCTCGTGAGCGTCGCCGCTCTCCAGCAGCAGTCGCCCCTCCTGGAACAGCGCCTCGGCAACGGCGACGGGATCCTCGGCAGCGGCGGGACGGGGCGCATCGGCGCCACGCGCCGGCTTGGCCGCGAACCAGGCCGCCAGGACCCCGATCGCCAGGAGCGAGGCCTGCACGCGAGAGGCGGCGAGCGGGCGCCGGCTAGGCACCGGCCATCCTCTGCTGCCGGAGGCGCGCGAGCCGCCGGGTGGGCTCGGAGAAGATCGAGTCCTCGATCGCGTAGGTGACGGCCCGCCCGTCGCGTTCCACGACGCACGCCTGCGACGCGGCCAGCTCGCTGAGCGCCCCCTGCACCGTCCGCAGGGAGACGCCCAGGCGCGCGGCGGCTTCCTTCGCGGTGGCCCGCCCTTCCTCGGCCAGCAGCCGCAACACGCGGTCCGTCGTCGAGCGCGACGTCCGCGGGTCGGGAATCAGCAGCGGCCGCATCGCGACCAGGGCCAGCCGGCCCGGCGCGCGCACGACGCTCGCGACGTCCTCGACCGCGGCGCGGACCCGGTGAAGCAACACGTCGAAGACGCCCCGGTGCAGCGCCGGGACGTAGTGGAAGCCGTAGGCGCGGGCAAAGCAGGTCGCCTCGTCGAGCCCGCCCGGACCGGCCAACGCCAGGATCGCCAGGACCGTCTCGACGCGCCCGTGGGTCAGACGCGATTGCCGCACGCGAACGGCGTCCGGGGCGTCCAGCAGCGCGGCCCCGGCTTGCAGGCAGCGCGCGCTCTCGCCCGTCGGCCGGAGGACCACGTACGCCGCGCCCGGCTGGACTGCCAGCCCGTGCAGCGGCGCCGGTGGCAGCGCCGCGGTCCCGTTTCGCCAGGCGAGGAGCTCGGCGCGAAGCGGCGTCTCTGGAACGCCTCCGTCGCCGAACGCCTCGTGAGGATCGATCGCAGCGACCAGGATCGCCGCCTCTCTTCGAAGGGGCTCGGGAACGGCCGCGGCGCGCAGAGCGCCGGCGTGGCGCGAGAAGGCGGCGCGGTCGCCCGCTTGCGCCGCGCGCAGCAGCGCCTCGAGCCCGGACGCGGGACCGGTCGTTCCCCCGGCGAGCTGGCCGCCCGCCAGCGCGCGCTCCCAGTCCAGCCAGCCGCGCCACTCGGGCGGCGCGACCGCGTCCAGCGCCTCCACGATGCGCAGCGCGAGGTGGGTCTGGCGGCTGTAGCGGCGAGCCCGCGCGAGCGCCAGGTTGGCGAGCATCTCCGCGTCGGGAATCCCCTCGGTGCGCGCCATCAGCGACGCGCGGCGCGCGAGCGCCAGACCGGTCGCGTGGTCGCCCGCCTCGATCGCGAAGAGCGCCCGCACGGCCCGGATCTCGACGACGGCGGCGGCCAGTCCGGCGCCGGATGCGCGCGCGGCGAGCGTCCCCAGGTCCGCCTCCGCCGGCTCGCCCCGGAGCAGAGACAGCAACGCCCGCGCCAGCGCCAGGTCGACGCCCGCCTGGACCGTGTCGTCCGTTACCAGCGCGCGTTCGAGGCCCGCCACCGCCCGGGCGAGCGCCGCCGTGTCCAGGCGCAGAAACGCCGCGCGCGAGGCGCGGACGAGATCGAGCGACGACTCCAGCGGCTCCATGAGACGGCCCCGAGTCTAGGACGCTTTGTCGCCCGCGACAGATCGATGCACCAGATGTAAGCGCGACCGTACGGACCACGTCTCACCATCGCCCGTGCTCGGAATTCCCCGAGCTCGCCAACGGGAAAGGGACCACATGAGAACGCACCTCGAATTGACGACGGCCGCGGCATTCGCCGCCGCCCTGGGCCTTGCCGCGGCACCGGCGGTCGCGCAGCCGGGCACCTGGACGGCCATGCCGATGGACACCGTGACGGGACTGCCGCACCGAAACGTCGCGCTGCTGACCGACGGATCGCTGCTCGCACAGGAAGAGAACGCCGACGGGCACGTCTGGACGCGCCTGACGCCCGACCTCACCGGCAGCTACGTCAGCGGGACGTGGCGGCCGGCCGGGGCGACCCAGGTCGATCGCCGCTATTACCCGTTCGCGGTCCTGCGCGACGGGCGCTTCTTCATCGCGGGCGGCGAAGATCTGGCGCCCAACGAATCCGATCACAACGTGGTCGAGATCTACGACCCGGTGACCAACGCCTGGAGCCTTGGCGCGCCGGGTCTCTTCGGGGACATCGGCGACGTCGCCAACCAGGTGCTGGCCGACGGGCGCATCATGGTCGGCTACCGCTGGGACGGCCGCACGCAGGTGTACAACCCGGCGACGAACCAGTGGACGCAGACGGCCACGCGCGCCGCGGCCGTGGGCACGGAAGAGACCTGGTCGCTGCTGCCCAACGGCACGGTTCTCGACTGGACGGCGCCGCAGCCGGTGCGCTACGTGCCGTCGACGAACCAGTGGGTGAACGACGCCGTTCCGCCGTTCACGATGCAGAACAGCGACGCCGAGATCGGCCCGGGCGTGTTCCTGTACAACGGCAAGCTGCTGGTGTTCAGCGCCTTCGGCCGCACCGCGATCTACACCCCCGGCGCTTCCCCGACGGCGAACGGGACGTGGGTGGCGGGACCGTCCACGCCGGCGCCCGCCCAACCGAACGGCAACCCGTACAACGTGCAGTACACCGAGGACACGCCCGCCTGCATCGAGGTGAACGGCAAGGTCCTGGTGGTCACGTCCGACACGATCTACGGCGCCGGGCGGTTCGCCGAGTACGATCCGACCACCAACACGATCAGCCAGATCCCCAGCCCGCCCGGCGTGGCGACCAACCGCGAGTCGTACCTGTTCCAGATGGTGGCCTTGCCGACGGGACAGATCCTGGTCACGGGCACGAACACCAACGACTACCTCTACACGCCGGCCGGCGGACCGCAGACGCAGTGGCGCCCCAGCATCACCAGCATCGCCGCCAAC
>CAZJMY010000922.1:0-6383 GCA_964546845.1 uncultured Myxococcales bacterium | reverse complement strand
CTCGACCGCGTCGCGGACGCGGACCACGCGATCGAGAACGGACAAACGGCGAAGGCGCAGAAGCTCTACGAAGAGGCGCTGCACCTGCAGCCGAACGGGGTCGCGGCGCTGACCGGTAACGCCTACGTGCTGCTGGACCGCCACAAGGCGCTGTCCGCGATCGACACCTTCAAGCGCGCGCTCAACCTGTCGCCCGGCTACGCGCCGGCCCTGTTCGGGCTGGCCGAGGCGTACCGGCTCGAAGGGGAGCCCGCGCAGGCGGTCGCCGCCTACAAGCGCTACCTCGAGAGCTCGCCTTCAGGGACCGACGCTCCGGCGGCCCGCCGGCAGATTCGCGAGCTGGAGGGGCAGACCTCCGCGCGCGCCGCGACCGAGCCCCCCACCGCGCCCTGAGGAACAACTTCGTTCGGAAAGCGGCCGGCTTCGGGCGGACCGCCACCGCACCTTCGCGGTTCAGGACTCGGCGTCGCTGTCGGCGGGGGTCGAGGCCTCGACCAGGTCGGCCAGCGTGTCCAGCAGCGCGACGGCCGTCGTGACGGGCGGATCGCCTTCCAGCTGCCCGGCAAACAGAGCCGGCGCTTCGTCGAGCGCGGCGGGGTTCGCGAGGACGTAGCGAGCCGCCCGCCCGTTCCAGATCGTCAGCACGCCGTCGCCCTGCTGTCGCGCCAGCCGGTGTCGCAGCTCCGGGTCGCCGATCGGCGCCGGGCCGTGCACGCTGAACTTCTGATCGAAGCTGGCGTCGCCGGTTTTGAGGCGCGGGAGATTCAAGCGGTTCTCGGGGTTGCGCTCGAGCCAGCGGCGGTGGCGCTCGACGCTGGCGTCCGGCAGCTCACGCCCGATCGCCCCGACCGTCGCGTCCAGCTCGACCACCGCGCCACGCCGCCGCATCAATTTCAACGTGACGGGATAGCCGCGGCGGTAGGTCTGGATCCGGCTGACCTCCAGCTCCCCTTCCTCCGCGATCACCGCCTGGGGGCGGGATTCGTCCGGCTGGGTGCCGTCACCCGCCGCCGTCGCCAGCCGGCCCACGAAGGCGCGCCAGTCGCCGGCCGCGATGCGGGGCCGCCCCGGATCGCCGGCGCGCGCCGCCCGCACCTCACCCACCGTGAGCGCCAGGAGACCCAGCAGCGAGAGCGACAGCTCGACGGGCGAGCCGGCGTCGTACCCGCCCAGCGCCAGGAGCCCCAGCCCATAGGCGGCCAGGCGCATCCCGCCCGGTTCGCCGAACAGTTGAAGCAGCGCCAGCGTCCACGCGAAGAAACCGACGACGTAGGCGAAGCCGGCGACCGAACGCGGCGGCGGCAGCTCCATCCGCAGCGCGTAGAGCGCGCTCGCCTGCATGAGATCGAACCGCAGGAACAGGACCAGGACGAACAGCACCGTCAGCGCCCCCGCCACGGCCACCGGCAAGCGCCAGTGCCGATCGCGCCAGCCCGGCAAGGGCAACAGCAGCGGCGCGCCCACGGCCGCGGCGATCAACGCCGCCTCGCCGGCGGCGGCCAGCGCCGACGCCGTGCCGTCTCCGTGGCCCAGCCCCGCGCTCAGGATGGCGGCCGCGTGGAGCGCACCCGGCAACGCGAAGAGGGAGATCCCCAGCTTCACGCGCGCGGGTGCCCGCGCCGACGCGACGGCCACGGCCGTCAGCAGGGCCAGGAACCCGTAGCTGGTCTCGAGGTACACGAACAGCCGCGGCGGCAACTGGCCCCGCAGCAGCCCCTGCGCGTCGAAGATGACGAAAACCAGCCCGATGAACGCGACCGAAAAGCGCATCGCACGCGGGTAGATCTCGCCGCGCCGCAGGACGCCCACCAGGGCCGCGACCAGCACCCCCAGCGAAAGGACCGCGGTCAGCTGGAAGAGAAAAGGCCCGGCCGCCGCGACCAGGCTGGAGGTGCGTGAGCCGCCGCCCAGCGACAGCGTGGCCCGGGGAAAGAACAGCCGGCCCCCCAGCCGATTGAGCACCAGCTCGAGCCCCGCGACCACGACCAGCGCGGCGGTCAGGTTCCCGGCACGCGCGGCGGGTTTGGCGGTATCCATAGGGAGCGCGGCATTATACAGGGTCGCGCCGCCAGGCCGCCGACCCCCCGCGGTGGTGGCCGCTTGACCTGCGCCGGGCCCCCACGTCCCCGCACCGGGACCGACCGATTTGCGACCGGCTGGGCCAGTTCAATCGCGGCCGTATGTGGTAATCTTCTAGCTGGGATCTCTCGTGGTCAGCGTCACCGCCAGAAAAATCCGGGATCACGGCCGGGAGCGGGCGTCTCTGGGCCTGGGGCGCACCTATGCCGGGTACCTGATCAGCTACCCCAGCGTCGGCCGCGGCATGGTCATCTTTCGTGACCCGAACGGACATCGCATGGTGACGACGCCCGTCCGGCGCGTTCTGGGTGACGCGGGAGGCGACCAGATTTACGTCGAGACGGAGAACTCGGTCTACCTGCTGACGTTCCGGGCCGAGCCGCTGCGTCAGATGCCGCACGCCTACGCCGCCGTCACCGGCAGCCGCCAGCGCAAGAGCTGAGCCCCGCGTGATCACGCGCGCGCTCATCCTGGCCGCCGGGAAAGGGGTCAACATCGGCGAGCCCGGTGTGCCAAATTGCCTGGCGTCCGTGGGCGGGCGGCCGCTGCTGGATCGGACGCTGGCCCTGCTGGACGCCGTCGGGATCCAGAAGATCGGGATCGTTGTGGGCTATGCCGGCGCCGCGATTCGCCGGCACCTGGCGGCCGATCTCAAAGCGGGCCGGCGCATCACCTTCTTCGAAAACGCGGAGTGGGACGGGCCGAACGGCCTGTCCGTCCTGGCTGCCCGCGCCTTCGTGACCGAACGGACGCTGCTGGTCATGTCCGATCAGATCGCGGCCCCGGCGCTGGTGCGCGAGCTCTGCGCGTTGCCGGCGGGCGGCGGGCCCACGGTCCTGGCCGTCGACCGGGACCTGGCCCGCGTGTTCGACATCGACGACGCGACGAAGGTGCGGCTGGCGGGCGATCGCGTGGCCGACATCGGCAAGCAACTGACGAAGTACGCCGCGGTCAGCACGGGCCTGTACGTGATGGCGCCGTCGCTGATCGCCGCGCTGGATCGGCTGCCGCGGCCGTCGCTGACCGAAGGCGTCGCCGCTGCCGCGGCGGAGGGGCTGGTGACCGCGCACGACGTGGTCGCCAAGTTGTGGCAGGACGTCGACTCGCCGCCCATGCGCCAGCACGCCGAGTGGCTGCTGCGCGTCTACGGGGAAGAGCTGGCGCGACCGGCCGTGCCCGGCGGCTCGACGGCCTCGACGGCGGCCGATACGCTGGCGCTGATCGAGCGCCTCCTGGCCGAGAAGGACCAGCCCGGGTACGTCCTTTTCAGCCCCGGTCCGGTCATGACGTCGGCCCGCGTGAAAGCGGCGCTGGTTCACCACGACGTCTGCCACCGGGACGACGACTACGCCGCCGTGGTGGGCCGGCTCCAGCAGAAGCTGCGGCCGGTCTTCGGGGCCACCGACCAGCACGAGATGCTGCTCATCACCGGCTCGGGGACGGCCGCGATGGAGATGGCCATCTCGTCGGCGGTCCCGCGGGGCAAGAAGATCCTGGTCGTGACCAACGGCGCGTTCGGGGAGCGGCTCGAGGAGATCGCGGCCTTGCACGCCATCCCGCGCTGCACGCTGCGGTACCCGTGGGGAACGCTGCCCGATCCCGCGGACGTGGCGCGGGCGCTGGACGCGGATCCGAACATCGCCGCGGCCGCGCTCATCCATCACGAGACGTCGGTCGGCATGCTGAACCCGGTCGGTGAGATCGCGCGCCTGTGCCGGGCGCGCGGCGTGACCTCGATCGTCGACGCCGTGTCGGCGCTGGGCGTCGAGGACCTGGACGTCACCCGCGACGGGATCGACATCTGCTACTCGTCGGCGAACAAGTGCCTGCACTCGGTGTCCGGCGTTTCGTTCCTGTGCGTGGCGCCCGAGGTGTGGGCGCGCGTCGCGAACGTCGCGCCCCGCGTGTACTACCTGGACCTCAAGCGGCATCGCCGGTATCTGACCGACCTGCGGCAAACCCCGTTCACGCCGGCGGTCTCATCGTTCTTCGCGCTGGAGACGGCGCTGGACGAGCTGGCGGAGCAGGGCGGGGTCCCGGCCCGGCGCGCGGTTTACCGCGAGCGGAGCCTGCGGATCCGGCGCGTGTTCGCCGACCTGGGCTTCGAATCGCTGACCAACACCGGGCGCGAGTCGCACACGATCTCGACGCTGCGGTTGCCGGCCCATCTCACCGTGTCCGGCCTGTACGACGCGATGAAGGCCCGCGGGTTCATCGTCTATCGCGCCAAGGGCGACCTGGCCGAGCGCTACGTCCAGGTGGCCAACATGGGTGAGCTGCCGGACGCCACGATCGACGCCTTTCTGGCGGCGGTGACCGCCGTCGTGACCGAGGCGAGGCCGGCGCCCGCGGGCCGCCCCGCGTTGAAGTCGGTCGCCCCGCGATGAACGTCGTCGCCGCGCCGCTGGCAGGCCTGCTGGTGCTGGAGCCCACCGTCTACCAGGACGCGCGCGGCTTCTTCATGGAGACCTACCAGGCGGCGCGCTACGGGGCGCTGGGCATCGACGCCCCGTTCGTGCAGGACAACCTCTCGCGCTCGGTGCGCGGGACCGTGCGTGGCCTGCATTTTCAACAGCCGCAGCCACAGGGGAAGCTGGTGCAGACGGTGCGTGGGGCGGTGTTCGACGTGGTCGTCGACATCCGCCGGCGCTCGCCCACGTTCCGGCAGTGGTTCGGCGTCGAGCTGTCCGACGAGAACCGCCGCCAGCTCTGGATTCCGCCCGGCTACGCGCACGGCTTCTGCGCGCTGTCGGAGGTGGCGGACGTCGTCTACAAGTGCACGACGCCGTACGTCTTGGAGGCGAGCCACGCCATCCTCTGGAACGATCCGGACATCGGGGTCGCCTGGCCGGTGCGCGAGCCGATCCTCTCGCCGAAGGACCTGGCGGCGCCGCGTCTCCGCGACGCGCCAGTCCTGCCGGACCTCTGATGCGGGCGGCTCTGTTCCGCCGCCACGGCGGGCCGGAAGTGATGGAGGTGGCCGACGTCCCCGCGCCGGTGCCCGGGCCCGGCGAGGTCACCGTGCGGGTCAGCGCGGCGGCGCTGAACCACGTCGATCTCTGGTTGCGGCGCGGGCTGCCGGCGCTGCCGGTCGCGCTGCCGCACGTGCTGGGCGGCGACGCTTGTGGGGTCGTGGCGGCGCTGGGGCCGGGCGTCGTGCCCCAGGCGGGCGCGGCGGTGGGTGACCGGGTGCTGGTGAACCCGGGCCTGTCGTGCGGCCGCTGCGTGGCTTGCCTCGACGGGCGCGACAACCTCTGCCCCGCGTACCGGATGATGGGCGAACAGGCGTGGGGCGCTCAGGCCGAAGAGGTCGTGGTGCCCGCGCAGAACCTGGTCCCGGCGCCGCGCGATCGGATCCCGCTCGACGACGCGCAGCTGGCGTCGATCCCGACCGCCTTCATGACGGCCTGGCAGATGCTGGTCGACCGGGCGGGCATCCGGCAGGGCGAGACGGTGCTGGTGCTCGCCGGTGGTTCGGGCGTCGGGTCGGCGGCGATCCAGGTCGCCAAGCTCTACGGGGCGCGCGTCATCGCGACGGCCTCGACCCCGGCCAAGCGGGAGGCCGCCGCGGCCCTGGGCGCGGACGACACGATCGACTCGTCGGGGGGCGACTTCGTGGCCGAGGTGAAGCGGCTGACCGGTCGCCGGGGTGCCGACATCGTGGTCGAGCACGTCGGGGCCGCGACCTTTCCACAGTCCGTGGTGGCCTGCGCCAAGGGGGGGCGCATCGTGACCTGCGGGGCCACGGCCGGGCACGAGACCGTGCTCAACCTGCGGCATGTGTTCTGGCGTCAGCTCAGCATCCTGGGCTCGACCATGGCCAGCAAGTCGCGCCTCTTCGGCCTTTTGGACCTGTTTGCGGCCGGGCGGCTGAGGCCGGTCGTGGACCGGGTGCTCCCGCTGGCCGACGTTGCCGCAGCGCACCGATTGCTGGAGTCCCGCGCAACCTTTGGAAAGTTGGTGCTTGTCACGACCCCGGCGTGAGATATACATAACCCATACGTATGGGTGAGGATTCAAACCACGTCTCGGCCGACAGCCTGGCCCTTCTGAAGGTTGGCGAGCTGGCCAAGCGGACCGGAAAGACGGTCCGGGCGGTGCACCTTTACGAAGAGCTGGGCCTGCTGAGCCCCGCCGTTCGGTCGAAGGGCGGCTTCCGGCTCTACTCGGGCAAGGCGGTCAAGCGGATCGACTGGATCCAGAAGCTGCAGGACCTGGGCTTCTCGCTGACCGAGATCAAGGCGTTCTTGCGGGACTGGGAAGAGTCCGACGCGGCGCCCAAGGCGATGGCCCGGGTGCGCGAG
>CAZJMY010000921.1:0-2120 GCA_964546845.1 uncultured Myxococcales bacterium | reverse complement strand
CCGGCGGCGTCGATGCCGGCCACGACGCCGGCGCCGGCGTCGGGCGTGGCGGCCACCGCGGCGGCTGCCGTGCCGCCCGGCCCTGTCACGGCGGCGCAGGCGTCGATCTCCGCGGGGGGCACGCAGGTGATGCCCTCGCAGACCACCTTCACCCAGAGCGTCGGCCAGGTGGTCGACGAGGCCCCGGCTTCCGCCCGGGGTGGTGGGCGCAAGTGGGTGTTCGCCTCGGTGGGCGCGGCCGCCGCGATCGCGATCGTCGCCTTCGCCATGACCGGCCACGGCGGCGGGAAGACCGAAGCGTCCGGGACGGCTGCCGCTTCGGCGGCCGTGGCGCCGCCCAAACCGGAGGTGGCCCCGAAGCCGGAGGTCGCGCCGCCCGAGGTGGTGCCGCCCAAACCGGAGGTGGCGGCAAAGCCCGAGGTCGCCCCGCCCGCGCCCACGCGCATCGCGCTGAAGGGGCTGCCGGCCGGGGCGTCCGTCACGCTGGACGGCCAGCCGGCCGAGCCGCCGCTCTCGGTGCCGCGAGGGAACGGCACCCACCGCGTGACCGTCCGCGCGGACGGATTCCAGACCGCGGAGCTGACTGTCGATGGCAGCCAGGACCGAACGTTGTCGATCGACCTGAAGAGGGCGCCGGCTGCCGAAGAGCGCCCGGGCAAATCACACCACAAGAGCGAACGCCGGCACGGGGGTTTCAGTGGGTTCACGGATCTGTAGAGCACTGAGCGCCGGGATCGTCGTCGGGCTGCTGCTGGCCGCCGCGACGGCCAGCGCCCAGAGCGAGGCCGACAAGAAGCGCGCGATCTCCCTGCAGACGGAGGGGGTCAAGCTGATGCAGCGCGGGGACAACCCGGGCGCGCTCGCGAAGTTCGAGGAGGCCTACCGCCTGGTGGCCAGCCCCAAGATCCTGTTCAACATGGGGCGCGCCCACGCCGAGATGGGCGACGAGGTCAAAGCGCTGGCGGAGTTCGAGCGTTTCCTGGACGAGGCCCCGTACGCGCCAAAGGAGAGCCGCGACGACGCCGCGCGCCGGGTCGAGGCGCTGCGCCCGAAGCTGTCGTATCTCGACATCCAGACTGACGACGTGGGTGCCTCCATCTCCGTCGACGGCCAGCCGGCCGGCGTGGCGCCGCTGGCGCGCCCGGTCGTCGTCAAGCCGGGCGCGCACGAGGTCCGCACCGAGAAGCCGGACATGACCACCGACGTGCGCACGGTCTCGCCGATCGCCGGGCAGAAGGTGCGCGTGGTGGTCAAGCTGGTGCCGGCGTTTCACCCGGTGCCGGTCGCGCCGCCCGTGGCGGGAACGCTGGGGACCGAGCCCGCCGCGCCGCCCGCGCCCGGTTCGGCCGTCGCGCCCCTGCCCGGGCCCGCCGCCACCGTCGAGACGACGCCGGCGCCGCCCTCCGATCGGGCGCGCACGCTGCGGATCGTGGGCCTGGCGCTGGGCGCCGGGGGCGTCGCCGTCGCGGCGGTCGGGCTGGGCTTCGGCCTGGCGGCGCGCGCGAACGGGCAGGAGAACGAGAAGACCGGCAACACCTTCAGCCAGAGCGCGTACGACGCCGGCCACCGCGATCAGACGTTGCAGTTCGTCGGGTACGCGCTGGGTGGCGCGCTGATCGCGGCCGGCGTGACGACCTATGTGCTCGGCAGCCGCGAGACGGGCGAGAGCAATTCGCCGCACGTCGCCGTGACGCCGACGTCCGGCGGCGCGTTCGCTCTGGGGACCTTCACTTTCTAAGGAAGCTTCCATGCCCACCATCGTCTTCAATGCGCGGGGAATGTTCGCACGCCGATCACGCCTCGGTGGCGCCGCCCGGGACGGCTTCCGGACGCGCGCTGTCGTCTTGATTGCGGGCGCGCTCGCGCTGGCGGGGGCGTGCACTTACGACAGCCACCCGCTGGCGGGCGGGCTGACCTGCGGCACGGGTTCGCGGCAGTGCCCCGACGGGTACACCTGCTATGCGGGCGGCCTGGGCGCCGGCTGCGACAACACCTGCTGGCCCAACGGCATGGCCTTGCCGACCGCGTCGACGGTCTGCCCGGTCGAGACGAGCGGAACGGACGCCGCGGTCACGGGCACGGGCGGCGCGGCGGGACACGCGGGCGGCGCGGCGGGACAC
>CAZJMY010000920.1:0-1246 GCA_964546845.1 uncultured Myxococcales bacterium | reverse complement strand
AACGGGGCGCATTCGGATGCGACGAACAGGACCTTTAAAATGGCGGCGGGACCGGACCAGACGCTAGCTGGCGTAGATATGGTAGTCGATCTGCGGGAAAATGTTGTTCCGCGATTCGACGTCGTTCAGCCACCGCTCGTTCACCTTGTCGCCGCGCACGTCGTCATAGATCTTGTTGAACTGCAGGATGTGCTGGTTGATCCGCTTCGTCGCGTACGGGACGGTGGTTCCCGTTCGCATGATGAACGTCCAGTCGCTGGACTGGGCCAGCATCAGCTCGCGCGCCGCCTGATTCAGCGCGCGCGTCGTCAGGTGATCGGCCACCGGGTGGCGGCGCGCCAGCTCCACCATCCGCTCGGCGGCGACGTGCAGGTGGCGGTAGGTCCAGGCGTTGGTCTCGTTGATCCAGTAGTCGTTGTAGCCCTTGTGGCCCCACGACGAGGCGCACGGGGTCGCGACCTGGTTCGTGTCGTGGCGATCCAGGTAGTCGCCCGGCGTGATCGTCTCGACGTCGTTCTGGTCGAAGTGGAACTGCCGGAACACGTCGCCCAGGAAGATCGGCCCCTCGTACCACCAGTGGCCGTAGAGCTCGGCGTCGTACGGGCTGACGACCAGCGGCGGCCGGTCCATGTGGGCGCGCAGGTGGCGCACCTGCTTCTCGCGGTTGCCGCGGAAGTGCGAGGCGTGCAGGCCCGCCTTGCCGCGCGCGATGTCCGGATCGTAGACCCACTTGTCGTGCAGCTGGTTGTGGGTGATCGCGTGGTACTTGATGCCCGTGTATACGCGGTGCCCTTCCGGATGGATGTAAGGCTTGATGTACTCCATCGGCAGGTCGAAGCCGATGTCGCGGTAGAAGTCGCGGTAGTGCTTGTCGCCCGGATAACCCTCCTGGGCGCTCCACACCTGCTCGGACGACTCCATGTCCCGCCCGAAGGCCGCCACGCCCGACGGGCAGGTGAGCGGCGCGTAGACGCCGTAGACCGGCCGCCGGTCCGCGAACAGGATGCCGTGCGTGTCGACGAAGAAGTAGCGGATGGCGGCCTCGCGCAGCAGCTCGTCGACGCCGGGCACGTAGCCGCACTCGCCCAGCCACATCCCCTTCGGGCGCTGGCCGAAGTGCTTCTCGTAGAGATCGGCGGCGACGTGCACCTGGGCGCGGATCGTCGACCAGTTGCGGTCCATCGCCGGGAAGAACGCGTGCGTCGCCGTCGACGTGATCACCTCGACGCGGCCGGCCTCTTGCAGC
>CAZJMY010000919.1:0-1415 GCA_964546845.1 uncultured Myxococcales bacterium | reverse complement strand
CGGCGCGGCCGACGACGACCCGGCGCCCGCTTTCACGGCCGAGGCGCGGGCCGCGCTGGCGGCGTTGCGCTACGACGACGGCCCGGCGCCCGCCGATCCCAGCAACCGGGTCGCCGACGACGCGGCCGCGCGGGCTTTCGGACAGCGGCTGTTCTTCGATGCCGGCTTCTCGGGGCGCCTGCTCGAGGGGGACAACGACGGCTCCAGCGCGACGCTGGGCCAACGCGGCGAGGCGGGTCGAGTGAGCTGCGCGGGCTGCCACGTCCCGGCGGCGGGCTTCGTCGACAGCCGCAGCCCCCACCGGCAGGTGTCCCTGGGCGCGCAGTGGACCTTGCGGCGCGCGCCGACGCTGCTGGAGGTCGCCTTCGCGCCGCTCTACAACTGGGACGGCCGGCGCGACGCCATCTGGAACCAGGCGCTGGGCGTGATGGAGAGCAACCGCGAATTCAACTCCGGCCGGCTGTTCGTCGCCGAGCGGATCTTCCAGGCTCATCGCGCCGAGTACGAGGCCATCTTCGGCGCGCTGCCACCTCTCGACGACGCGACACGCTTCCCGCCGCTGGCGCCCGAGACCACCGGCTGCGTCGAGGTCGCCACGGGCGGCGGGTCCACCTTCAGGTGCCGCGGCGTCCCCGGCGACGGCGCGGACTACGACAGCCTGACCCCGCAGGACCAGAAGCTGGTCACCACGGTGGCCGTCAACGCGACGAAGGCCATCGCCGCGTACGTGCGCCAGCTGCGCTGCGGGTCCGGACGGTTCGACCGCTGGCTCGACGGCGAAGGCGACGCGCTCTCGCGCGCCGAGCAGCGCGGGGCCGCGCTGTTCGTGGGCGCCGCCAGGTGCGTCTCGTGCCACGGCGGGCCGCGCCTGACCGACGGGCAGTTCCACAACGTGGGCCTCGCCCCCGCGACGGTGGCCGTCGCCATTCAGGACTCCGGCGACCGCGGCGCCGCGGCCGGCGTCGCGGCGGCGCTGGACGACCCCCTGAACACGGCGGGCCCGTTCAGCGACGGCGATCGACACGCGCTGCCCGCCGCGCCGGGCCCCACGCTCGAGGGCGCCTTCCGCACGCCGACGCTCCGCTGCGTCGCGAACGCGCCGTCCTACATGCACACGGGCCAGCTGACCGGCCTCGACCAGGTGATCGCGTTCTTCAACCGCGGCGGCGATCGGGCGGGCGGGTACCCCGGCACCAGCGAGATCGCGTCGCTCGGCCTCTCGGACCGCGAGCAGGCCGATCTGGTCGCCTTTCTGGGCGCGCTCTCCGGACCCGGCCCCGCGCCCGCCCTGCTGGGGGCGCCGTGAGGGGGCGATTTCTCCCGGCGCTCGCGCTGGCGGCCCTGGGCGCGTGCGGCGGCGGCCACGCCACCGGCGCCGGCGGCGACGGGGGGCATGGCGGCGGCGCGGGCGCGAC
>CAZJMY010000918.1:0-2242 GCA_964546845.1 uncultured Myxococcales bacterium | reverse complement strand
GAGGGGTGGGGGGGGAGGGAGGGGAAAGGGCCCCATCAACCTGGGTGGGGTGGGGAGGGGATGGGCAGACTCTCCTCTGGAGGGGGGCATCAACCTGGGTGGGGTTTTAGCGGGCGGGGGGCATCAACCTGGGTGGGGTTTTAGCGGGCGGGGCGCAGGGTGGGGTTTTAGCGGGCGGGGCGCAGTCTTACATCCGGTGGGCGGATCCGACGTGAATGATTAGGCTGCCCGCCAGGATCACGGCTAGGCCAATCCACGTCGACGCAGGCACTGCCTCGCGGAAGACGAATCGGCCCGTGCAAACGCTCACGATGGCGAAGAAGCCGACGTACGCGCCCAGCAACTTCGAAAAGTCTAGGTCCAGCTTGTTCACGATGATGCCGTACGCGCCGAGCACGACGAATCCCACTCCGACCAGCGCCGCCCCGCCGCCTCGCAGCCCCTTCCGAATCAGCGCATCCCCGCCGACCTCGAACGCGGCAGCGGCAAGCATGACCAGCATGGCAACGGCGGAGCGATCCATGCCGGCCATACTAGCCGCTAACGCGCGCGTACGGTCTTCGTTGGCACGCGGCACGGCGGCTGGTAGAGTCCGCCCCGTGAGTAAGCGCAACCGACCCACGACCGCCGCCGAAGCCGCCCACCGTCGCCGCCGGCACGAATACCGCAGTGCCCGCAACTCGCCTGAGGGCAAGGCTGCTGCGGCCGCCGCCGCCGCGTCGAAGTCGGCCGCGTCGCCCGCGCCGGCGAAGCCGCCGAAGACGCAGAAGCCCTCGGCAGAGGGTTAGCCCTCGCGATTGCGGCGTCCGGCGACGGCTCCAGCGCCTAGTCCTTGACGACGACCGGGTGCTCTGCGGACAGCCGGTACCCGGTTCCACGCACGGTCTCGACGAGCGACCCCGCGTCGCCGAGCTTGTCGCGAAGCCGCTTGACGTGCGTGTCGATGGTCCGCGTGCTGACGCCGGGCTTGTAGCCCCACACATCTTCCAGCAAGTCTTCCCGGGAACGGACGCGTCCGCGGTGTTCGACCAGGTACACGAGCAAGCGCATCTCCAGAGTGCTGACGTGGACCTCCTGGCCGTTGACGAAGACGTGGTACCCGTCGACGTCCAGCTCCAGCGGCCCCACGAGATATCTCCGCCGCTGCGGCGCCGCAGGCGTGGACGCCGCCGTAGCGGGGGCGGGCGGCCGGCGCGCGCGCAAGATCGCCCCGACGCGCAGCACCAGCTCGCGGACGCTGAATGGCTTCACGACGTAGTCGTCGGCGCCCAGCTCGAACCCGACCACGCGGTCGATCTCTTCGCCTTTGGCGGTCAACATCATCACCGCCGGCTGGCGGGCGTTGACGTCCCCGCGGATGCGCCGGCACACCTCGGTGCCCGGGATGTCGGGCAACATCAGATCCAGCAGGACGACGTCCGGCGCGAAGCGCTGCACGGCCTCCAGGCCGGCGGTGCCGTTCTCCGTCGCCTGCACCGTGAAACCGGCGGCCGTCAGGTTGTACGTCAAGAGCTCCCGCAGATCGGGCTCGTCCTCGACCACCAAGATTCGCCGGTCGAGGTTGGTTTCCCCAGTCATACGGGGCCGACACTATTCGAGGGCGGTGACGAATCCGTGACAGCCCAGAAAACAGCGGGAAACTTCCCCCGCTGCTCTATGGCGTCACGTCGATCTCGGCGGACGCAAAATCGATTCCACCGCGATTGTCGCGCAGGACGGCCCACAGGTGCACGGGGCCCGGGGTCGCCGGCGCGGTCCACTCGTTCTGGGTGTACGTCGCGGGATCGTCGGACGCTCGGCCCGTGACGTCGCGCCGAAACGCGCCGCCGGTCGCGTACCACGCGACGCGCAGCGACTCGCGCTGTTCCAGAAGCTTCAGCTGGACCACGTCCCACACCAGGAAGGTCTCCGCCGAGTCGTCGCTGAAGTCCGCCTGAAGCAGCACGCGTTGGCCGGCGCGGATCGCCGCCGCCGGGGGCGGGGTGGACTGGCCGGCCGCGTAAAGCGGCGTCACGTCGTCACCGCTGGCCACCAGCAGACCCGAAAGCAACGGATTCTGGTTCGCCGTGTACTTGGTCGCATAGTCGGTGGCCACGTCCGGAGGCGCGTTTGCCAGCCGGCACGTCACGCGCTCGAGCGCGAAGGCCACCAGCCCGGTCGCTTGCCACACGGCACGGACCGGCGGGTAGAAGCCACCGGTCGGATCCGGATCCGCCGGTCGCGTGGGAGGCTGCCCCTTCAT
>CAZJMY010000917.1:0-4711 GCA_964546845.1 uncultured Myxococcales bacterium | reverse complement strand
CTATCTCGAACCGCAGCAGCTCGTCTCCCATTCGAATGAGATCGCCTGAAGAAAGCCCATGCGGACCGCGGAGTCGCAGGAACGTCCCGTTCGAGCTCCCCAGGTCCTCGAGGTGGCCGCGCCCATTGCGAAACGCGATTTGCACGTGCCTCCGCGACATGAATTCGTCATCCGAGAACACCACGTCGCCGCTCTCGCGGCCGATGACGACCTCGGGCCGCGTCAGGTGGTAGACGTCGCGTGTGATCGCCGCCGGCGTGATCTGACGGATCCGCGCCCAGGGGGGGCGCACGGGCGTGCCGAACACCACCACGCCATGCTCGACCGCGGGTCGCAGATTCCGTTCGATGTCCGTCAGCAGCTCGAAGCGCAGCACCTGCTTGCCGACCAGGATGTAGTCGCCGTCCTGCAGATCGATCGAACCCCGCAGCCGGACGTAGACGCCGTTCCGGGTCTCCAGCGGGGTCAGCACCCGGCCCGTCAGGCTGGCCGACACGCGCGCGTGCCGCGGGGCCAGGTGAGGATCCTCGAACAGCAGGTCGCCCTCCGTGCGGCCGATGTCGATCTGGTCGCCGAGGAGGTTGTAAGTGATGCCGTCGGTCCCGTCGCGGTGGACGACGATCAACTTGAACCCGACGTTCTGCTGGGCGACCCGGGCGGCGGCGGCCATCGGGTTCGGCCCCCCCTCGACCAGGCGGTCGGTGGCGCGGTTCGACGGCGCGGGCGCCGCGCCCGGCACGGCCACAATCGCCGCCGCCGGCCCGGCGGCGGGCAACCGGTCAGCGGCCAGCCGAGTCCCACAATACTGGCAGAACAGGACGTCGGCCCCGTTCACGTTTCCACATCGCCCGCACTTGATCATGTCGAAGGGGTTTGCAAGGGGCCTAAACCTTTGGTAACAGGCGGCCCGGACCGGGCACGCGCCCGCGCAGCCCCACGAATCCCCAAGTGCGTCAACAGATAACAACTTCCTTGGAGCGGGTCAATTTGCCACGCACCCGCGCGGGCTGGCTGATCGCCTTGACGGCGCTCGCCCTCGGCTGCGGTCCCCTCATCGAGCAAGCGCCGTTCCCGGTTCGCCCCGATTCGATCCGACCGGCGGATCTGCTGGGACCCTACGACGGCGTCGTGGTCGACGCCGACTCGGACCGCCCCGTCGCCGGCGCCACGGTTCAGGCGTCCTGGGCGTTCGAGACCGGCATCGGGTTTCACGCCCCGGCCGGCGCCCGGGAGGTGGTGGTCGAGACCGGCGCCGACGGGCGCTACGCGATCCCCCGCCTCGACGATCTGCCCCAGGGGGCGTCGGCCCGGGTCCGCCGGTTCACGCTGGTCGTCTATCATCGCGGGCACGTCGCCTGGAGAAACGATCGGGTATTCCCGGGGCGCGTGCGCCGCCGCGACTTCAGCCAGCGCGGCAACCGGGTGCGCCTCGACCGCTGGCAGCCCGCGCTGCGCCACGTCGATCACCTGGTGTTCCTGGGCGGCGGGACGCGGATGCGCCTCGCCGCCGCGTGGGAGCTGCAGCCCGCCGCCATGGAGCTGGAGGGCGAGCGGGTCTCCGTCGGCGCACGCGGGGAGGGCGCCGCCGCCACGCCGTTCACGCCGCTCGACATCACCAAGCTGCTCAGCGACGACGAGATCCGGGGCGTCACCGGCTACGTGGGCAAGTTCGAGGACGGCAAGCTGACCGATCTGCCGACGACCGAGTTCTACGACAGCCGCCACTTCAAGGCCGTCGGCAAACCGGAGAGCTACGACGTCGGCCTGCGTGTCTGGCGGCTGGGCCCGGCAGCCGCCGAGGTGCAGTACGGCAAGCTCATGAGCACGCTGCCCGGCGCGAAGGCCAGTGACGAGATCGGCGACGCCTCGTTCCGCGCCAAGTCCGGCGAGATCGGCGGGCTGGTCTTCCTGGTGCGCGAGCGCGGCGTGGTCGTGTCGATGACCTGCGGCAACGCGCAGTGCACGGAGCCCGGGCAGCTGGCGAAGATCGCCAAGCTCGTCGAATCGCGCCTCAACGAGCTGCCCGCCGAAACGCCGCGGCCACCGCCGCCCCCGGCACCCAGCCCCGACACCGGCTCCGTGCCCGACGCGGACAACCCGGCCCTCAAGCCGACCCCGGAACCCGAGGTTTCGCCCTGACCCGCAGACCCGTCACCGTCCTGGCGCTGGGCGCCGTCCTCTTCAGCCTGCCAGCGCGCGCCTACGATCCGGCGACCACCCAGGCGGGGCTGACCCAGCGGGCGGCCCTGGCGTCCAGCCTCCACCGGGTGCTGGCCCGCCGCCTGGCGCGGCCGCTGGGGCTGTTCGAACCGATCGCTCTCGATCGGTCGCGCCTCGACCCCGTCGAGGCGCGCGTGCTGGGCGGGCGGCTGGACGCGCTGGATCCGGCGGGCGGCTACCGGCCCGGCCCCGACGGTGGCCTCTCCGCGCTGGGGTGGGTCATCGCGGGCACCGTCATCGCCGGGACGCCCGCCGAGCGCGGCCAGAACTTCTTTTACGATCCCAGCCGCGGCAATGGGCTGTCGAACGCCGAGGGCTTGTTCCAGACCGGCTACTCGCTGCGCATGCTGTTCACCGGCGGCGGGGGGCTGCGCAGCGCCGCGACGGGGACCACGTTCAACCTGACGGGCCGCCCCTCGACGGAGTGGTTGCTGGCCGCCGACAACGACGTCGGCCTCCGCGTGTTCTACGACCAGCTCGAGGCGACCGGGACGGGCGCCAACCCGCAGGCGCGCGCCACGGCCCTCGCGCGCGCGCTGCTGGCGCTGGGCGGGACGCTGGCCGTGCTCGAGGACGCCGGCGAGCCGGCGCACGTCCGCAACGACTTCAAGGGCGCGTACATGCGGGCGGGCGGGGGCAGCCCCTTCGACCGCGGGTCCTCGTTCGAACGCTACGTCTCGGAGACCTTCGGGCAGTCCGGGGTGCCCGCCCCGGGCGCGCCGGTCGATCGCCCGAACGTGCTGGCCTACATCACCGCCGCCGACGCGCAGGGTCTCGCGGACCGCACGCAGCGCCGGTTCTTCTCGGACGGCACGCTCCCGGCCGACGTGGTCGTCGACCGCGAGACCACCCCGGCCGAGGTCCTGCAGGACGCGCGCGAGACGCTGCCCTACGGGTTGCCGACGGTGCCGCGCCTCGATCTGGCGGCCATCGGGGACATCCATTATGCCTACGCGCCGGCCGCGTCGGACGTGGGCCCGGCGGGGACGTCGGCGAAGGTGGGCGCGCTGCCGCCGCCGCGCCGCCGCCTGCTGGCGTATCTGCGCGTGCCGGGGCGGGTCCGCTTCTTCCTGGACGCCAGCGTCTACCAGGACACGGCGCGCGCGTTGCTGCCCGAGATCGGCGCCTACGGCGCGGGCCTCATCGACCACCTCTTCCGCGCCGAGATCCAGCTGGAGGTCGACGCGTCCGGCGGGACGGCGGCGGTTCGGGTTTCGGGCGCGCGCGGGGCCGTCACGGGGGGTGACGTGCGGCTCTACGCCGACGACGCGGCCGGCAACCGGCGCCCGTTCGCGACGGTGCCCGCCACGGCCGACGGCGCGCGCGTCACTGTCCCGACCGGCGCGCGCCGGATCGCCGCGGTCCTGCGCGGGACGGACGCGGCGGGCGATCTGGTGGCGGTTTCGGAAGCGCCGGTTCCGTAGCGTCCACGACGCGCAGCCGCACGCGCACGGGCGGCATCGCGCTCGGGTCGATGGCGGCCAGCAGGGCGGCGGCCTCGGCGCGGGCGCCTTCGTCCTCTTCGGCGGCGGCGCTGTCGATGGCCCGGACCAGCGCCGCGACGAGGCCGGGGTCCCGGCGCAGCGCCGCCTGGGCCAGCGCGCGCCCGGCGTCCTTCGCAACCTGGCCGGCGGCGCCCTGGTCGGACCGCGCCCGCGCTGCCCAGGCCAGCAGCATCGCCCCGCCGGGTCCAGGCTCCAGCGCGGCGGCCTTCTCGAAAGCTTCCGCGGCGCGCGCGGCCTGGCCCGCCTCGAGCCCGGCGCGCCCGAGGTCGAACCAGACCCAGGGGTTGTCGGGATCCAGCGAGGCCGCGCGCTCGAACGCTTCGACGGCGGCGCGCGCGCGGCCCAGGCGGTTCAGCGCCAGCCCCTCGGCGTGGGCCCAGCCCGCCGCGCCCGGGTCCTGCTTCAGCGCCCGCTCGGCCTGCCGGAGCGCGATGAGCGGCGTGACGTCCTGGCCGGAGGGATCGAAGACGTCCGGCGCGTATTCACCGTCCGGACCATACAGGACCTGATGGGCCGCCACGGTCGCGTCCAGCCAGGCGGCGAACCCGCCGCCCGCCACCGCCTGCTCGTCGGACCCGGCGTCTTGCCGGACCACCTTTCCGTCGTCGCGCACGCCGTACCGCTCGTCGGCGGCGCCGGTCGCGAAGATCAGGGGAGTGTCCGATGCCTGGCGCCCCGTCTCGGAGAGCTCCAGCAGCGAGAGCGGCGCGTGGGGCCCGACGCCGGCGATGAGCACCGTCTCGTGAAACAGATCGGCGCCGTCGAACGAGCGCAGGAAGGCGGCGTACTCCGCGGGGAGGCGGCGGCCCAGCGCGGTCTCTGCGCGCGCGATGTCGGACGCCTCCGCGGGCGCTCCGACCCGAAGCAGGCCGGCCGGCAGGCGCGCCAGCGCCCCCCGGAAGTAGTCGAAGAACGGGTCGACGCCCGCCGGCGCGGGGCCGCGGCGGCGGGTCACTGCGCTACGAGCGCCGACGGAAGCGGGCTGC
>CAZJMY010000916.1:0-1632 GCA_964546845.1 uncultured Myxococcales bacterium | reverse complement strand
GCGACGAGTGGACCACGCTGGCCACGTACGAGGCGCAGTTCCAGGTGCGCCAGGTCGCGCTCTACACGTCTCCCTCGGCGACGTACGGGCTGACCAACACGGGGCAGGTCGATCCCTCGAAGACGCCGATCACCATGACCTGCACGCCGCTGGGCGCCTCGGTGTTTACCGGGACCAACTGCGCGAACCCGATCGTGATGAGCTCCGGCTGGGCCTACCCGGCCGCCGCCACCGACGGGGCGACGGCGCCGCTGCTGACCGACGCGGCCGGCAAGATCTACGCGGCCATCCGGACGTACCCCGACGGGCGCGAGGCGCTGGCCTTGACGTTCGCGCAGGCGACGTACCTGATCCCGTACCTGCAGCTCGCGTACGGGCTGGTGAGCTGGGCGACCCGCGGCCTGTTCGTCGGCGAGCGGCACGTCTACGTGGTCCCGCAGATCGACGACCTGTTCCTGGCCAGCACGATCTTCACGGGCGGCACCTATCGCATCACCGACGCCGACATGCAGGCGCTGGCCGATTGGCAGGCGCAGGCGCGCACCCGCCCGCTGGCGGCCAACCTGCGGCTGGCGTGGGCGGCGAACGGGTCGGGGTCCCAGTCTCGCCCCGGCGATCCGTTGACGGCGAAGGCCGTCGCGATCGGCGCGACCTTCGCCTGGATCAATCACACCTGGGATCACCCGATCCTCGACAACCAGACCTACGCGGACGCGCTGCAGGAGTTCACGAAGAACGACACCTACCTGCGCGGCCTGGGGCTGACGCCGTACGCGTCCGTGAACGCCGTGACCCCGAACATCTCGGGACTGAACAGCGCCGATGCGATGCGGGCCATCCACGACGCCGGCATCCGGCAGATCGTGGGGAACACCTCGATCCCGGGCGAGGACAACCCGTCGCCGAACGTCGGGCGCTGGAGCGCGCTGCAGCCCACTGTCCTCGAGCTGCCGCGCGTGCCGACCAACATCGGGTTCGACACCTCGCAGCCCGCCGAGATCGTCGCCGAGTACCAGGTCGACGTCAGCAAGGGCGTGCCCGTCGACTACCCGACGGTGATCGACCAGAGCAGCACGCCGCTCTTGCGCCAGCTGCTGAACGGCAGCAACGACCCCTGGATGTTCCACCAGGCCAACACGCGGGACTACGACGGGCGGGGACACAGCCTGCTGTCGGACCTGCTGGACGCCACGCTGGCGAAGTACGCGGCGGCGGCGACGTGGCCAATCCTTTCACCGACGATGGAGGATCTCGCCGCGCGCGTGGCGGCGCGGACCGCGCTGGAAGGGGCGGGGCTGACGGCGACCATCCAGCCGGGCGTGTCCGTGACGCTGGCGGTCGCGCGCGCCGCCACCGTGCCGGTGACGGGGCTCTGCGCGCCGAACGCCGAACAGTACGGCGGCCAGACGATCTCCTGGGTCGCGCTGAACGCGGGGCAGTCGGTGACGCTGTCGCTGGCCGGGTGCAACCCGGGCAGCGGCGGGACGATCGGCTCCGGCGGCGCCGGCGGCGCCCCCGCCGTGACGGGCTCGGGCGGACGGCCGGCAGCCGGTGGCACGGGAGCCGGAGGCCGCGGCACGGCGGGGGCTGACGGGGCTGGCGGCGCACCGGGGTCAAGCGGGCAGGGGGGCG
>CAZJMY010000915.1:0-1859 GCA_964546845.1 uncultured Myxococcales bacterium | reverse complement strand
GTCAGGATGGTCAGCGACCGCTTGGTGCGCGGCGCCAGCCGCTCCCACTCGCCCTGGAAGTAGGCCAGCGGCCGGCGCAGCAGCGCCGCGGCTTGCTCCCGAACGCGGCCGAGCGCGCTCATGCCGCCCTCCGTCGTCTCGATCCGGCCAGGGTCATGGGCACTTCGTCGCCACGTTGAGGGTGAACTGCTTGGCCCCGCCGGAGACCTCGGTGATGGCCCCCTTGGTCACCTCTTCGAAACAATCGATCTCCTTCAGCTTGCTCGCGATCTCGTCGACGGCCGCCGCCGTGTCGACCGTCCCTTTGATGAACGTCTTCTTGGGGCGGATCTCCAGCTCGGCGACGTCCAGCTTGATCTTGTCGGCGGGCGGGACCTTCCGCGAGATCTGATCCAGAAGGTCGAACGCCGTGGCCTTCGGCAGCGGCGCCAGCTCCTCGCGGAACCCCTTCCGCAGCAGCTCCGTCACGGCCTCCGCGTCTTCGCGCGGCTTGCCGAACAGCTCCTGGGTGGCAGTCTTGAGGTCCTTGTCCAGCGACTTGCGTTCGGTGCGCAGGCTCGACAGCTTGGCGCCCATGTCGATGCCGGCAGCCAGCAGCATCGCGGCCGCCAGCGTCGCCAGGTGGCCGGCCTTCTGGCGCAGGATCGAGTAGTTCGCGCGGTAGGCGAACGGGCCGCGGCGAAAGTCGATCTCGCGCGAGCCGCGCGCCGCCGCCAGCGCGATGGCGCCGGCCAGCGCGTGGACGTCCGCCTCGGGCGCCCCGCCCTCGTCACCGGCCGGCTCCGCGCCCGGCCGTCCCGCGGCCTCCAGGACCTCGCGCACGGAAGGATGGCGGGCCGGGATGCCCAGCTCGGCCTCCAGGAACGTGAGCAGGCCCGCCAGCCGGCCGCCGCCCCCGACCACCAGCAGCGCCTGGACCTCCTGGTGGGAGCCCGCCGAGAAGCTGGCCAGCGTCTGCCGCAGCTCGCGGATCGTGGGGGCCAGCGCCTCGCGCAAGACAGCGTCCAGCTTCGACAGCAGCGGCGTCGTGGCGAGCCGTCCGGGGCTGGCCAGGAACGCCTCCCCGCGCTTGGCCTGCTCCGCCCGTTCCAGGTCGGCCCCGAACGCGCGCGCGATGGCGGCCGTCAGGTGGGCTCCCCCGCGCCGGATCGTGCGGGCGAACAGCACGTGACCGTCGCGGATGATGCAGATGTTCGTGCGCTCGTGCCCGAAGTCGACCACCGCGCGGCAGGCGGCGACCGGCGCCGGCACTTCGCCCGCCGCGGGCTCGACGGCCGCCGGAGTCGCGGCCGGAAAGCCCGCCGGGAACAGCGACCGGTAGATCACGGGAGCCGCGTACAGCGAGCGCGGGTGCACCCCCTGCGCGTCCGCGGTGGCCAGGAAAGCCGCCACCTCCTCGCGCTTCGCGGCGGCTGCCAGCACGGTGGTCCCCTCGGCGCGCTGGGCCGCGACCAGGTAGTCGAACACCACGTCCTCGATCGGGCTCACGATCTGGCTCTCCAGCTCGTAGCCGACGACCTGATCGATCTTGCGCGCCTCGGAGAACGGCAGGTCCAGCACGCGCACGGACAGCTGGTCGCCCGGGATCGCCACGTACGGCGTCACTTCGCCGCCCAGGTGCGACAGCGCCTCGCGCGCGGCCTGCATCTGCCGCTCGAGCAGCGGGGCGTCCCCCGGCGGCACCATGATCTCGTCGAGGCCGCGCAGCGTCGTCTGGCGAAAGCCCGCCTCCAGCAGCGCCAGCTTGACGGAGTAGGTGCCGAGATCGATTCCGCAAACAGTGTGAGCCATGGTGGTTGTCGCTATTCCTCGCGCCAGTACTGCAGAGCGCCCGCCGCCTTCTCGGACGCCGCGTTCAA
>CAZJMY010000914.1:0-1655 GCA_964546845.1 uncultured Myxococcales bacterium | reverse complement strand
ATGGTGCATGGCCGACCAACCGAGACCGGGCGCAGGCGACACGGGCGTCCCACAGATCCAGATCGACATCGACGAGCCGGTGGCGCAGGGCGCCTACTCGAACCTGGTTCTCATCAACCACAACGACAACGAGTTCGTGCTGGACTTCGCGTACATCCAGCCGACGACCGCGCGGGCGCGCGTGCGGGCCCGCATCATCTCGTCGCCGCGGCACACGAAGCGCCTGCTGCGCGCGCTGGAGCACAACCTGCGCCGCTACGAGGAGCGCTTCGGCCGCATCGAGGAGCCCGACCCCGCCGTCCCCGGCACCCCGCCCGGCGCCCTGATCAGCTGAACGGTCATTTCAGGCGTCGGCCCTAGCGGACGGCGCCTTCCAGCGTCACCAGCGTACCGCTGCGGGTGTCCAGCTCGGCGAGCGCGCCGGTGACCAGGGCGCGGTTGCGCGTGCCGTGGCCGAACGCCCCGCCGGAGGCGACCGGGATCGAGAGCCGCCCGAGCCGCTCGGTCAGGACCTCGTCGGCGGTGGGGGTCCCCTCGCGGGTGGCTTCGGGCTCGCGGCAGCTGGAGAAGTCGCCCAGCACCACGCCCGCGGCGGCGCTGAACACGCCCGCCAGATCCAGGTGGGTGATCAGGCGGTCGATGCGATAGGGGCGCTCGCCCAGGTCCTCGAAGAAGAGGATCGCGCCGTCGACGTCCGGCAAGAACGGCGTGCCGAGCAGGCGGGAGAAGACCTCCAGGTTGCCGCCGATCAGCGGGCCGCGCACGCGCCCCGGCACGATCTCTTCGAGGCCCTCGAGCAGCACCGCCGGCCCCGGGCGTTCGAGCCGCTGGAAGAGGACGGCGTGATCGTCCGACGACAGGTTGGGAAGCTGGGTGACGACCGGGCCGTGAATCGCGGCCACGCCCGCGCCGGTGGCGACGGCCAGCAGCGCCGTGCCGTCCGAAAAGCCGACCAGCGGGCGGGGGGCGCGCGCCAGCAGCGCCGGGTCGAGGAACGGCAGCAGCCGCAGCAGGCCGTATCCGCCGCGGGCCATGATCACGGCCGCGACGTCCGGCTCCTCGAGCGCCGCGACCAGGGCCGTCAGCCGCTGCTCGTCGGGGCCGGCCAGAAAACCGGCGCGGGCGAGCACGGTCGGCTCGTCCCAGCGAACGTCGTAGCGGGCGCGCAGCACGGCCAACCCCGCCGCGAACGCGTCGGGCGGGACCGGCCCGGAGGGGGCCACGATGCGGACCGGGGCGCCGGGCGCCAGCCGTGGGGCGCGGATCACCGGCGGCGGCGGCGCTTGCCCCCGCCGCCACCGCCACCGGCCTGCTGCTGTGGGGAGGGGGGTTCGGGGGATGGGGAAGACGGGGACGAGGACGAGGACGAGGACGGGGACGGGGGGGAGGACGGGGGGGAGAAAGAGACGCGCATGCCGGAGATGTTCGGGTCGGAGGACTCGATGGCTTCCTCGACGCGGGCGGTGCGGGTTTGGTCGCCCCGGAGCTCGATGCGGGTGCCGGTGGGCAGCGGCTCGGCGAAGCCGATGAAGGCGCCTTCGGCGGTCCAGTCCTTCACGTGCGTCGCGCGTCCGACGACGACGCCGGCGTATCGAACCTCGATCGCGGAGTCCACGGGCGGATACTACCACCCGCGTGCGCCCTCTTGAACTTGC
>CAZJMY010000913.1:0-4150 GCA_964546845.1 uncultured Myxococcales bacterium | reverse complement strand
GGCAAGCGCTTTACGTGGGCGACGCGGAGTAGGGCGATTCGCGCGGGCGCTCTGCTCTTTGCGATCGGGGTCGGGCTGGCGCTGGCGATGCCGGCGTGCACGAACAACGACGACACCGGGCCGGCGGTGCCCGTCGACCCGACGGTGATCTACGCGCAGATGTGCTCGCGCTGCCACGGGCTGGACGGGCGGGGCGACCCCGAGATCAGGAAGACGCTGCCGGCGGTGCGCGACTTCCACGACCGGGAGTTCCAGGCGCGCGCGACGAACGACTCGATCGCGCGCGTCATCATGGCCGGCAAGGGGCAGATGCCGGCGTTCGGCGCGTCGCTGAGCGTGCCGAAGATCCAGGAGCTGTCGGGTTACGTCCGGCGGCTGGGCCGCGGAGCGCCGCCGCCGTGACTCGGGCCGCCGCGCTGATGGCCGCCGTCGGGGTGATGGCGTTCGCCAGCGCCGCCTCGGCGGCCTCGGCCAAGGACGTGGCCGAGGGGCGCCGCCACCTGCACAAGGCCAACGAGCTGGCCTCGCAGGCCAAGTGCGACGCCGCGGTCCGCGAGTACACGGCCGCCTACCAGAAGCTTCACGACCCGGTCGTGCTGTTCAACCGGGCGGAGTGCTATCGCCGCCTGGGGCAGAACGGTCCGGCGGCGCTGGACTACCGGGCCTTCCTTGACGCCTTCCCGCGCGCGCCGAACCGGGCCGAGGTCGAGGCCCGCCTCGCGGCGATGGAGGGATTGCCGCCGCCAGCGCCCGTCGCGCCGCCGCCGGTCCGGATGCTGCCGCCCCCGCGACCGGCCCCGCCGTCCCCCGTCGCGCCGCCGCCAGAGGCGATCGCGCCGCCGCCCGTGGCCCCGCTGGCGTCGCCGGCCACGATGCCGTCACGGGCGACTCCGCCGGCCCAGGTCGCGGGAGCGCCCGGGCCACCCCCGGCGGCGGAGGCGCCCGTGGTCGGGCCCGAGGAGCACCCGAAACCCGCGCCATCCGCCGAGTCGTCGGGGCAAAGGCGGCTCTGGGTGTGGGCGGCCATCGGCGCGGCTGTCGCCGGCGGCGTGGCCGGGGCATTCTTCGTCCTCCGCTCGCCGGGCGCGACGCCGCCGGCGACGGAGCTGGGGAACTACAAGTTTTGACGATGCGCTCACCGATCCTTCGTCCTCTGTTCACCGTCGCGGCGGTCGCGCTGTCGACCTGGGCTGCCGCTTGCCAGCGCGCCGACTCGATCCTGCTGGTCGAGGTTGCGGGCGACCTGAAGCTGATGCCGGTCGGGTTCGCGGTCACGGTCGCGCCCCGCGCCATGGGGCCGCGCACGATCCGGGTCGCGCCCCGGGCGGGCGGAGCCATCTCGCTTCCCGCCAGCTTCACGATCCAGCTGCCGGGCAACGCCACAGGGCCGGTGACGGTGAGCATCGACGGCCTCGACGCCAATCAGAACGTGATGGCGCAGGGGACGGCGACCCAGCAGAACCTGAACGTGGGCGGTCAGACGATCGTGACGGTCACGCTGACGGCGACCGGGAGCATCGCCGTGACGACGCCCCCCGACGGGGGCAGCGCCGGGGTCGACGCGCACCCGGGCGCCGACGCACGTCCAGCGGCCGACGCCCATCCCACCCCGGACGGCCATCCCAATGACGGGCCGGCGCCTGTCGACGCGCGCGATGCGCGCCTGGACACGCCGGTGGGCGATGCGGCCATGGACGGCCGTCGCGCCGCCGGGGGCACCGGGGGTGGTGGCGACGGCGCCGCCGGGGCGGGGGGGGCGTCGTGAGCCTCGCGCTTCCGGTGCTGGACGAGGACGGCGGCGGGTTCGAGGACTGGCGCTGGCAGCTGCGCCACCGGATCGCCACCAAGGAAGAGATCGCCGCCCGGCTGCCGCTGACCGAGGAGGAAGCCGCCGGGCTGGACGCCGCCCCGGGGCAGTTCCGTGTCGCCGTCACGCCGTACTACTTCTCGCTGATCGACCGCGACCACCCGGAGTGTCCGGTCCGGATGCAGGTGATCCCGCGCGCGCGCGAGCTGGTCAACGAGCCGGGCGATCTGATCGACCCGCTGGGCGAGGACAGCCACTCCCCGGCGACCGGCATCTTCCATCGCTATCCGGACCGCTGCCTGCTGCTGGCGCTGGATCGCTGCGCGATCTACTGCCGGCACTGCAACCGGCGGCGGCTGGTGGGCCGCGAGGAGTCGCCGATCACGCGCAGCGATCTGGACCAGGCGCTGGACTACATCCGGCGGACGCCGGCGATCCGCGATGTGCTCATCTCGGGGGGCGACCCGCTGACGCTGTCGACGTCGCGCCTGGAGGCGATCGTGGCGGCGCTGCGGGCCATCCCGCACGTCGAGATCATCCGGATCGGCAGCCGCGTGCCCGTGGTGCTGCCGATGCGGATCGACGACGAGCTGTGCGCGATGTTGAAGAAGTACCACCCGCTCTACATCAACACGCACTTCAACCACCCCAAGGAGCTGACGCCGCGGGCGCGCGCCGCGTGCGAGAAGCTGGCCGACGCGGGCATCCCGCTGGGGAATCAGACGGTGCTGTTGCGGGGCGTGAACTCGTCGGCGCGCGTGCTGCGCAAGCTGTTCACGGAGCTGCTGCGCTGCCGCGTGCGCCCCTACTACCTGTTCCAGGGCGACGTCGCCGCCGGCACGTCCCACCTGCGGACGTCGGTCGAGACCGGCATCGCGCTGATGCAAGAGCTGCGCGGCCACATCTCGGGGCTGGCCATTCCGCACCTGGTCATCGACACGCCGGGCGGCATGGGCAAGGTGGCCATCGGCCCCGATGCCGTCGTCGCGCGCGGTCCCGACAAGTGGACGCTGCGCAACTACGAGGGAAAGCTGGTCGACTACCCCCAGCCCGCCGACAAAGACGCGACCTGCGCCTACGACGAGGTGTATTTCAGCTCGGGACCCTGAGACGATTGTTGCCGGGCATGGCCAGCGGCGAGGATCGATGGCGAGAAACGTACGCGGCGGCGCAGCGGGCGTGGCCCGATGTGGTGCTGGCGTTCGACCGCTTCGTGGCCCACGCTGGCCAGGTCGGGTTCGTGCCGCCGGCGGTCGCCGACGAGCGCGACGAGGCGAACGCCGCCGATCTGTTCCTGGCTTGCGCCTGCGCCGCCGGTGACCGGGCCGCCCTGCGGGTTCTCGAAGAGCAGGTCCTGGCGAAGACCCGGTCCTCGCTGAAGCGGCTGGACAGCCGGCCGGAGTTCATCGACGACGTCATGCAGGAGCTGCGCGCGAAGCTGCTGCTGCCGCCCGAGCCGCGCATCCTGCGCTACGGCGGGCGAGGGCCGCTGCTGGCGTGGGTCCGGGTGTCGGCCAGCCGGATCGCGATCGACGTGATGCGCGCCAGCCACGAGGAGGTGCTGCCGGCGCCGCGCGAGCCCGACTCGCTGGAGGGGGTGGACTTCGGGCCGGAGGTGCAGCTCCTGCGCGCCGCCTACCGCGAGTTGTTCCAGGAGGCGATCGCGACGGCCCTGGGGGGGCTGCCCCCGAAGGACCGGAACCTGCTGCGCCGGCACTTCGTCGAGTGCATGACGCTCGAGGAGATCGCCGGTCCCTACGGGGTGCACCCGGCGACCATCGCGCGGCGGCTGATGGCGCTGCGCGAGCAGATCGCCGGGGCCGTGCGCGACCACCTGGCGGTCCGCCACCGCTCGGAGGGGGGCGCGACGGCGCTGGAAAGCATGGCGCGGGCCATCCGCAGCGAGGTGCACGTGAGCCTGGCGCGGCTGCTGGGCCGGACGCCCGACCCCTCGGACGAGCGCGAACCGAAATGACCGGATCGCTGCTTTTGCGATAACCTTCGCCCGTGGTGCCAAAGGGGGGCGGCGGCTCTGCCTGCGTCGACGAGAACCGGGTTCTGGACTTCGTTCAGGGGCGGCTCTCCGAGGACGAGGTCGCGCGCGTCGACGAGCACGCCGACGGGTGCCTGTCGTGCCGGATGGCGATCGACGAGGCGGTACGGACATTCCGCGAGCGGGCCACCGGGCTCGAGCGGCCGTCCGTCCCGTTCGCGACCCGGTTCGCGCCGGGCGACCACCTGGCGGGGCGCTACCGCATCATCCGGTTCATCGCCCGGGGCGGCATGGGCGAGGTCTACGAGGCGGAAGACGAGATGCTGGGGACGCGCATCGCGGTCAAGACG
>CAZJMY010000912.1:0-6941 GCA_964546845.1 uncultured Myxococcales bacterium | reverse complement strand
CTAGTGTCCGCTACCGCAGACAGACCCGCGAGTAAAGGAGACAGTCATGGCGCTTCACATCGGCAGCATCGCCCCCGATTTCGAGCAGGACTCGACCGAGGGAAAGATCAAGTTTCACGAGTGGCTGGGCGACAAGTGGGGGGTTCTTTTCTCGCACCCCGCCGACTTCACGCCGGTCTGCACGACCGAGCTCGGCCGCGTCGCCAAGCTGAAGCCGGAGTTCGACAAGCGCGGCGTCAAAGCCATCGCGCTGTCGGTCGACCCGCTGGATTCGCACAAGGGCTGGGTCGGTGACATCGAGGAGACCCAGGGGACCAAGGTCAACTTCCCGATCCTCGCCGACGCCGACCGCAAGGTCGCCAAGCTGTACGACATGATCCACCCCGAGGCGAGCGACACGTCGACGGTGCGGTCGGTGTTCCTGATCGACCCGAAGAAGAAGATCCGCCTCATCATCACCTACCCGGCCAGCGCCGGCCGCAACTTCGACGAGATCCTGCGCGTGATCGACTCGCTTCAGCTGACCGACAACCACTCGGTCGCGACGCCGGTCGACTGGAAAGACGGCCAGGACGTCGTCATCGTCCCCTCGCTGAAGGACCCGGCCGTGATGAAGCAGAAGTTCCCGAAGGGCTGGAAGGAACTGAAGCCGTATTTGCGGGTGACGCCGCAACCGAACAAGTAAGGGGCGGAGGCGGACGGAGACGTCCACGACTACGTCCACGTCTACGTTTACGTTTACGTTTACGTCTACGTCTACGCAGGAAGGTCGCAGGGCCCTCGTAGACGTAGACGTAGACGTAAACGTAGACGTGTTCGTGGACGTAGTCGTGAACGTGGACGTGGACGTCCTCCGTTCTGTCTTCCGCACCCAAATCCCGAACACGCCGATACCTCGGCATGTTCGGTTTCCAGCATCTCGACGTTTATCGGGCGTCCGCCGAGTTTTTGGCAGTTGCCTATCGGCTCGCCAACCTCGTCCCGCGAGGACTCGGTGATCTGAGCGATCAGCTTCGCCGGGCGGCGCTTTCTGTTCCGCTCAATATCGCCGAGGCGAGTGGAAAATTCACTCGGGATGCCAGCCGCTCATACGTCATCGCGCGCGGCTCGGCGCTCGAGTGCGCGGCCATCCTCGACGCGCTGGAGGCGATCGGCAGCTTTGCGGTCGACGACCTCGAACATCCGCGTCAGCTACTCGAGCGCATCGTCTCGATGTTGACGAAACTGATTCGCTCGTAGAGGGGGCGTCAGACCTACGTCTTGGTCATCGCGTCTGGGTGCTGCGTGACATCCCCCGCGTCGCCGTTGTTGCTGCTGCTGCTGCACGCGAGAGGCACCGCGACGATCGCGAGGCCGAACAGGATCCACAACATCAGAGTGGGAATGCGGCGCATGTCGACCTCGTCTCTCTTTTCTGGCTGCCTTCGGCAGTATAGCGGCGGCTCGACCGTCGTCTAGCGCAAAACTGTGCCGGATTCTCGCCGCCGGGCCTGCGGAAACAGGCGCGCCTGGCCCGCCAGCCAGACGGGGAGCTCGGCGAGGCCGCGCAAACGCCGCAGCTGCTCGACCTCCGGTCGCCGGCGGCCGAGGTCGCGCAGGGCGCGCCAGGCCCGCCGCGTGCGGAACTCGGCGTGCACGGTGCGCGACAGCGTCCGGTAGAACGCGCGCGAAAACCGCCCCGGGAACAGGGGGTCCAGATCGTCGCTCTGGTCCCAGTTTCGCTTGCCGCCCATCTGCTCCTCGACGCGCGCGTGGAATCGCGTGCCGGGCAGCGGATAGCTGACCGAGATCCCGATGTCGTCCGGCGCCAGCTCGCGCACCAGCCGCCGCGTCGAATCGATCTCCGCCCAGCCCTCCTCGGGATAGCCGAACTGCAGGAAGAAGCCGATGCGGACTCCGGCGCCCCGCAGCCGCGCGACGGCCTCGCGCACCTGCTGGACGGTGATGCCCTTGTCCATCGCGTCCAGCACCACCTGGGCGCCCGACTCGACGCCCAGCCAGGCCTCGGCGCAGCCGGCGCGGCGCAGCGCCGTCACGTTCTCTTCCGTCATCAGGTCCGCGCGCGTCTGGCACAGGAACGGCGTCGCCAGCCCCTCCGCCGCGACCTTGTCGGCGAACGGCATCAGCCAGCGCGCTTTCAGCCCGAAGATGTCGTCGCAGAACCAGATGTGGTCGGGCGCGTAGCGCTCGCGCAGCAGGCGCAGCTCGGCGATCACGTGTTCGGGCGATCGGGTGTGGTAGGTGTTGCCGTAGACGGGCTTCGCGCACCAGTTGCAAAGGTACGGGCAGCCGCGCGTCGTCACGACGTTCAACGAGAAGGTCCCGTGCCGCCGGCGCCAGAACTGCCGGTACCGTTCGACGTCCACCAGATCCCAGGCGGGCAGGGGAAGTTGATCCAGGTCCTTCAGCAACCCGCGTGGCGCCGTCCGCCGCAGCAGCCCCCTCTGCCGAAACACCAGCCCCGCGACGTCGTCCACCGCCGCCGGCGCGCCGGGCGCCGCCGCGTCCAGCCGCCCCGCGAGCTCCGCCAGCGTCAGCTCCACTTCGCCGCGCACGACGAAATCGGCGCCCGCCGCCAGATAGACCTCGGGCGCGTCGGCGGCGTCGTGCCCGGCCACGATCACCCGCGCCCCCGCCGCGCGCGCCTGCGCGGTCATCTGCAGCGCCGCCGCGCGCATGCGCCCCAGGCACATCTTCGTGAACCAGTTGAAGACGTCGTCCGCGATCGCCACCACCGTCGGCCGGAACCGCGCCAGCGCCGCGCCGAAGCCGGCGACGTCCTCGTCCAGCATCGGGTCGTACAGCGCCACGTCGTGCCCGCACGCCCGCAGGTGAGCGGCCGCCGTGATGGTGGCCAGCGGCGGGTAGGGCTTGCCGATCGCGTGCTGCTTGCGGTCGAACCGCAGCAGGTGCCCGTGCGCGAAGAGGACGCGGCCCATCGATGTCCCGTGCCTGAAGGCGCCGCGAGTATACTCCGCGCCGTGAGCGGCACGGTCGGCGCCCAGGCCTTCGACGCGCTGGCGCCACGCTACGACCAGCTGTTCTCGCCGCTGGCCAACCCGCTGGTGGCGCTGATGCGCGCCCGTGTCCACGCCGTGCTCGCCCGGCACTTCGCCCCCGGCGCGGCGTTGCTGGAGCTGGGCTGCGGCACGGGCGAGGACACGCTGGCACTGGCCGAACGCGGTCACACGCTGGTCTCGGCCGACCCCGCCCCGGGCATGCTCGTGCGCGCCCAGGCCAAGCTGGCCGCTGCCGGGCACGCCGCCGCCGTCCGTTTCGTCGACGCGGGCGCCGCTGCGCTGGCGGAACGATGGTCGTCGCTGGGGGCGCGCGTCGACGGCGTCTTCTCGAACTTCGCGCCGCTCAACTGCGAGCTGTCGCTGGACCCCGTCGCCCGGCTGCTGCGGCAGGCGTTGCCACGCGGCGGACGTTTCGTGGCCGTCGTGCTGCCGCGCCTGTGCCCGCTGGAGATCGCGCTGTTCCTGGCCCGCGGCCAGCCCCGCACCGCGCTGCGCCGCTTCCGGCGCCACCCGGTCGCCGACGTCGACGGCGTCCGCTTTCCGATGCGCTACTACGGGGCGCGCGACTTCGACGCCGCGCTGGGACCGCGGTTCCGCCGCGTGCAGACGAGCAGCCTGGGCTTGGCGCTGCCGCCGCTCTCCTTCGGCCCCGCGCTGGGCCGTCGGCCGCGTTTGACGGCGGCCCTGACGGCCGCCGAGGATCGTCTGGCCGGCCTGCCAGGCCTCCGCCGCATGGGCGACCACGTCATCCTGGTGTACGAGAAGCGGTGATGGCGCGGCGCCTCGCGTCCGCGGCGCTGGTGGCCACGGTGGCGGCGCTGCCGTTCGAGCTCCGGGCGACGCTCCCGGCCGGCCCGGTGCGCCTCTCCAGCGTCGAGCTCTTTCTCTACGCGACGCTGGCGCTCTGGGCGGTGTCGCGCGTCGCAGCCCCGCGCCCGTCCTGGCGCGCCCTGGCCCTTCGCGACCTCCGCCGCTGGCCACCGCCCCTGGCCGCCGCCGCCGGGCTGGCGCTGGTGCTTCTGCTGTCGGCCGCCTGCGCGCCGATGTATCGCGGCGCCGCGCTCAAGTTCACGCTCCGCAGCTGGGGGGGCATCCTGCTGGGCGTCGCCGCCGCCGACCTGCTGCGCGCCCGGGCGACGCTGCGCTGGGCGCTGATCGCGCTGGTCGGCGGGGCGACGGCCGCCGCGCTGGCGGCGGTCGCCGAGGCGCGCCTGCCGTCGCTGGCGCCGTGGCTGCGCCCGTTTCACGAGCAGACGTTCCAGGCGCTGGGCCAGCCCCGGGGCAGCGGCCCCTTCCAGTTTCCGAACATCGCCGCCATGGCGCTGGAGGCAGCCGTGCCGCTGGCGCTGGCCCTGGCAGCCACGGCCACCGCCGGCCCCGTGCCGGGGACCGCGGCGGCTGGCGTGTTGCTGGCGGGCGTCGCGTCCACCGGATCGCGCGCCGGGCTGGCCGGCGCCGCCCTCGCCACCGTGGCGATGGCCGCCTGCTGGCGCAGCGACGGCTTCGGGCGGCGCGCCGGTCGGATCGCCGCCGCGGTGGGGGCGCTCGCCGCGATCTCGACGCTCGCCGCGAGCGGCTCCCTGCCGGCGCGCCTGCACTTCTGGAACGAGTCGCGCTGGTATCGCGCGCGCATCTCGCCCGCCGGCGCCGCGGCGGATCGGTTGCCTGCCGCGCTCGCCGCGAACGGCGCCGGCAGCGAGCTGCTCGTCATCCAGAACGCCGGCACGCTGGGCTGGCGGCACCTGCCTCCGTCTCGGGTCGTGCTCTCGCACCACTGGCTGGACGCCGGCACGGGACGGGTCGTGGTGCGCGACGGCGTGACCACGCCGTTGCCCGCGGACGTGCCGCCGGGCGGAGCGGTTACTGTTCGCGCCGCGGTCCGCGCGCCCGCGCAACCGGGGCGCTACGTGCTGGCGTGGGACATGGTCCAGGAGGACGTCAGGTGGTTCGGCCCCGGCGGCGATGAGGGCTGGCGCGAGCCGGTCGTCGTCGGCGACGGCGCGGGCGCCGCGGCGGTCGCGGGCGGCCGCCTGCCGGCCGAACGCCCGACGCGCGTCGAGCTCTGGCGCGCGGCGCTGGCCGCCTTTCGCACCCGCCCGCTGCTGGGGGTCGGCCCGGACAACTTCCGGCGCGTCTACGCCGGATACCTGCCCGCGGCCGGCGCCGGCCACGAGATCGACGATCGCTTGCACGCCAACAGCCTGTACTTCGAGACGCTGGCCGACCTGGGCTTGCTGGGGGCGGCCGCCGCGGCGGCGCTGATCCTGGCGCTGGCCGGCGCGCTGGATTACTTCTTCGAGTTCACGCCCACGTACAGCATGTTTTGGCTCCTGGCCGGCGCCCTGGTCGCGCTGGGCCGCCAGTCACGGGGCGGGGCGCGCGCTGAGGTCCGACCGCCGGCGAAGCTCGGCGTCGACCAGAGCCGCGAACCGCGCCTCGAAGGCGGCCCGATCGAACCGCCGGGCGGCGGCGCGCAGGCGCGCCGAATCGAAGGGAGTGGCCTCCAGTCGGTCGACGGCCGCGGCCAGCGACTCGGGCGTCGCCTCGTCGAACACCACGCCGGCCGCGGTGCCGTCGATCCCCAGCGCGGCGTCGGCGGCTCCGCCGTTCGCGAACGTCACGACCGGGCGCCCGGCGGCCAGCGCCTCGCGCGGAACGATGCCGAAATCGTCCAGCGCCGGGTGAATGACGGCGCGCGCGGCCGCGTAGAGGCGCAGGAGCTCGTCGTCGTCGACCCGGCCCCGCAGCGTGACGCGCCCGCGGCCCCGCGCCTCCAGGCGCGCGCGCTCGGGGCCGTCGCCGACGACGACCAACCGGCCCGGCCGCTGGCGCGCGGCGAACGCGCGCACGGCTAGGTCGACCTGCTTGTAGGGAACCAGCGCCGACACGCAGAGGTAAAGCGGCGCGTCTCCGCCCGGTTCCACGTCGGGGACGCGCGCGAACAGGGCGGTGTCGACGGGCGGTTCGATGACGGTGGCGTCACGCCCGTAGCAGCGCCGGATGCGATCGCGCGTGTACGCGCTGTTGGCGACCATCATGTCGACCCGCGCCGCCGAGGCGGTGTCCCAGAGCCGCAGGTAGTGCGCGACGGCCGCGAATGCCGCCCGGCCAGCGGCGCCGCCCGGCACCGACGGCGTATAGGCAGCGGCGGCCTCCCACACGTACCGCATCGGCGAGTGGACGTACGACACGTGCAGCGCGCCTGGCGCGGCGATGGCCCCCTTGGCGACGGCGTGGCTGCTGGAGACGACCAGGTCGTACCCGTCCAGTCGGAACGACTCGATCGCGGCGGGGAACAGCGGCAGCAGCAGGCGGAACGCGCGCCCGCGCCGCGGCAGCCAGCGCGCCCAGCGGTGCACGAACGAATCATGGAACGTCCGGCGCGCCAGCTCCGGCGACAAACCGCGCGCGTCGTGGGTCAGCGTGAAGATCGGCGCGTACGGCCAGAGCCGGCAGAAAGATTCCAGCACGCGCTCGGCGCCCCGCACGGACACGGCCCAGTCGTGAACGATCGCGACGCGCGGGCGCATCGAGGCAGATTACCGCCCGTCCAGCCGGCCCAGAAGCCAGCGCGCTTGCGGATCCGCCCCGGCCAGCGCGGCCAGCGCCGCCTGAGCCTGCGCCGCCGCCCCCGGGTCACCCAGCGCCCGCCCGGCGGCCGCGCGCGTGTAGAGCGCGCCCGGGTAGGCGTGCAGCAACGCCAGCGCGCGGTCCGCGGCGGCAGCGGCGCCCGCGGGATCGCCCGCTTCCAGGCGCCCGTATGCCAGCGCCTCCCAGGCATTCGGTGAATCGGGCTCGACGGCCAGCGCCCGCTGCGCGGCGGCGATGGCCTGGTCCGGGCGCCCCGCGCGCGACGCCGCGGACGCGGTCCGCAGCGCCACGTCGAAGTCGTGTGGCTGGGCGCGCGCTGCCCGCGCGAGA
>CAZJMY010000911.1:0-2621 GCA_964546845.1 uncultured Myxococcales bacterium | reverse complement strand
TCGTGCGCCCGAAACACGATCCCCATCCCCCCGCGCCCCAGGATCTCCCGGAGCTCGTACCGCTCCAGCACGACGTCGCCCGGCGAGAACGCGGGCGCGCTCGCCCGCGACGACGGCGCGTCCCGACGGTCCCGCACCGTCGAGGAGTCTGCCGACGGCCCCTCGTCCCTGGAGCCGGTCACCGCGCTGCCTCGCTCTCGCGTCGGCTCCCGTTCGACGGCAATCCGTCGAGCCCGCGAAGTGATCGCATGACTCGGACCTGAGACCGGAAGTCATACGCGATCCTCACGTCGGGCGGGAAAGGCATTGCCGGATCGTCGAACCCGCGGGCGCAGTTGGAAAGGCCGGCTGTCGTCCGTCCGGTCAGTGTTGCGGCTGGCAAAGCGAGTTGCTCCCAAACAAGCGCTCGACCCTTACGTACCGAGACCCACAGAAGATCGCTCGTCTGCCACGCAGATCCGCAAGGGTTCACGTTCGTGACGGGGACATCCCTGGCCCTGGTCCCGTCTGCGTCGAGCAACACCAGGCCCAGAGGGGGATTCTTGATCTTGAACAGGGCAATCCACTTGCCGTCGGGAGAAACGGTGAAAGAGAAGACATCTTCTGCAATCGTGGAGCACGCTCCCGCCCGACACCGCCGCAGTTCCCGTTGGTTGGAAATGTAGTACAGCACCGTTCCATCTGGAGAGCATCGAGGGAGGGCCGGATCACTGTCGACCTTGACCTCTTCTATCGCTCTTCCGTCTTCACTCAGCCGCCATAGGGAACGTTTCGTCGCCTCCACCCTCATCGCGATGATGTCCCGTCCACACCGTGACGGCACTGTCAGCTCCGGCGAGATGGCAACGTCCGGATGTCCCTTGATCGCCAGCCTGGCTGTCCTGGATTGAGCCAGGAAGGCCAGTGAGCCGCCAACGATGACCGGATGGCGTACATCCATGCCGGGTATGGCGGCAACGAAGCGGGCCTGTTTGGAGACAGAGTCGGCCACGACGAGTGGAGTCTCCGGAATGCAGCAACCGGCGGTCATCAGGAACACCCGGCCGTTGGAAGATTCGACGTCGGTCACGAAGAACGGAACGCGAAATTTGACGTCTGCGCCGACGAAGGGAGAGGAAAGCAGTTGAAGCTCGGTCGTCAGGTCGTAAGCCGCGGGCAGCAGGACGGAGCGCCCCGTCACGACACCGTGGAATCTGGTCAAAAAGGTTTCACTGTCGCCGGGCAGAACCGTGGTCTGCTTGGTCGAAATGGAATAGGTGGCCACGTGCGTGGAGTCGATCTCATATTGGAACCGGTCGCCGTCCGGAAACCAGACGGGATCGGACAGGAACGACGGCTGAGCGATGGCGACGACCGGCGTCGCCGCGCTGCCGTCGCCGTGTTCGGAAACAAACGCGAACGGATAGCCGTCGACCGTGTAACCCGGAAAAACCATCCGACCGGTTCGAGTGGTATCCGGACAACCCTCGGCGTATGAATCGGGAACGATCGGCGAGGGAGCTCGCTTGCCGGTTTCCAGGTTGACGTCATCGGCGCGTCGCGGGCGGCCCCAAACGAAGCGGATCGATTTCCCATCAGGCAACGGGCGCACGCAGTCGATGAGGTCCGAGACCTCGGCAAGGACCGTAGACCGGTCGGTCCAGTCCTCCGGGTGCCCCGTCGGCACCAACAGAGGGCTTCGTCCGTCCGGGGACAAAAGAGACGAGGAACCGCGCCGCCGCGCGACGGCTGACAGGGCGGCCGCCCCGAACAGTAAAAGCACCGTCGCAAGGACCAGCGAACGCACGGCACGGCGATGGCGCCACCGGGGACGACGCCTCGCCAACCACTCGGCGACCTCCGCCGCGCTCTTCGGACGACGGGCGGGATCCGCCGACAAGCAAGCGCGGCACACCTGGAACACCACAGCTTCGACCGGCGCGGCGGGTCTTCTGACGGTCAGGCGAAGAAGCTGCTCATTCGTCGTCGACCACGCCGGCCGAACACCAAAGACGCACTCGTGTATGACGACCCCGAGGGCCCAGATGTCCGAGGCGATGGATGCGGGCGCGCCGCGCACCAGCTCAGGCGCCATGTAGGCGACGGTGCCGCCCTGCACACTGCTGTTTCCATCCACGCGGTCCGTCGCTAAGCCAAAATCGGACAGAACCAGCGAGCCGTCATCCATCCTCAGCACGTTCTGCGGCGCCAGATCCCGGTGGACGATCCCGGCCCGATGAATCGCCGCCAAACCCGACGCGATCATTTTGGCGTCCTCGACGCGCTGTTCGACCGAGCCCCCCCGTTCCCCCGCGATCTCCTGGCGCAGCGTGCCCCGGCGTGCCAGCTCCATCGTCAAGAACGGGTGCGCGTCGGCCTGGCCTACGTCGAACACGCGGCAGACGTTCGGGTGGTTGATCTGCCGCGCCAGCCGCACCTCGCGCGCCAGCCGTTGCGCCCACACCCGATCGCCCGCGTACTCCGCACGGACGATCTTGATGGCGATCTCCTGGTCCAGGATGCGGTCGTGCGCCCGAAACACGATCCCCATCCCCCCGCGCCCCAGGATCTCCCGGAGCTCGTACCGCTCCAGCACGACGTCGCCCGGCGAGAACGCGGGCGCGCTCGCCCGCGACGACGGC
>CAZJMY010000910.1:0-8913 GCA_964546845.1 uncultured Myxococcales bacterium | reverse complement strand
AGCGGCGCGGCGGGCAGCGGCGCGGGCGGCGCGGCCGCCTACGCCCCCTGCCCCACCAACGGCGATCCTTGCAAGGTGCTGCCGCTGGGCGATTCCATCACCTTTGGGATCAACTATGAGGGCTCCTACCGCGTCGAGCTGTTCAAGCGGGCGACCACCGCCGGGCAGAAGATCACCTTCGTCGGCTCGCAGATGAACGGCCCGGCGATGGCCCCCGGGACCACCGTGCCGTTCCCCAAGAACCACGAAGGCTGGAGCGGCTACACGATCAGCATGATCCTGGCCAAGGCCGCCAACGACGTGAAGTACGGGCCGCACATCATCTTGCTGCACGCCGGGACCAACGACACGTACATGTCCGATCCGTCGGGCGCGCCGATGCGCCTGTCCTCGGCGGTCGACTCGCTGGCCAGCATGTTCCCGGACGCGCTGATCGTCGTCGCCAAGATCATCCCGTACCCCAGCCAGATGGCGAACGTGAACCTCATCAACCAGTCGATCCCGGCCATGGTTCAAAGCAAGCAAGCGGCCGGCAAACACGTCATCTCGGCCGACCTCAACACGGGGTTCGACACCAAGACGATGCTGAGCAGCGACTCGATCCACCCCAATCAGACCGGGTACGACTGGATGGGCGACACCTGGTACGGCGTGGTCGGGCCCCTGTTCCCGAAGTGACGCGGCGCCGCCCGCTGGCGCCCGGGCGGCGAGTTTGATATGCGTCCGGCGCACCTTGTCGCCGCTCCCCCACCGCCGCTCGACTGATTGGGTCGTCATCCTGGGTGGGGTGGCGCTGGCCGCCGTCGCGTTGACCTGCGCGACCACCCGCAACCCGAACGCCGCGAAGTACCCGCCGCGCGGGCGCGGCTGCAGCGTCCGCATCTTCAACGGCCCGGCGCCCGACGTGAAAGAGTGGGACGACCTGGGCATCGCGCGCGTCGATTGCCCGCTGGACCTGGGCCGGCTGCAGTGCCGGCAGCGGCTGCGCGAGGAAGCCTGCCGGATGGGCGGCGACCTGCTCTACGACGTTCCGAAGAAGCCGGCGCGGCCTTCCGAGCAAGGGATGGTCTACATGGGTCACGTGGCGCACACCAAGGCGGGTGACGCCGGCGTCGAGGAGGCGGCCCCGGACGCCGACGAGGAACCGGCCGGCCAGCCTGGATTCGACAGGACCGCGCCCATCGAGCCGCTTGCGCCCGCGGCCCCTGCCCCGCCGGCCGATGCCGCCGCGCGAGACTGACCCCTCTTCGTGCACGCGCCGCGCCTGGCTGGGCGCGGCAGCGGCGGCGGCGCTGGCCCCCGGGTGCGTGATCCCGCACGGCGGCGGCGTCCAGCGGAGCAGCAGCGTGCCTCCCGCGCGCCGCGCGGGCGTCCCCGCGCCGGACGTCGAGGCGTTGCTCGGGCAGATGACGCTGGACGAGAAGATCGGCCAGATGACCCAGGCCGACATGACCGCCGTGCGCGAGGGATCCGCCGTTCGCGAATTTTCGCTCGGCTCGGTGCTGTCCGGCGGCGATTCGCTCCCTTTGCCCAACTCGCCCGCCGACTGGGCCGACATGACCGACGGCTACCAGACGCAGGCGCTGTCGACGCGGCTCGGGATTCCGCTCATCTACGGCGTGGACGCGGTCCACGGCGACGGCGGCGTCAAGGGCGCCGTCCTGTTCCCGCACAACATCGGCCTGGGCGCCACCCGCAACCCCGACCTCGTGCAGCGCGCGGCCCGCGTCACCGCGCGCGAGACGGCCGGCAGCGGCGTGCGCTGGGCCTTCGCCCCCTGCATCGCCGTCGCGCGTGACGAGCGCTGGGGACGGACGTACGAGAGCTTCGGCGAATCGCCCGAGCTGGCCGAGACGCTGGGCGCCGCGGTGGTGCGCGGGCTCCAGGAGGCCGCGGACGATTCGGCGGTGCTGGCCTGCGCCAAGCACTTCCTGGGCGACGGCGGCACCTTCCACGGCAAGGACCAGGGCGACACGCGCATCCCCGAAGACGAGCTGCGCCGGCTGCACCTGCCCGGCTACGCGGCCGCCGTCAAGGCCGGCGTCGGCAGCGTGATGGTTTCGTACTCCAGCTGGAACGGCACGCCCATGCACGGAAACGCCCGCTTGATCACGGACGTCCTCAAGGGCGAGCTCGGGTTCAACGGGTTCGTGGTCAGTGACTGGGCCGCCATCGACAAGATGTCGACCGACTACACGGCCGACATCGAACGCGCCGTCAACGCCGGCGTCGACATGATCATGGTGCCGATCCGCTACCGCGCGTTCATCGCGGGCCTGAAGGCGCTGGTCGCCGCCGGACGCATCACGACGGCGCGCATCGACGACGCCGTCCGCCGCATCCTGAAGCAAAAGGCCCGCTTCCGGCTGTGGGAGCGGCCGTTCGCCGACCGGGCGCTGACAGCGGCCGTCGGCTCGCCCGAGCATCGCGCCGTCGCGCGCGAGGCGGTGCGACAGAGCGTGGTGATCCTGAAGAACGAGCGCGCGGCCCTGCCGATCCGTGCAGGCGCGCGCGTCCACCTCTGTGGGTTCCGCGCCGACGACCTGGGCGTCCAGTGCGGCGGCTGGTCGGTCGGCTGGAAAGGACACCGCGGCACGTGGACGACGGGCACGACGATCCGCGCCGCGCTGGAGCAGGCGCTGGGCGCGGGGCGGCTCGACTTTTCGACCGACGCGGCCGGCGCGGCGCGGGCCGATCTGATCGTCGCGGTCGTGGGGGAAGACCCCTACGCCGAGGGGAGCGGAGACCGCGTCAAGCTGGAGCTGCCGTCCGACGACCGCGCGTTGATCGCCGCCACCAGGCAGGCCGGCAAGCCGCTGGTCGTGGTGCTGCTGGCCGGCCGCCCGCTGATCCTCGACGACGTGCTGGACAGCGCGAGCGCCGTCGTCGTCGCCTGGCTGCCGGGCACCGAGGGGGCGGGGGTGGCCGACGTGCTGGTCGGCGCCGCCAAGCCGGTGGGGAAGCTTCCCTGCTCGTGGCCGCGGTCGATGACGCAGATCCCGATCAACGTCGGCGACGCGCCGTACGACCCGCTGTTTCCCTACGGGTACGGCCTCACGTGGTGAGACGCGGCCCCAGCTAGTGCATCGTCGGGGGCGGCGTCTCGGCGGTCTCGGAGGCGGGCCGCTCGCCGCGGCGCCAGGTCCGCCAGCCGGTCTTGATCAGCGCGCGCACGTCGCGGGCGCGTCCCGAAAACACGGTCTCCGCCAGCGCGAGCGCCTCGCGCTCCAGCGCGCCCCGGCGCTCCTCGACGGCGGCCAGGACCGCCTGGCCGTCCTCGGCCCGGCCGAAAGAACGGGGGTGCATCTCCGCCGTCGCGTGCGCGCAGTGCAGGTCGTGCACCTCGCCCAGCAGCTCGCCCAGATTCTCGATCTTGGGCATCAGCGTGGTCGTCAGCTCGGGGATGGCCTCGCGGATCAGGCGCAGCTGGTTCGAGAGCGCCTTCACCTGCTTGCGCCACTCGTGAAACCGCTCGGGCGAGGGGTCGGCGTGGACCGCCTCCAGGCCCGCGCGCGCCTTGCGATACATGCGGGTGATGCCGGCGCTGATCGCCCGGCGTCCGTGCGCGACGTGCCAGCGGCCCAGCCGCCGCCGTACCTGGCGCAACATCCTGGCCGCCCGGCGCAGGTCGCGCTCGACCTCGTCCGGCCGCAACCCGCGGCGGACCCGGCGCTCGACGGCGGATAGACCGGCCAGCAGCCGCGGCGGCACCTCCGACTGCAGGCGGGTCTCCAGCAGCCGGAACGTGTGCGCCTGCACGGCCAGATCGCGCGGGCGGGACAGGACGCGCGCGACGTCGCGCAGGCGCCGGTCGTCGCGCCGCACGTGATCGCTGCTGCCCGCCCGGATCAGCGCGAGCACCGCGCGTGACCGCTTGAGCCGGGTGCGCACGTCGTGGACGCGGTCCTCTTGCGGGCCGGCGCGGTCGCGCGCGGCGCGCTCGGCTTTCCGGATCTGCTCGCTGACGATTCGGCGCAAGCCTTTGCCGACCGGCTCGCGCCGCCTGATTCGGTATGCCATGGCCCTAATATGTATCGCGAACGCTGGTCACATGCAGGCCGGACGAAAGCCGCACCGGGGCGTCAGGCGGACTGCCTGCGGCGGGCGTCCATTCCACCGTCACCGATTCACCGGGCAGCAGATCGAAGAAGTTGTCGGCGAAGAAACCGTCCGCGCTGGAGCTGGACAGCCACACCGCCCGGGCGAACTTGCGAGCGGTCACCTTCACCGTCGCGCCCCCCGCGTGCGGGGCGACGCTGACGGCCAGCTCGGGCGACGGAAGCGCCAGGTCGCGCGGCTTCATGAAGTAGAACAGGTTCCGCGACAGCATCGCGCCGGTCGCGCGGTCGGTCAGCTCCGTCACCAGCACCACGCGCGTCGGGTCGAGGCCCTTCAGAATGTCGCGCTTCCAGGCCTGGAACTGCGCCTCGCTGGCCAGGGCGCGCACGGTGACGTCGCGCTCGAACCGCCAGCGGTCGCCGCCGCCGTCCAGGTCGACCACGCGCAGCACCAGGTGCGCCGAGACGTCGGTGCGGCGGTCCGACACCAGGTACACGCGCAGGTTGCCATTCTCGTCGGCGGGGCTGACCAGCACGGGCGCGAAGAACCGCTTGGCCGCGTACTGCAGCGCCTTCCAGCGGCCGTAGTAGTCGATGCTGGACCACGAGGCGACGGGCCAGCAGTCGTCCAGCTGCCAGTAGAGGCTGCCCATGTTGTAGGGCATCCGGCGCCGGTGCGCTTCGGCGCCGAACTGGATCACGCGGGCCTGCAGCACCTGCGACAGGTACAGGAACGAGGCGAAGTCCTTGGGCGACCGGAACTCGCGATCCATGTACGTCTTCACGAGCGCGTTGCCGCGCGGGTGGCGCTGGTGGCTCAGCATCACGGGCGAGTCGATCCGCCACTCCGACGGAGGCGCGTAGCGGGCCACGCTCTCCAGCAGCGGGAACGACTGGAACCCGTACTCGCTCATGAAGCGCGAGACGTTGTCGGCGTACTCCTCGTACGGCGACGACGCGTGCCACACGCCCCAGAAGTGCGCGTCGCCCCAGCCCATCTTGCCGGGCGCCACCCCGTCCTCGTTCGCGCTGGGCGTCGACCGCGTGTAGAAGCGCCCCGGGTCCTGCTCGGCCACGACCTTGGGCAGGATGTCGTGGAAGACGCGCTTGTAGTCGTTCCAGATCGTCTGCTGCGCGGTCTTCGACAGGTGGAACTTCAGCTGCCAGCCCCACTGCTGCCAGGCGGCCTCGATCTCGTTGTTGCCGGCCCACAGCGCCAGCGACGGGTGGTTGCGCAGCCGCCGGACGTTCTCGATCGCCTCCTGCCGCACGTTCTCCAGGAACGCGGCGTCCCCGGGGTACATGCTGCAGGCGAACATGAAGTCCTGCCAGACCAGCAGGCCCAGCTCGTCGCACGTGTCGTAGAAGTCGTCGTCCTCGTAGATCCCCCCGCCCCAGACGCGGACCATGTTCATGTTGGCGGCCGCCGCCGAGCCCAGCAGCGCGCGCCGCCGGGCCGGCGTCTCGCGATCGACGAAGCTGTCGGCCGGAATCCAGTTGGCGCCCTTCATGAACACGGGCGCGCCGTTGACGACGACCGTGAAGCTCTTGCCGGCGGCATCGTGCTTGCTCACCACCTCCAGCGTGCGCAGGCCGACGCGCGTCTGGCGCTGCCCGCGCGCGACGCCGTCGACGGCCAGCGCCGTGCGCAGCGTGTACAGCTTCTGCGCCCCCAGGCCGGCCGGCCACCAGCGTTCGGGCTTGGCGATCACCGCCTCCAGGCGGAGCTCGTTGCGCCCCTTTTGCAGCGCGCGCTCGCCCTGGGCCAGCACCGTGCCGTCCGGCAGGCTGACCGTGACCTGCGCGTGTCCGGCGCGCGCGGCGCTGATCACCGTCGCGATCTCCAGCCGCGCCTGCGCGTCGTCCAGGCCGCGCTGGAACACCTGCACGTCGTCGAGGCGCGCGGCGTCCCAGGCCTCCAGCGTCGCGGGCCGCCAGATGCCGCTGGTCACGAAGCGCGGCCCCCAGTCCCACCCGTAGTGGTAGGGCGCCTTGCGCGTGAACATGCTGACCATCTCTTTCGCCTGGTCGTTGATCGCGGGCAGCGTGTACCCCAGGCGGTCGTACGCCGGCTTGACCGCGGCGATCGGCGACCGGAAGTGGACCACGATCCCGTTGGAGCCGGCCTTGAGGTGGCTCTTGATGTCGGCGCGCCACGACCGGAACATGTTGTCGGCCGACAGCACGCGCGCGCCGTTGACCGTCACCTCGGCGTACGTGTCCAGCCCGTGGAAGACGAGCTCGACGTGGTCGTGCCGCAGCAACGCGGCGTCGGCGTCCAGGCTGGTCCGGTACTCCCAGTCCGTGTGCTCGATCCACTGGAGCTGCTTCTCGTTGGTGCCGGCGAACGGGTCGGGGATCTTCCCCGCGCGCAGGAGGTCGGTGTGGACGCACCCGGGAACCACCGCCGGCATCCAGTCGCCGTACCCGGGCGGCCCGCCCACCGCCCGCAGCTCCCACCGCGCCAGCGCAATCGCCACCGGCTCGCCCGACGGCGCGACCGGCTGGCCTGGGGGCGGCGCGGCCACCCCGAGCGCGACGGCCGCCCCGGACCCGGGACCGACGGCCGCCGCCAGGATCGCCAGCCTGCTCAGGGTTTGTCGATGACGATGGGAATGTTGAAGTCTTGCCACGCGGGCGTCGTGTTCAGGCGCGAACTGTCCTGATTGTAAAGGTAGATGGCCGGGTAGGTCGCGACCTGGTGGAACTCACCCGACACGACGACCGCCGTGATGTAGAGCTGGGACACCTCGACCGGGTGGCCGGTCGCATCGGGCTGCGGCGGCGTGCCGTAGCGGTTCGATGAGAAGATGAGCCAGTAATAGGTCTTCTGTCCGCTCGACCCGACGGTCGGGGACCAGCGCGGCCAGTGGTTGTTGATCCCGGGGCTCTTCTTGCCGGTACACGCGGGCGGATCGTTTGCCGTCAACCTGACGGCCTTGGCATCCGCGCCGGCGCCGGGCGCGCTCCCGAACGGCGTCACGTACATCTCGGCGCTCTTGTTCGCGTACAGATAACCCGGGCTGGGGACCGCCGTGAACGCCAGGAAACTCTGGTCGGGCGAGAGCGCGGGATAGTACTCGTCCAGCGACGAGCTGGACGCGCCCGGGACGGGCGCCGCCGTGCCACCCGCCTTGTTGTTGTACGGGACCTGGTAAATGTCCGACGGCCCGCTGGCGAGACGGCCGTCCTGACTTCCGCAGCCCTGGCCGACCGTACCGTTGGGGTTCGACTGGCCCGGGTTGGGGCAGGCCGCCGAGACATAGACGACCGTATTGCCGTCCGCGCTCCAGTTGGGGAACCCGGCGGCCTTCTTGGGCGGCGTCGTGTCGCCGGTCGCGAGGTAGCCGTATGCGGTCCCCTTGACGGGCACCTGCAATCCGTTGTTGGCCATCGACGTGGCTGTCGAATTGAAATCGATCCACATCAGCTGGCCCGGATAGGCGTTGTCCTGAGCGTACGGGTTGTTGAAGTCGACCATCTGGCTCGCCATGATCCCGATCCGCTCGCCTGACGTGGCGGGATCCGCCCAGTGCGCCTTCGAGAAGGCCATGGGTCCGCCCCACGCATACTGGATCGTCGTCGGAATGCCGGTCGCTCCGGCGGTCGTGGGGCACGCCATCGTGAAATTGGTCGTGTGGCAGCCCAGGTAGTTCGGTAGCGCCTGCCCGTGCAGCGCGGGATCGGGCGAGACGTTCGCGAGCACGGCCGGCCAGGGCCAGGCATCGACGAACGCCACGTAGCTGCCGTCCGGCGTGCCGACGTGACACCCGATGCAGCGCGAGTTACGCGTGTTGTGCTGGTCGTTGGTCAACACGTACTGCTGGACCTGATCGATGGTCAGCGCCTTGGTCGTGCCGACGTCGCCGACCGTGAAGCCCGAGAGGTAGGAATCGTTGACCAGCGAGGCCTGATTGGTGGTCATGGCCTCGATGCTCATCTTGTTGGATTGCTTCGGATCGGCCGACCAGAACACCATGCTACCGCCCGCGCCGACCGCGGCGATCTGGAACTTCACCTTCGCCGCGCCGCCGCCCATGGTCTGGACGGTGACCGTGATGTCTTGCTCCACGATGTGCGAGCCGAGGCTCGCCCACAGCGGTTTGGGCATCGTCCACGTCTCGCCCGGCGCCGAGTAGGCGACCATGTCTGTCGACTCCATGTCGGCGTGGAGGGTGATCTTCATGTTCCCCGTGTTGCCAGGCACACGCACGCGCAGCGGCGCCCAGTTGTTCGGGTAAAGGGCCCCGTCTTCGGGCTCGCTCACACACGGCGGGTTCCCGGTGGGATTGCCGAACCTCGTGCCGATATCGGAGCTGACGCCCTGGTCGAACATCGGGTTCGGGTTGGAGGGGGTGTTCTCGAAGTCGGTGCACTGCCCGATGCAGCCGGTCGGCGTGATGGTCCCGCCCGTACCGGTGCTGCTGGAGCCGCCGCGGCCCGTGCTGCCGCCCGCGCCCGAGGTGCTGGAGCCGCCACTGCCCGTCTGGGTCCCGCTCTGCTTGACGCCGGCGCAGCCGAAAAGCGCCACAAGTGCGACAGTCGTCAGGGCGTGACCGGTCATTACATAAGCTCTGGTCATTCGCGTTCCACTCCCGAAAAAGAGAAGGGCGATTATACCCGGCCCGATTTTTGACGCCAGAGCGCGGCCTTGCCGCACCCGCCCACGCACATGACGGGGTTTCCCGCCGGTTCCCTCCCATGTGGGGCGGCGCCGCCTCTTATCCGCCAAGAATGCACGAGCTGGCCCAGCGCGGCTTGATTCCCGCCGATGAAGCTGCTGGAGTGAAATGACAAGATGACCGGTGCTACGCCCTCCGATCTGCGCCAGGGCGGGCGATCCCCGCAACGGCAA